>JBLHMO010000024.1:0-29147 GCA_047622145.1 Paracoccaceae bacterium | reverse complement strand
AGGCCTACCAGAAAGCGGCCTTCGGACAATTGGTCCAGTGTGATGGCGGTCATGGCGGCCATGGCAGGAGTACGCGCAGGCATTTGCATAATGCAGGTGCCGACCTTCATTTTTTCGGTTTGCGCCAGAATCCAGGCGGCGGGGCTGACGGCGTCTGAGCCGTAGGCTTCTGCGGTCCAAACTGAATCAAAGCCGAGTTTTTCTGCCTGCTTGATTAGTTCCATTGGTAGTGTCATTTTTTTGCCAGAGTAGCCCAGCATCATTCCGAGTTTCATAACTTCTCCTTATCTGTCCGCGTTTGCGGTAATTGTTGCTCAGGCGGCGCTGTCGTTGAGCGCACTAAGCGTGAGAGCGTCTTGTGAGACGATAATGCCAGTTTTGTCGGCGTAGATAAAATTGCCCGGCTGGCAGCTTAGGCCTGCGAACTGCAGGTTGACGCAAGTACGGCCTTCGCCGCGTTTTTCAGTTTTACGTGGAATGCTGCCCAAAGCCATTACGCCAATGCTCATATCCGCAATATCTTCGATGTCGCGAATATAGCCGTATACGATAATGCCTTTCCAGCCATTGTCCAGTGCCATGCGTACCAGTTTATCTCCCAGCAGCGATCGGCGTGTTGAGCCGCCGCCATCGACAACGAGCACTTTGTCTTCGCCCTTGCTGCGTAATGCCTCACCAACTTTGGAGTTGTCTTCAAAGCATTTAACTGTGGTGATCTCGCCGTAGAAATTATCGATGCCGCCAAAATGCCGGAATATGGGGTCGGCCACTTGTACGTCGTCACCGTAGGCGTCGCACAGGTCCGGGGTGGAGATTGTCGTCATGGGGCCTCCTGGAAATAGTCAGATGTCTGACGAATGTCCAAACAAAAAAGGGGCGACAAAATGTCACCCCTTTAGTACTCAGTCAGCTAAATGCATCATTAGCCGAACTGGTTCATAGTGTTGTCTTTGCCGCCTGCTTTCAGCGCTGCTTCGCCCGCAAAGTACTCTTTGTGGTCGTCGCCGATGTTAGAGCCAGCCATATCCTGATGCCTAACGGTTGCGATGCCTTCGCGGATTTCGCGACGCTGAACGCCACCGGCGTAGGCCAGCATGCCGTCGTCACCGAAGTAACCTTTTGCCAGCGTGTCGGTAGACAGCGCAGCAGTGTGGTAAGTCGGCAGCGTGATCAAGTGGTGGAAAATGCCGGCTTCACGTGATGAGTCGCGCTGGAAGGTGCGGATTTTCTCATCGGCAATAAGCGCTAGCTCGGTGCTGTCGTACTTCTCGGCCATCAGGCCGGCGCGGTCATAGGCCGATACGTCTTTGCCTTCGCCCTCCATGATGTCGAACACTTGCTGGCGGAAGTTCAGCGTCCAGTTGAAAGACGGGCTGTTGTTGTAAACCAGCTTCGCGTTGGGTACCACTTCGCGAATACGGTTAACCATGGCAGCGATCTGACCAACGTGGGGTTTCTCGGTTTCGATCCACAGCAAGTCGGCACCGTTTTGCAGGCTGGTAATACAGTCCAGAATTACGCGGTCTTCACCGGAGCCAGCTTTGAACTGGAACAGGCCGCTACGCAAACGCTTGGGCTTGAGCAGTTTGCCATTGGATTTAATGACAACGTCGCCGTTCTGAATGTCGTCAGCGCTATTGATGTAGTCGCCGTCGATGAAGGCGTTGTACTGGTCGCCCAGATCGCCAGGCTCAGTGGTTACTGCGATTTGCTTGGTCAGGCCAGCACCCAGAGAGTCGGTGCGGGCAACGATAACACCGTCGTCGATACCGAACTCAAGGAAGGCGTAACGTACAGCGCGGATTTTTGCGAGAAAGTCTTCGTGGGGTACGGTGACTTTGCCGTCTTGGTGGCCACACTGCTTCTCGTCAGAAACTTGGTTCTCGATCTGGATGCAGCAAGCACCGGCTTCGATCATCTTCTTGGCCAGCAGGTAAGTCGCTTCAGCGTTACCGAAACCGGCGTCTATGTCGGCAATGATCGGCACAACGTGGGTTTCGAAACCGTCAATTTGCTTCTCTATCGCTTTAGCGGCAACGTCGTCGCCTTTTTCACGAGCGTCGTCGAGGTTGCGGAACAGGTGGTTCAGTTCCCAGGCATCGGCTTGCTTGAGGAAGGTGTACAGTTCAGCGATCAGGTTAACAACGGAGGTTTTCTCGTGCATGGACTGATCGGGCAGAGGACCAAACTCGCTGCGCAGGGCTGCAACCATCCAGCCTGACAGGTAGAGGTAGCTCTTGTCGGTTTTGCCGAAGTGCTTTTTGATAGAAATCAGCTTTTGTTGGCCGATAAAGCCGTGCCAGCAACCCAGTGACTGGGTGTACTGCGAGGTGTCGGCGTCGTAATCAGCCATGTCCTTGCGCATGATACCGGCGGTGTACTTGGCGATATCAAGGTGGGTGTTGAAGCGGTTTTGCAGCTTCATGCGAGCGGCGTACTCTGGATTGATGTCTCTCCAAGTGTCACCCATCTGCTCGCGCAGTTTGGCAATGACGTCTATCTGTGAGCGGTAGTCAGACATGATCGATCCCTTTTTGATTCGAAAATGGAATTGGCGTTTGACGAGTAGTTTAGGGCGTACCTGCTGATTTATCTAATTTATAGATTCTATATTCGGTATATTTTGTCGGAATAGAGGGGGGTGTGAGAGAAGCGAATGGCCGCAGCCTTGATTCCTTTAATTAAACAACAGTTTAGGCTCGAAAAACCTGTTTATAAACGGGAGCCTAGCGGGAATTTTTGATAATATCGTGCATTCACAAAATGAATTGCGTGGATAATATGGATTTATTTGCGGAATCTGACTGCCGTGGCTACCATGATTATCGTGTTAATTGCCACTGCCCCCCCCATTAAGCGCATAGCGGGCTGTGATTTTGTGTTTTTAAGGAGTAAGCATGCCCTCTTCAACTGACCAACGTATCGAACATAGCGGCTTGAAGATAGCCGAGCCGCTGTATCGCCTGGTCAATGACGAGATTGCGCCGGGCACCGGCGTCGAGCCCGATCATTTCTGGTCCGAATTGGCGAGTCTGTTGGCCGAGCTGGCTCCCCAAAACCGCCGTTTACTGGCAGTGCGCGACGAAATGCAGGCCGCCATTGATGGTTGGCACCGCGAAAATCCGGCATTCAATGCCGATAACTATCGCACCTTTTTGGAAAAGTTAGGCTATCTGTTGCCGGAGCCGACTGACGTTGACGTCAGCACCACCAATATAGACAGCGAAATTGCGACGCTGGCGGGCCCGCAGTTGGTGGTGCCGGTCATGAATGCACGCTATGCGCTCAATGCAGCCAACGCGCGCTGGGGTAGCCTGTATGACGCTCTCTACGGCACCAATGTTATTAGCGAAGACGGTGGAGCCGATAAAGGCAAAGGCTATAACCCGGTACGCGGCAACAAGGTTATTGCCTATGCCCGCAAGTTTCTCGATGAAAACACGCCGCTGGCGTCGGGTTCTCATGCCGATGTGACTGCGTACACGGTTGTAAATGGCGCGCTAGCCGTAAACCTGAACGATGGCAGTACTCAGGCGCTGGCCCAGCCCCAACAATTTGTCGGTTACAAGGGCGCCGTGGCAGCGCCCACGAACGTATTGTTGGTGCACAACGGCTTGCATATCGATATTCAAATTGATGCCGAACATCCGATCGGCAAAACCGATTCTGCCCGTGTCAAAGACGTGGTGCTGGAGTCGGCGCTGACTACGATTCAGGACTGCGAAGACTCGGTTGCAGCGGTCGATGCTGAAGACAAAGTGGTTGTCTATCGCAACTGGCTGGGGCTGATGACCGGCAAGCTGGAAGAAAAACTTATCAAAGGCGACCGCGAAGTGACGCGTCGTCTAGCGGAAGATCGCTTATTTACCTCGGCCGACGGCGGCAAAGTGGTATTGCACGGTCGGAGCCTACTGTTGGTGCGCAACGTCGGCCATCTGATGACCAACGACGCAATTATCGATGCCGATGGCAATGAAATTCCCGAGGGCATCATGGATGCCATGGTCACCGCATTCGCAGCAATGCATGACCTCAAACAAACCGGCAGCCTGCGCAACTCGCGCGCAGGCAGTGTTTATATTGTTAAGCCAAAAATGCACGGCCCGGAAGAAGTGGCTTTTGCTGCTCAATTGTTCGGCCGCGTTGAGGCTGCACTGGGTCTGGCGCCCAACACCCTCAAAATCGGCATTATGGATGAGGAGCGCCGTACCACGGTGAACCTGAAATCCTGCATCCATGCCGCCCGCGAGCGTGTGATCTTTATTAATACCGGGTTTTTGGATCGCACCGGCGATGAGATTCACACCAGTATGGAAGCCGGTGCCTTTGTGCGCAAAGCTGACATGAAGCAGCAGGCCTGGATTAAAGCTTACGAAGACTGGAACGTGGATATCGGCTTGGAATGTGGCCTGAGTGGTCGCGCCCAGATCGGTAAAGGCATGTGGGCCATGCCCGACGAAATGGCAGCAATGATGGACACCAAAATTGGCCACCCCCAAGCCGGTGCCAACTGCGCTTGGGTGCCGTCGCCTACAGCGGCAACCCTGCATGTGATGCACTACCACCAAATCAATGTTGCCGATGTTCAAGCGCAATTGGCGGATCGCCAGCGCGCCGCGCTGAACGATATTCTCAGCATCCCGATTGCCAAAGATACTGGCTGGAGCGTCGAGGACATTCAAAACGAGTTGGATAACAACGCCCAGGGCATGCTCGGCTACGTGGTGCGCTGGATCGATCATGGCGTGGGCTGCTCAAAAGTGCCGGATATCGACGATATTGGGCTTATGGAAGACCGCGCAACACTGCGTATCTCGAGCCAGCACATTGCCAACTGGTTGCGCCACGGAATTTGCAGTGAAGTGCAGGTAATGGAAACGCTCAAGCGCATGGCAGCCGTAGTTGATCGCCAGAACGCGCATGACCACGAATACGTGAATATGGCGCCGGATTTCGATGACAACGTCGCCTTTCAGGCCGCCTGCGAACTGGTTTTTAAGGGTGTTGACCAGCCCAGCGGCTACACCGAACCGGTATTGCACGCTCGCCGTCGCGAACTTAAAGCCAAGCGCGCTTAATCAGCATTTGGCTACCCCGACTTCATGCCTGTCAGTGTGAGGCTTGGCCCGGCAATTGCCGGGCTTTTTTTTGTTTTCTTCGCGCAGTGCTTCTGGTTTAATGATTTTCTAGAATTATTGGTAATTGGGGAGCATTTATTTAATGAATTTGTCCCGTGTTGACCTGAATCTATTGGTCTACCTCGACGTATTGCTGCGTGAAAAGAATGTGACTCGCGCTGCGGAGCAACTGGGCATAACCCAGCCAGCATTGAGCAACGGTCTGCGCCGCCTGCGCGAGCTTTTTGGCGACCCACTACTGGTGCGCACCAGCGAAGGTATGACGCCGACCGAGCGCGCTAACGAATTGCAACCCCAAGTGCGTGGCATTCTCGCTGCGGTAGAAAAAGCCGTCTTACCCGTTGCCGAATTTGACGCCATGAGCAGCACCCGCGTATTCCGGATAATGGCTACCGACTACGCCGAATCTACCTTGCTTGCCCCGCTGATGAACGAGTTGCGTGACACCGCACCGGAAATCACCCTCGATATCCTTACGCCCAGCGACGTCTCCTTTCAGGATTTGGAGCAGGGCAAGATCGATATGGCGATAAACCGCTTCGACCAGTTGCCGCAGTCCTTCCATCAGGCAACGGTTTGGCGCGACAGCTTCTCCTGCCTTATGAGCGCGAATAACCCGGTTTTGGAAAATTTCAATCTCGATAGTTATCTTGAGGCGCCGCATATCTGGGTGAGCAAAACCGGTATGGGTGTTGGCCGCGGTATGAGTACCAAAGATCCCCAACGTCTGGGCTGGGTCGATGAGGCTTTGGCAGAATCCGGGCGCACCCGCCGAATACGGCTGTTTACGCGGCATTATCAGATAGCGGCGCAGCTGTCACAGCAGTCCGATCTGATTGCCACCTTACCCACGCAGGTTGCTCTCGTACATGCCGGCGACTCTCGGCTAGCGGTGCGAAAGCCTCCGTTTATGATTATTCCCATCGAATTGAAGCTGGCTTGGAGCCCGCTGCTGCAGCACGACCCCGGCCATATCTGGCTGCGCCGCGAAATCGTCGATCTGGGGCAGCGTATTATTCAAGAAACACAGAATCGTTGAGGGCGTCGGACGGCAGGTGTAAAATGAATTGCACGCCAGTCTGCGCTGGGCTCTAACACCATAAAATAATAAGAGACTGCCGCATATGCTGAACGTTAATAGGCCAAATAAGCCAAGGCAATTCTCGCTGTTCCGCATTACCCCCGCGCAACGCCCTCTGGAATCTACGTGATGAACTGGGGCCAGGTCAGTGCACTAGCCGACGTACTGGGCGCCAGCGCAGTTTTTCTGTCACTGATCTATCTCGCCTTTCAGATCAAGGACGCCCGCCGCTCCTTTGTCGCCAGCGCCCAGCAGCAATTAGGCGGGGATTTTTCGGCCTTTATGGCCACGATCTGGTCGGACAGCGAGCTGTTCCATCTCTGGAATACGGCAATCAGCAACCCGGACAAGCTCAACGATGAACAGCGCTCGCGCTTTGGCATGATGATGTTTTCCATGTTTTCCCAGTTTGCCAATGTTTACGAGCTGTCGCGAATAGATGCCGGCTTTCTCGAGCGCTACGGCCCAATCATGGACCGAATGCTCTCGGCGAGCCAAGTTCAAGGCTGGTGGCAGCGCCAAGCCCACACCTATGCCGAAAATTCGGATTTTCGGCACTATATCAATCAGCGGATTGCACAATTACAGGGCATTTGACCCACTGCAGGCTCCGATTTTAGGGGAAAATAGGCAAATTTCGCCCGTTTTCGTGACCTTCGCGGCGCAAGCTGGCATTCTGTCGCCCTGAAATTACGGAGCGTATTATGAAAATTGCAAACGACTGTGCAGTGGCTATTCACTACACATTGACTGACGAAGAAGGCAAACAGTTAGATTCGTCCGCCGATGGCGAGCCCTTAACGTATCTGCATGGGCACGGCGGTATCATTCCCGGTCTGGAAAGCGCACTGACCGACAAAGCGAAAGGCGACAGCTTGAAAGTTGTTGTCCAGCCCGAAGACGGCTATGGCGAACTGAACCCGGACATGCTCCAACAGGTGCCGCTTGAAGCCTTTCAAGGCGTTGAGAGCATTGAAGCTGGTATGCAGTTTCAGGCGGAGGGCGACGGTGGCCAAATGCAAATGGTCGTTGTGCGTGAAGTAACCGACGAAACCGTGTTGGTTGACGGCAACCACCCGCTTGCTGGCCAAGTACTGAACTTCGACGTAACAATTGAAACAGTGCGCGAAGCCTCTGCAGAAGAACTTGAGCACGGCCACGTTCACTAAGATGATGGATCAGTGCCTTGTGCAATGCAGGGCATTGATCATTGTACGTGAAGGCATAGCGCTTTCTGAATAGTTTGCTACGCTGTTTCGCGGCGCCTGCGCAGACACTTATCCGCGTCGAAACACCACGTCAGCAGCACATCAGCAGCACATCGATTTCACCATCACTCATATTAAAACTGCAGCGCAGCTTCCAGATAAACCGTTTTTGCAGGCTCGGTTGAGGCGCGATAGCCGTCTACATCCAAACCCGTTTGGGCACCAATTCCAAGTGTCAATTCATCGCTAAGATTTTTACCCACCAGCGCCACTGACCAGTCTTCGTTGATTTGGGCAATACGCAGGCGCGCATTATATTTAGTCACGGATTCTTGTAAGCCGCGTGGGTCGAGATCGCCAGCCGTGAAATGCTCGCCGCGATAATTCGCATCGGCGGTGAATTCCACTTTGATATTGTCGCCCAAGGGCAGGGTAATGGTGCCCGACAAGGAGGCGGTCCATTCGGGGGTTTGCTGATTTACGCTGCCGCTGAGATCACACGTTCCAGTGTTCAAATCTTCCTTGGGCGAACCGGGATAGCAGGGGCCCTGTTTGTAGTCCAGCCATTCAAAGTCGAGATAGGCAACAGCCCCCGTCAACAAGAGCCAATCGGTGGCGAGCCAGCGGCTGTCTATTTCTATGCCCTGAGTGAGAGCGCTGCCGGCGTTGGTCACGTTAAAGCCCGCAACGCCGTCAAACACACTCACCTGCATTTCTGAGTATTCGACTTTGTATAAGGCAATATTCAGGTCTGCGGTGCCTCCGGCAAGACGCATCTTAGTGCCCAGTTCCCAGGCATCAGCCTGTTCATCGTCAAACAGAAAGTTAGCTCGTCCGCCCGTTGGTCCGTCTTCATTGTTGTTCCCGCGGGCGTCGTAGCCGCCAGATTTAGCGCCCTGCGTATAGGAAATATAGGTCATGATGTCATCGCTGGCGTCCCACTGCAGATTGACTAGCGGCAATAACAAGTCGCTGCTGCGCTTGCCCGTCATTTCGTGGCTGTTAATGCGCAATTGGCCAAGCACGGCAGTGGTAAGCGGATTGGCACTATTACGGCTGCCGGGCTCGAATATATCGAAGCGACGATAGCCTTCTTTTTGTTCGCTGACATAGCGCGCCCCAACGGTACTGCGCAGCGTTTCGGTAAGGTTGAGCGTCAGTTGAAAAAAGGCAGAAGACGCTTCGGTGTCCAAGGTGTATTCCCGTTCTAGGTCGGCTTCAACAAGCACTGCCGTATTAAGCTGGCACAGGCCTGTGTCTTGAACGGCGGCCGTGCGCACTTTTAGCGGCGTAGATTCATCGAACACCAGCTCGCTGCGCTGGTAGTACAAGCCGGCAATGTAATCGATGCGTTGGCCACCGGGAGAAACAAAGCGCAATTCCTGACTGAACTGCTCGTAGTCTTCGATGGACAGAAATTCCGCGGTATCAAAGGTGCTGGAGTCGGCGTCAAAGTGTTCGGTATTGTCGAAGCCCGACCAGCCGGTGTTGGAGGTCAGCGTGCCGGCGCCAAAATGAAATTCTGCATTGAAACTGTGATTAAACGCTCTCAAATCGTCATTTTCACGGGCGTCGGTCTGGCGTATATCGTTGCGTTCTACGTCTTCGCCGGAGCAGCCGGTCAAGGCGCTACTATGGGTTATTTGTAGGGTGCGACCACCTTGCTGGCGATTGGTTTGCTCAATTTTCAGATGGGTTTCCAGCGAGTCGCTGGGTGACCAGCCCAGAACCAATCGCGCAGACTTTTCTTTTGCCGAAGGTTCATCCCTGTCCTGCTCCGGATTGTAGACATAGCCGTCTTCATCGCGATAACGCAGCGCTATTCTGGCGCCCAGTGAATCGCTTATGGGGCCAGACAAGCTGCCAGTAAACTCGTTTTTGTCTTCCCCCAAGCCTCGTGTACCAGTCAGACGCATTGCTAACTCGTCGCTAGGCCGCGCAGAGATCAGACTGACGGCACCGGCAATCGCGTTCTTGCCAAATAAAATTGATTGCGGGCCGCGCAGTACCTCAACGCGTTCCACGTCCATAAAGGCGGTGCGGGTTTGGTGGGCGCGGCCAAGGTGGATGCCATCGGAAAAAATGCCTACCGATAATTCAAAGCCCTGATTCGAGCCGGAACCAATGCCGCGCATATACACGTTAGGTACCAGCCCGCTGTCCACCAGTTTGAAGTTGGGGGTGTATTCCGATAAATCGGACAGGTTCTCGATCCCCGCCTCGTTCAGTTTGTCAGCGTCAATGGAGGTTACTGACACTGGAACATCGCCAAGCGATTCGGAGCGCATTTGGGCGGTAACGAGTACCTCCTCGAGTTGCCGCCTGTCGTTGGGAGTAGAGCTTTGCGCCCAAAGAGTGGTTGGAGCAAATAGTAGCAACGAAGCGAATGCTGGCATCCTGCGCATGGGCTATCCCCGTCTTGTTCTTATATTGATACGATAACCTGCTCTGGAGTCACGTGCCAGTTCGGTAATACTAAGGAAGTAGTGATTCGCGTATTCTTGGCGGATATAATGGCAAATAGCGCTGTGAAGGGATTGCCTCCAGATGCCAAATTTCGTCCCATGCTGCAGGCGGCTATTCCGTTTGTACTATCTGCATAGTTTGCGGGCGGATACGGCCAACGGGGCCCAATGTCACGTATGATGTCGATGGTCGCTGGCCTTATCAGCCATTCAGGCATCAACTATTTGGGTTCCGGGCTACCGCAGTTACGTATATAAAAATGACGTTTGAATAGAATGAGGTCAGCAGCAGTATGAAAATAGCAATAATCGGTGCAGGACCGCTGGGTATCGCCGCGGGCAGAGAGCTACTAGAAAAGGGTTTCACGGAATTTACCATCTTTGAGAAAGCCGCCAAGGCTGGTGGTACCTGGCATCAGCATAGTTACCCGGGTCTGGCCTGCGATGTATGGGCACACTCCTATACCTTTGCCAGCGCCCCCAACCCCCATTGGACTGCGAGTTTTGTGGCTCAGCCTGAAATTGAGGCCTATCTTCAGCGTTGCGCTAAGAGCTTTGGGCTGGAAAGCCATATGCACTTCAACTGCCAAATCAAACGCGCCGAGTATCAAGCTGGCAACGGTTGGCTGCTCAGCAACGAGCAGGGTGAGCAGTTTGAGTTCGATGCCATCATCAATGCCATGGGCAATCAGCACACGCCGGTCATGCCCAACATTCCCGGCATAGAAGACTTCGCAGGTGAGAGTTGGCACAGCACCCACTGGCGTCACGATGTGGATTTGGCGGGTAAGCGCGTAGTCGTTGTGGGTTCTGCTGCCTCGGCAGTGCAGATCGTGCCGGAAGTGGCAAAAATTGCCGCGCAATTAACGGTCTTGCAACGTACTCCCAACTCAATCCTGCCGCGTGGCCGGCGCATCTACAAACCATGGCAGAGTTGGGTGTTCCGCACCTTCCCCTTTGCCATGCGCGCGGTGCGTGCTTTGCAAACCAAGATGATGGGCTTTATGCATCAGGCGGCCCTGCTGGGTCACAAGCGCATGGATATGTTTGAAGGCATGGCCACAGATCACATCAAAAAGGTGGTGAAAGACACCAGCCTGCACGAGGCGCTAACCCCCCAAAGCCGCTTTGGCTGCAAACGGCCGTTGGTATCCGACGATTTCTACCCTGCACTGAATCGCGATAATGTGACCTTGATTGCGGCAGGGGCGACTGAGGTCAGGCCTGAGGGTATTGTCACCAGTGGGGGCAAATTGATCGAAGCGGACGTCATCGTTTACTGTACCGGCTACAAAGTGCTCGATTACGATCGCATTGAGGTCGTGGGGGATAAAGCCCAGCTGCTGGCAGATGTTATGGAAGTTTCACCGCAGGCTTATAAAGGCATTCTGACGCCCGGCTTTCCCAATTACTTTATGGGCATGGGCCCCAATGCGATGGTCTTGTCGGTGACTTACTTTTCCTCGGCGGAAACCAACGTAGCCATGATTGTTCGCCTACTGGACGACCTGCGCAGTGCAGGTAAGCGCACACTCTCGGTCAATGACAAGCTGCACGTCAGCTACAATGACTGGGTGATGGAGGAGTGTAGAAACTTCTCCTGGGGCGAGGCTAGCTGTACCAGCTACTACCAAACCCCAACGGGTGCCAGCCCTTTTCTGTTTCCAGGTGATTTCAAGAGCTTCAAGAAAAACCGCGAGAACACCCAATTGGATGAGTTTGTTGTTAGCTGAGTCGTATCTGATAAACACCTACGGCAGAGTGTAGCGCGCTTTCCCGTAGGTGAAATTAGCGTAAAAGCTAGTCGGGCTTCACCGCCATGCGGCCTGAGCCCAGCAAGCCAACGCAAACGGCCGTCACTAAATAGAACATCTGCAACTCAATTGCCCAGCCGCCGTGATTTCCTAACGAGAAAATTTCAGTGCTGTGAGCCAGTGCAATGGCAAAAAGCATATTCATTGCCGCCAGCCAGCCACCGATGCGGCTGTAAACGCCGACAAGAATCATCAGCGGCGCAATTACCTCGCCGACAATAACGCCATAGCCGAGAATGCCCGGCAAGCCAGCGCTGGAAACCATACCGACAATGCCGGCCACGCCATTTTGTAATTTGCTCAGACCGTGGAGTAGAAGCATCAGGCCCAAGCTGACGCGAAGCAGTAGTTTGGCTATATCAACTCGGTTTTGCATGGATTGTCCTTTTTAGGTGTTAAATACGCGCGGGAGATTCTGCGCCTATATTATTGGGCGGCGAGCAGCTTCAGCAAGCCTTGATGGATCGCATTTGCGGGCAACTCATTACAGATGGCCGCTCGGATTAGCGATTGTTTGCATGTAGATACTCAAGAATAGTTGCCATTAGGCTGTTTATTGACGAATACCGTTCTTCGGTAGCGGACAGAATATCGTCCTCAGATTGGATGTGTTCACCCACGATGAGTTCATCCCTACAATTGTTGACGATAGCCTGGGCTGAAATTTGCGTTGTTTCCAAGTGAAATTGCAGCCCAATAATATGGCTGCCAATTTGAAAGGCCTGATGCCTACAGGCCTTACTTTTGGCTATGTGAATCGCAGCTTTTGGTAGCTCGAATGTTTCGCCGTGCCAATGAAACACCACGACTTCGTTGGGGAATTGGAAAACGGAATTTCCTCCGGTTGTTACAGCCGCAACGGGAAACCAGCCAATTTCCTTTACTGGATTGGAATAAACCGCACCACCCAGCGCGTTGGCGATGAGTTGCGCGCCCAAGCAAATGCCGAGAACGGATTTCCCCGCAGCAATCGCACGCCTTATGAATTCTTTTTCTGTCGCTAGCCAGGGGTGTTCGCGTTCATCGTTAACACTCATCGGGCCGCCCATGACGAGCAGCAGATCAATACCTTTAACGTCCGGCAGTTTCTCCGCATTGAAAAACCGCGTGCATGATATGTCGTAGCCTGCGTGTTTAAGCCAAGCCTCGATGCTGCCTAGCCCCTCAAACGGTACGTGTTGTAAGTAATGGGCGCGCATGATGGTTCCTCCATATAACTTGACCGAGGGGGGCTGCCGGGAAATTTTCGGTGCTCAGTATTCTGGCCGCCATAGTGACAGCGCTAATGGCTGAATGCGGAGCGTACTGCTAAGTTTTGAGTGGCGTTCTGGCTATACATTTTCTGCTGCATATATCGAGTTAAAATACAGAATTCCGCGATTAATAAAAATATTCACCTCGGCCCCGGGGCTACACTCCGATACGCTCGAGATTATGTAACTTCCAGTTTCTGTTTTAATTGTTGCATGCGAGATAGATTTGGACGTACCGCCTCCTAGAAACTCACATTTTTCAATCACTCCCTTCATGACCTTTAACGTTTCGCCGCTACTGTGGATACACATTACCGCATAGGAGCCAAGTAATAATGCAGTGACCAACATGGTCAACGGTAAGTTGATCGTATTTTTTTCTGTCGACTCTAGATTCATTGGGAATGGCGCCAGAATAGAGGGCGACTGCGCAGAAGACGTTCGGTACGCAGTGCGCCTTTGATATTTTCGTTATGTACCAGCATCGGTTCTAGTAAGTTGATTACTCTTTACGCACAGCATTTTTTATACTTTTTACCGCTGCCGCAAGGGCAGGGCTCGTTGCGTGCAGGAATTTTGTCAAGTTTAACCGCAGAATTTTTGTTCAGGAGCACTGTCAATTCATTGATCGATTCTGCCGCGTCTTCGCTGCTGTCGAGCTTGACTAAAGCATGCAGCTGCGCTTCAGCAACCAAAGCCTCCACTTCCTGCTTGCGTGCTTCATTGGTCACCACCAGCGACAGCGGATATTTCTTGCTGCCGGCTTTTGGACTCCCCTTCGTTTTATAACCGGATTCAACGTGATTTTCTCGTACATCCTGACGGCCTTTGAAAAAGAACTTATCTGACATGACATGATCCAAGCTACGGTAAAAGGACAAGCGGCAACCATGAATACTCTGGTTGCGGCCAAAGAAGCCAATTTTAGCACGCCGGCCTACATTTGTTAGGTAAATCCAGCCTATGCTGCTATGGCCGACAATGCTTATGCGGTAGCCCATAGGCAGCGCTGAGTACTGCGCCTGATCCACAAGGAGTATGCTCTCGGCTTTTCACTCGACGACCATTGCGGAGGGTGAACGCATCCATAATTAGCTGTTCAAGCGTAGGCTGAAGTGGGGCGCGGCTAGATATACGGCATGGCTTAGGGAATTTTTCGTTCATTAGACCAAGACCTGCCGTGTGTTAGCAATGTAGTGGTGAACCTGACGCTCAATGTTCGGTTCAACCATAGCTTCTGGGCGACGACCGTTTGGGCAGGCCATACGTTGTGTTGTGCCAAACAATCGGCAAATCAGCGGGCGCTCCGCGTACACCGTGCAACCATTAGGACCCAGGCGTACACAGTTGAGATGATCTAATGCCGCTTCATGATCGGCGTCAGATTTCACTGGCAGGCGCGACATTTCTTCCGGGGAAGTAGTTACCGGTCCGCAACAATCGTGACAAGCCGGAACGCATTCGAAGGACGGAATACGCTCGCGCAGGCGCGCGAGGACATCTCGGTTATCGTTCATTCACACCCATTTTTCATGCACTTCTCCATCCCGTTTTATAAAATCCGGACCATAATCTTTGGCGACTGAATAACTCATTGTGCGTTCCGTCGTTGGCATCTGTAATGTCGGCGATGCTAGAAAAAATAGGGGATATTGGCCGAGGCGCATGGTTTTTACAGCGTCCCTGCTGGGTCCTGTGTTATTGGCGCGCGGATATTCGCTAGCGCTTAGTTCCTCCTGCGCCACCGGCCATTATTGATTCAGTCTGTTTTCAATCAGTTCATCTACTACAGCCGGATCGGCCAGCGTTGAGGTGTCGCCAAGTGTGTCCAGTTCGTTAGCCGCTATCTTGCGCAGAATGCGGCGCATGATTTTACCCGAGCGGGTTTTGGGCAGCCCCGGCGCCCATTGAATAAGGTCGGGCTTTGCGATGGCGCCGATTTCCTGCACGCAGAGTTTGACCAGCTCCTGTTTCAGTTCGTCGCTGGGTTGGTGGCCACTGATTAGGGTGACGTAGGCGTAGATGCCTTGGCCTTTGATATCGTGCGGGTAGCCCACAACGGCGGCCTCGGCTACGTTTTTGTGCAGTACCAGTGCACTTTCCACTTCGGCGGTGCCCATGCGGTGCCCCGAGACATTGAGGACGTCGTCTACGCGGCCGGTAATCCAGTAGTAGCCGTCTTCGTCGCGGCGGGCGCCGTCACCGGTAAAGTAGTAGCCAGGGTATTGGCTGAAGTAGGTGTCGATGAGGCGTTGGTGATCGCCGTAGATGGTTCTGATCTGCGAGGGCCAGGAGGCTTTGATAACGAGGTAGCCGGAACCGGCGCCTTCAATTTCATTGCCGTTTTGGTCGAGCAGGGCGGGCTGCACGCCAAAGAAAGGTTTGGTGGCGGAGCCGGGTTTGGTTGGCGTGGCACCGGGTAACGGGGTCAGCATCTGGCCGCCGGTTTCGGTTTGCCACCAGGTATCAACAATGGGGCAGCGTTCTTCACCCACCACACGGTGGTACCACCCCCAGGCTTCGGGATTTATGGGTTCGCCCACGGTACCGAGTAGCTTGAGTGATTGGCGCGAGGTTTTGGTTACGAAGTCATCACCTGCGCCCATAAGAGCACGAATGGCAGTAGGCGCGGTGTAGTAGATATTGACCTTGTGCTTGTCGATCACCTGCCAGTGGCGCGAGGCGTCCGGGTAGGTGGGTATGCCTTCAAATATCACGCTGATGGCGCCGTTGGCCAGTGGGCCGTACACACTATAGGTGTGGCCGGTGACCCAGCCAACATCCGCAGTACACCAGAACACATCACCTTCCTTGTAATCAAAGGTGAATTTGTGGGTCATGGCTGCTTGCAGTAGGTAACCGGCAGTCGTGTGCACTACGCCTTTGGGTTTGCCAGTGGAGCCCGAGGTGTACAGAATAAACAGTGGGTCTTCGGCGTCCATCTGTTCGGGCGTACAGTCGGTCTCGGCTGCGGCGGTGGCGTCGTGATACCAAATGTCACGACCTTCCTGCCAGTCAATAGTGCCGCCGGTACGTTGCACGACCAAGCAAGTCTCTATGGAGGGGCAGTTTTGCAGGGCTTTGTCGGTATTGGCTTTTAGGGGGATGGCCTTGCCGCCGCGCAGGCCTTCATCGGCGGTGATCACCATTTTGCATTCGGAGTCGTTGATACGGTCTTTGAGGGCTTCGGGTGAGAAACCGCCAAAGACCACCGAGTGCACTGCGCCAATACGGGTGCAAGCCAGCATGGCGTAGGCGGCTTCGGGAATCATGGGCATGTAGATGCAGACACGATCGCCTTTTTCGATGCCGCAGCTTTTCATCACATTGGCGAGGCGGCAGACGGCTTCGTGGAGTTCACGGTAGCTGATATTTTTGTGGTCGCTGGGGGCGTCGCCCTCCCAGATGAACGCTGTTTGGTCTCCGCGTTTTTGCAAATGCCGGTCTATGCAGTTGTAGCTGACATTGAGCTTGGCACCTTCAAACCAGCGCGCTTCGCCTTTGGCAAGGTTGTATTCGCAAACGTTCTGCCACTCTTTGTCCCAGCTTAAAAATTCTCGGGCCTGCTGTGCCCAGAAAACGTCAGGCTCTTCTACCGACTGTTTGTAAAGCGTTGCATAGCGTTCGGCGTTGATATGGGCGCTGGCGGCGAAGTCTTTGGGCACGGGGTAGGTTTTCGCTGACATTGTGGCATTCCTGTCTGTGTCGAAGTTGCAAAAATGAGTCTGTGGAGGATAGCGAGTATGGGACGTAGTTTGAAGGCTGAAATCGTCAATATAGTCTGGCAACGTCGCTGGGGGCGACTTTCAGCTACACAGCGGCGCATAGCGAACGGTCATTTAAAGGCTAAGGCCACACTACAGGCGCAGCTTAGCTTGATATCTGGAAGGTGAATGGCAGTGTAAATTCGATTTGATTGCCCAGAATGCCGGTAGGGATTTCTGGGAAGGGTGAGGTTTTTTCAACCGCCGATACAGCAGCATCGCCCAACGATGAGTAGCCTGAACTCTGGATCACTTTAGATGAAATCAAGCCGCCTTTGCGGTCGATAATAACCTCAAGCAGAACGGTGCCCTCCTGATTAAGCTTCAGCGCGCGTTTTGGATAGCGAACGTGCCGGTAGCTAGCGCGAATCATGGTGGAACTGTACTCGTTGATCAGCTCTTTACCGAGAGCGGCGGCTTTGGCGCGACCTTCTGCATCGGCCAGAGCCTTGGTAACGGCTTCTCTGCGAAGGCGTTCTTGTTCCAGTTTCACCAACTGCGCTTTCTCGGCAGCGGCTGCTTTACGGGCCTTTTCTTCAGCCAACGCGTCGCGGTCGGGTATGCTGGCAGCGGGTTCCGCCACTTTAGCCGGGGAGGGCGCCGTGCTAGCAGCGATTGCCGGAGCTCCGGCCCACGTGGCGGTTGCGCCGATTCACGCGGGTGCTGGTGCGGTAAAGTCAAAGCTTGCCATCAAGGTAGTGCCGCGCTCACCCGTAGGCAATTTAAGGACGTTTTGTTTGAACCCTGATGAGGGTGGGCGTGCGCCTATCCAGCAAGACAGAAGCAGATTGAAAAATTCGGGGTCACTGGTTTTGAGTAGCGTGGTGCCGTTCAGCTTGATCGTGGTGCCTTCGTCGGGCAGCAAATCAAAGGTTAAGTGATCGCCCGCCAAGAGGTCGTCTTTGAGCAGAGAGGCGAAAGCGATGATGTTGTCTAAGTGGGCCTTGTGCGTGTCGGTATTATTGTTTGTCAGGATCAGTTGATTCCATTGCTGGACAAAGCGGCGCTTGCTCCACGACTGGGCAAGCACGCGGATATCCATGCGCTTGGGGTCGGGCATAAAAAAGGCGTCGCCCGGCGTTGTCGCGGATGACGGCAGTTACAAACCTGCTATGTAGTATTCGGTGCGAAGTTGTTCGTAAACGGCAAGCCCTCGCAGGGGCATGCCTTCAAGCTCGATTTTTGCTTGGGAGAGATGCGTTACTGAGAACAGCAGCAGGGCAGCTAAAAAACGATTCATAAGCCTGTAAACATCCACTGTATGGCAAGCGAATTTCAAGTTATTGGAATTCTTTTGTACAACAATACGGTGTACCTATAGACGGGTACCGTCCGCGAGTTATTTTTGCCCAACACATAACTTTATTATTGTTACCACCAGCCTAATGTAAGCGAATGGAGTGAAAAGTCCATTTACACAGCTTTCTAGTAGGCGACTTCCATGCTTGGCAGTGCGCACTCCGCAGGCTAGTTTAATCTGTCATACTGATAAATATTTGTCTATATTCTTGAATTTAATCCGCTTTTCATTGAAGTTTTAGCGAATGACGAATCCCGTGACTGGCGGTTGCACGGGTGGATCCAGTGATTCAACGCGCTCGACCCGCGCATGCACCGGTCCAGCAATAATATCCGGCTTTGCCGCGTCGATACTTTCTGCCCGACCAAACAGCAGGATGTCAACGCTGTCGTCACTGCAGTTTGTTGCCCCGCCACTGAGGTGATGGGCGCGAGCGACAGTGCGGGTATGGGCACGAAAGCCCACGCCTTGCACCCGCCCACTCACGCGAAAGCGCACACAATCGCTCACGGTTATTGGGCCTTGGCGATAATTTGCCACAAACTGTCTGCGGTTTGTGGGCCTAGCACCACCACATGGAGTGCGCCAGTGGGTTTGATCACTAAGGTTGCCGGGAGGGCCTGGGGTCTTGCGATTCCGAGTGCGGGTTGCGGGTCGATCTCGAGAACGGGAAATTTGATGTCGAGTTCTTTGATGGCGCTTGCAAGCTTGTGGCCGCTGGCGCCGTCGTAATTCACGCCGAATACGCGCAAGTTGCCTCGGTGTGCTTGGCTGAGCGCATTTAATTCGGGGATTTCTTCGCGGCAGGGTGCGCACCACACGGCCCAATAATTAATCACTGTCCAGTGCTCGCTGGCGGCGCCCGGGGTAAAGCTCATAGCCGGATCGGTACTGGGTATGACTATACCGTCGTTGTCGCGGTCGCAGGCGGCAATCATCGTAATTATAAAGCTGAGAGTTAAAATACGGAAAACGCGTGTCATGCTTACTGGTATATTCCTTGGCTATGGTCGCAAGCGCAGCAATCGTGGCGTAAAAGCGGTGCAAGGGCTGGCTGTGCGTGTTTGTTGAAAAACGTGCTGTGTATAATGCCGCTTTTGTTTGCGCTATCCAAGTAATCGCCAGCACCAAACGACGAGGTTCCGATGAGTATTACCATTTACCACAACCCCCGCTGTTCAAAATCCAGACAGACACTCCAATTGATTCAGGAGCAGGGGATCGAGCCGGAACAGGTGCTGTATCTCGAGAATCCGCCCTCGCTTGGGGAGTTGAGCTTATTGTTGGAAAAGCTCGGCCGCCGTCCGCGGGAGTTGCTTCGGACCGGCGAAGACGCCTACAAGGCGCTGTCTCTCGCGGACGCGTCACTGGCTGATGCTGTTCTACTCAAGGCAATGGTCGAGAATCCGAAACTGATAGAGCGCCCGATAGTAGTGAAAGGTGACAAGGCAGTGCTGGGGCGGCCACCGGAGAATGTTTTGGAATTACTGGCGTGAGTGCACCTGAATTGGATAATTATGTTCTCGTGCTGTATTACAGCCGCTACGGCGCCTGCCGAACCTTGGCCCAGCATATTGCGCGCGGCGTTGAGCAGGCAGGCCTAGAGGCGCGTATACGCACCGTGCCGGCCGTGTCGGCCGAATGTGAGGCGGTATCGCCGGAGATACCGGATGAGGGGCATTTATATGCCAGCCTGGATGATTTGCGCGATTGCGCGGGTTTGGTCATGGGCAGCCCCACCCGCTTTGGCAATATGGCGGCGCCATTGAAGTATTTTCTCGATTCCAGTTCATCGCTTTGGCTCAATGGCGCTTTGATCGACAAGCCGGCTGCCGTCTTTACCGCGAGCAACAGCCCCCACGGAGGCCAGGAGAGTACTTTGTTGAGCATGATGATTCCGCTTTTCCACCACGGCATGATGTTGCTGGGGCTGCCCTACAGTCATCCGGAGTTGTCGTCGACTACCGGCGGCGGCACCCCCTACGGTGCGTCGCATGTAGCGGGTAATAACAGGCAGCCCGACGACAATGAATTACAGTTGTGCCGCGCCTTGGGTGAACGCGTGGCGAAAATGGCGAAGAAGGTGGCGTTATGAGTGCGGCTGCAAATAAGGCAATGCCGCTGCCGGCCTACAGCGGAAAGGCATTGTGGGCGAGGCGCGTTTTGCTGTTTAGTTTTTGGGCGCAAATCATTGTGCTGACCATGACCACCTGGTGGTTGCATCAGGAAGGGCGCCAACCCAGTGTGACCATTTGGGTTATCCGCTTGGTGCCGCTGCTGATCTTTGTGCCGGGCCTTTTGCGCAACAATTTACGCAGTATCGCGTGGCTGTGTTACGTCTGTCTTATGTACTTTATGATGGCGGTTACCGAGGCTATGTCGCCCTTTCGTCTGTGGATCAATTATGTCGAAGTTGCGCTGTCGGTAACGGTTTTTGTTTCGGCCATGATGACCATTCGCTGGTGCTCCCAGTGGCAGCGAGCATCGACCGAAATCAGTGCTGATCGTATTGTGGAAGAATCCGGAGAGAATAAATGAGTAAAGCGGATGGTAAGAGGGGGTTCTGGGGCAGTATTGGCGCATTTCTCGACGGCACGCGCCGTTTTCTGGTAAATGCGGTATTTTTGCTGTTACTGGTAGGGCTGGGTTTCACATTATTAGCCAAGGGGCCGACATTGCCTGAAACATTTGCGCTGGATCTTCATCTCAGCGGCTTGGTCGTCGACCAGCTCAGCGCGGCGGACCCCTTGGCGCAGCTGATTGACGGCGATGCCATTGCTGAAACCCGGCTCAGCGATTTAATCAAGGCTATCGATCTCGGTGCTACTGACGAGCGTGTCGCGGTGTTGCTGCTGTCGCTGGAAGACCTGAATCATATCGGCATGAGCAAGGCCTCGGAACTGGCTGCTGCCATTGAACGCTTCAAAGCCAGCGGTAAGCCGGTGGTCGCGTCCGCTATCGCCTACGACCAAGACAGCTATCTGGTAGCCAGCCAGGCCGATGAGATTTATCTGGATACCATGGGTGGCGTTGTGATCGAGGGTTTTGGTCTGTATCGCAATTATTTCCGCTCAGCCCTAGAAAAGCTCGGTATCAAGGTGCATGTATTTCGGGTGGGAGAGTTTAAATCGGCGATGGAGCCGCTGATGCGAGATTCTATGTCGGTTGACGCCAAAGCGGCCAATCAGGCTTGGTTGGATCAATTGTGGGCAAACTACACCGAGCTGGTCAGCACCAACCGCGGCATTAAAGTCAAAGTGCTGGATCATTATGTCAACCATATTGATCAGGTGATGGCTGAGCATCGCGGCGACCTCGCGGCGGCGGCTTTGAGCGAGCAGCTGGTGGATACGCTGAGTAATCGGCGCGAGTGGCGCGCATCAATGGCGGCGCGAGTAGGCGTCGACAACAAGGGCGACTTCAATCGCGTCAAACACACCCGCTATTTGCAGCTTGCCGATGATGTTGAAGCCTCTGACGGCGATGCGATTGGTATATTGGTCGCGC
Organism: Paracoccaceae bacterium; assembly: GCA_047622145.1. Lineage (GTDB taxonomy): Bacteria > Pseudomonadota > Gammaproteobacteria > Pseudomonadales > Spongiibacteraceae > Litorivivens. The sequence goes on along the minus strand of JBLHMO010000024.1, from coordinate 7,617 downwards.
AGGGCACAATCGTTGATGGTGAAGTGTCGGGAGATGGTATTGGCGGTGAAAGTTTTTCCGAGTTGATTCGTCTTGCTGCCGAGGATGACAGTATCAAAGCCGTCGTTCTGCGTATCGACAGCGGAGGCGGCTCTGCCTTTGCGTCTGAACAAATCAGGCAGGAACTGCTGGCGCTGAAAAAATCAGGCAAACCCCTGGTGGTCTCCATGGGATCTGCCGCTGCCTCGGGCGGCTATTGGATTGCAGCCAATGCCGATGAGATATGGGCAACGCCGGCAACGATTACGGGCTCGATTGGTATTTTTGGTGCCTTTCCGACGATAGAGCAAAGTTTGGCGAAACTGGGCGTTTTCACTGACGGCATTGCAACGACCAATATTGCCGGCGGTTTACGCCCGGATCGGCCACTCAATCCGGTCGTACAGCGCGCTTTGCAATCGGGTATCGAGCATGGTTATCGTCAGTTTCTCAATGTTGTGGCCGAGGGCCGGGATATGTTGCCGGAACAAGTCGACAAAATCGCACAGGGTCGTGTGTGGACGGGTGTCGATGCCAAACAGCTTGGTTTGGTAGACCAATTGGGCGGACTGGACGATGCGGTTGCCGCCGCTGCGAGTCTGGCCGGCATGACCAGCTATCGGCGGATGTGGGTAGAGCCTACGTTACCGCCGATGCAGGCGCTGCTGGCGCATTTGCTGGAGTCGGCAGGGCTGGAATCGATGGTGTCGTTGCCACGCGCGTGGTGGCAGCCGTTGGGCAAGCAATTACAGTCGTTTTTGCGCCTGCGCGACCCCAGTGGTGTGTATGCATTTTGCACCGACTGTACGGCGCCCTAATTTGCCCAAGGAAACGTGTTTGGGGCTTAAGCGTTGAGGGATAAGCGACTAAGAATGAGTGTTCGCGGTGTCGCGGCGAATGCTATAGCTGCAGACGCCAGGCTTCAAAGCCGCCATCAACACTGTAGACACGCTTAAACTGCTGGCCGTCAAAGTACTGTGCTGCGCTCTGGCTGCTGTTGCCATGGTAGCAATAGATTAATAGCGGTAATTCGCGATCGCTGGCCGCAATAAACTCGTCCACGGCATTGCCGTCCAGATGCTTGGCTTCAGGTACGTGCGCGTCGGCATAGGATTGGGCATCGCGAATATCGACGATGTTGCAGCTTTCGGCGACGATCAGTGACTTCGCTTGAGCTATGGATATACGTTCGAACATGGTTTTGGCTGCAGTTGTTTACGGATCAGCCATGGTACCCGCTATTCTTGATCAGCTGAACGAATTTTAAGGAAAAACATTGTCCCAGCTTGGTGGCCAAAAGCCCTTCTCCCTCTCTGCTAGAGCCGCCAGTTTTGGCCATGCGCTGCGCGGTTTGCTGGTACTCCTTCGCGAACAGCATAACGCTCGAATTCACGTAGGCACTACATTGCTCGTGTTGATCTGTGGCGTCCTGCTGGAACTGAGTCGCAATGAGTGGATCATTGTTACGCTGCTGATCGGCTGGGTGTTGTCCATGGAAGCCTTTAATTCGGCTCTGGAATACCTTTGCGACCTCGTGAGCCGCGAAGAACACCCGCTGATTACCAAGGCCAAAGATGTTGCGGCCGCCGCGGTTTTACTCAGTGCCCTGACGGCGGCAGTGATTGCGATGCTGATTTTTATTCCCAAACTTCTGGTTATTGCAGGTTTTTAATGGCAACGCGTACTGTTTACCCGCTTGATGAGGCAGGCGAGGGCGACTCCGCCGGACTGCTGTCGCGGGTATTGCCGCGGGCTTTGAAATCTTCCAGTATCACGTACAGGCAGGGAATTAGCACCAGCGTAATCACGGTGGCGAAAATGATCCCAAAACCCAATGACACTGCCATCGGAATTAAAAACTGCGCCTGCGTGCTGGTCTCTACCAGCATCGGTGCCAGCCCAAAAAAGGTTGTCAGCGACGTGAGCATAATGGCGCGGTAGCGCTGGGTTCCCGACTGCACAACGGCGTCGATAATGCTGCTACCGTTGGACACCGCGCGATTGATAAAGTCGACCATGATCAGGCTGTCGTTAACGACCACGCCCGACAGGGCGATAATGCCAAACAGCGACATCATGTCTAGTGGAAGATTGAAGCTGAGGTGACCGATAATGGCGCCAATGATGCCGAAGGGGATCACCCCCATGATGATAAGCGGCTGCGAATAGGATTTCAGCGGCACCGCCAACAATGCATAAATACCAAACATCGCCAGCCCAAACCCTACAAACAGACTCTTGAATATTTTGGCTGACTCTTCCGTCATGCCATCCATTTTGTACTTGAGGCCGGGATATTGCTGAGCCAGTTGAGGGAGGTAGCTTTCTTTAAGCTCCATGGCGATATTGTCAGGCTCAGTATAGAGGCGATTTACGGCGCCGCCAACGGTTACGGCGCGCTCACCATTGATGCGCGTGAGTTTACTGTAGCCAGGCTGAATATCTGCATTTGCCAGCACGCTGAAGGGTACGGCAACACCTTCGCCGGTGTGCAGATGCATATTCTCGAGATCGGATACGGCTTTGCGCTCACTCTCGGGGTAGCGCACCATGACTTTGACTTCGTCATTGCCGCGCTGCATGCGCTGGGCTTCAGCACCGTAAAACGCGTAGCGGATCTGAGTGGCCATTTCTACCAGCGAGACACCCATAGCGTCTGCCATCGGCTTCAGGCTGAGGACAATTTCATCTTGGGCCGAGTCTGAACCGTTGCGGACATCGTACACACCGTCGTAGGTGGCCAAATGCTTAGCAAAGTCTTTGGACGCCGCTTTGAGTTGCTCGGGCCTCGAACTGATCAGTTTGAATTGAACGTCTTGACCACCGCCCATATCCTGCGCGGTAGACACGGAAATAACACGTGCGCCAGGTATTTCGCCGATTTTGGCGCGCCAGTTTTCGGCTAGCTCATCGCTTTCCATTGTGCGCGTTTCGTTCTTGGTAAGCTCTGCCATGAAATTAACAAAGCGGCCGTCATAGGCGTAGGCAAATACATGTTTCAGCAAACCGTTTTTGTGGCCGGCTTCTTCAATGTAGTCTCGGTCGACCGCATACAGCGCATCGTTGAATTGGCGGTAGCCTGCGAGCATTTGCTCTTCTGTGGTGCCTTCGACCATTTCCAGCGAGGCCTCAATAAAGTCGTTGGGCAGCGAGGGCATCATAATGACGCGAACTAAACCACCCGCGACCAGTCCGCTGGCTATTATCATAATACCGATAAAGCAGGAGGTTGTGATGTAACGATTGCGGATCGCCTTTATCAGAAAGGGTTGATAATACTTTCTGATAAAGGCCTGCAGCAGGCCGTTGCAGAATGTTTGTAGTGCGTGGGTATATTTAAACAGGCCTTTGCGAGACGGTTTGCTGTGAACCAAGTGCGCGGGCAGAATCAATTTGGATTCGATCAGCGAAAAGCACAGGCAAAGTAGTACGACCCAGCCAAAGGATGCGGGAAAGGGCGCGAATACGCCGTCGGCAAAGAGCGTCGGCAGAAAGGCGACAATGGTTGTCAGGACACCGAAGGTTGCAGGGGTGGCGACGCGTTTTGCGCCGCCTATTACCGAGTCGATACTGTGGCCGTATTTTTCTGAAAAATTGCCGGCGCTTTCACCAATAATAATGGCGTCGTCGACCACTATCCCCAATACCAGAATAAAACCAAACAGGCTGATCATATTCAGGCTGATATCGACCATGGGTGTGGTCATCATGGCAAAGGTGCCGAGAAAACACAGCGGCAGGCCAACCATCACCCAGAATGCCAGCTTGATATCCAGAAACAACGTGAGCACGACGAATACTAATAGGGCGCCCATGCCGAGGTTCTTCATCATCATACCCAGACGACCTTCGAGGTAGTGGGTGATGTCGGCCCAATAGTCGATGTTTACACCTTCAGGCAGCTCTCCGCGTTTGCGCTCAACGTAGGCTTTGGCAGCATCGGCTACTTTAATAAGGTCTTGGTCACCAACGGCGTACACCGTTGCCCCCATGCTGAAGCCGCCGTTAAAGAGCGAGAAGCCGGTAGATTGTTCGAAGCCATCCTTGATAGTGGCGATGTCGCCAACGGTCAGGCGGGTGCCGTCGGGATAGTTTATTAGGGGAATGCGTTCAAAATCGTGTTGCCGGTAAGCTTGGCCTTTGGTGCGCAGCATGATTTCGCCGTTATCTGTCTTGATGGAGCCGCCGGGAAGATTCAGGGATGAGCTGCGTATGGCTTGGGCAACCTGACTAAGTGTAAGGCCGTACTTAAGCAAATTATTTTCGGATACTTCAATCGAAATCTCGTAGTTGCGACCACCGAAGGTGTTGACATAAGCGATATTCGGATCTTGCAGTAATTCGTTTTTTACTTGATCGATCAGCGATTTCATGTCGCGTTCGCTGAGATTGCCCCATAGCTGAATATTCACAGCGTGGTCGCGCATTTCAAGGTGTTTGACGACGGGCTTTTCCGACTCTTCGGGCATATTGGAAATGCCATCAATAGCACTTTTTACTTCGTCGAGTACGTTGTTGATTTCGACTTCGTCATTGATCTCCAACATTATTGTTGCAATCGATTCCTGCGCGGTCGATTGAATTTTTTCTATGCTGTCGATGTCTTTCAGGACTTCTTCAATTTTCAGAATAATGCCGAGTTCGACTTCGTCGGGCGAGGCGCCGGGGTAGGGCACCATGATTTGTATCGTGTTGCTGACAAACTCCGGGTTTACCGTTCGCGGCATTTTAATGGCCGCCATAATGCCGGTAGTGAGAATCAGAAACATAAGGAGGTTAGCGGCTACGGAATTGCGCGCGAACCAAGCGATCAGGCCGCTTTTGGTGTCGATGTTTTCTTCGATCATCCTTGTGCGCTCTCTACCATTCCCGTATTTACAGGTTGCACTGTTTTGTGTGCGGCGGCATCTGGGGGTAGCAATGTGCTGGTTTTTACCGTGCTGTTCTGGCGTATTTCTGTGCCGGCAATAGCGTGTGGGATGGTCGATAGCGCAACACGCTCGCCGGCCTCCAGACCACTGTGGATATAGACCAGGTCGCCTTCATTGCGCAGTAGGCCAATCACGCGATTGACGAGCCGGTTATTGCCGTCTACCACCCACACTTGATTGCCAGTGCGCAGCACGTGGCGCGGCAGTACCACGATGTTCGACATGGTCTTGCCGGAGATATTTGCTTGCACAAAGGTACCAACACGCAGCGGTGCGTCACGTCGTGTGTTCACACCGTAGGGGTCGACAACTTCAGCAACGGCGAAGAGTACCCGGCTGCGCTCGTCGAGAACGCCTTCGGTGCGAACCAGTTCGGCCTGCCATTCGTAGGTGCTGTCGCCCTGACGTGAACTCAGACTCACTTGGATGGTTTGTCTTTCGTCTTCTGCTTGATTTAGGGTGGGCAGGTTTAAGTAACTTAAACGATCATCGGGCAGTGGCAAACGCACTTCGACGCGATCTATCGCGAAAGCTGTTCCCAGTTGTGTCCCAACGCTAACGTATTGGCCAATATCGGCGTCTTTACTGCGAACCATGCCGGTGTAGGGAAGCCGGATCGTGGTGCGATCGAGATTGTCGCGCGCGCGCGCCAGATCGGCCTCGGCAGAATCCAATTGCGCTTGCACTTCGGTGAGCTGAGGTTTGCGCTTGGCCAGTGCATCAGCCTCGGCGTTGCGCGTTACCCCCTTGGAGTATTTCAGCCAGTCGCTGTAGGCCACTTGGGCGCGGCCTTTTTCCAGCGCCAGGTTGCTACGGGCGCTGGCGACGGCTGATTCGGTGCGCTTGAGTTCGGCTTTGTAGTCGCGGTCATCAATCTGCAGCAGTATTTCACCGGCGGTGAAAAATCCACCAGACTTGAACTGCGGTGATACCTGAACCACGCGGCCGGATACTTCGGCTATCAGCGTCGTCTGAGTGCGTGGGCTGACTATGCCCTGCGACGAGATGCTAATCGGCAAATTCTGCTTCACAACCTCGGCGACATCGATAAGCAGCGGTTTGGCAACGATCTCAATCTTGACCGGTTCGGGACGTTGCCAATACAAGGCAACTGCCGTCGCGCTGGCAACGCCTAGAATAGCAGTGCAAATAATAAGGTTTTTGCTAAATTGACCCACAGTCATCTCTCAAAAAAATACTATTATGACAGAGTGTTATATCACGGCGTTTGTATAGCGATCATTACCGTAGGCTTACCGCGGTATTACGCTCGGATAAGCAGGAGCCACGTAGTTTACCGGAGAGTGAGGTAGTACCGCCATCGCACAGGCACAGTGGCGCCACATCGATGTGTTTGGAGGTTGCGCTGCCGTAATTTCTATCACTTTGCGGATGCCGCGATTATTGGCCAAGTCGTCAAAGCCCTCATTAATTTTAGGCAGGGGTCGCCGCCGGGTGATCATGGTGTCAAAATTAAGCAGCCACTGTTTCCACAACTCGATCATGCGCGGAATTTCATCGCTGGAGTTGCATGAGCCGAGCAGGCAGCTGCCTAGCTATTTCTCGAAGGCAGCCAAGAGTGCGTGGTGGGCAATGTGAATGCCGCAGTGTGGGTCCGCAGGGCGCTCTATTACCGTGAAATCTTTGTAAGATACAGCCCGAAACGGGCCCTGCGGATGAGATGATCGGCCGTTGGTGATATAGTCGCGCGTCATTGCAATCTTGTTGTGAAAGGGCAAAACATGACGCGTGTATTCAAGCATCCCTCCGAGTTACAGCAGGCGCAGGGCGAGCAGCTCGGCACCAGCGATTGGCTGGAAATCGATCAAAACCGGATCAATCTGTTTGCCGATGCAACCGGCGATCATCAGTGGATTCACGTCGATCCTGAGCGCGCAAAAGACGGGCCTTTCGGCAAGTGCATCGCCCACGGCTACCTTACCCTGTCGCTGGTAAACCTGTTTCTGCCGCAGATCATTGACGTGCAGGGAATTTCGATGGGCGTCAATGTGGGTTGCGAGAAAATTCGTTTCCCCTCACCGGTGCCGGTGGGTTCGCGCGTTCGCGGCAAGGGCGAGCTGGTTTCGGTCGAAGAGATTAAGGGCGGAACGCAGTCAGTGGTGCGCGTGACCGTTGAAATTGACGGTCAGGACAAGCCGGCCTGTGTCGTTGAGACGATAAGTCGCTATTTTCCGGCCTAATTTTTGTGGCATGGGTGCGTTTGTGGAAAAGAATGTGAGGCTCAGTAATCATGCGATATAAACATAATAACTACAGTTCGGAGCCATTATGCAGACCTTGAAGCGAATCTTCGTCGTGCCTTATTTATTGGCCTGCCTGTTGGCTGCGGGTCACAGCCTTTTGCATATTGTGACCACCGAGCAAGTTTCTCTTGCTTGGTACGGCGCGGTGGTCACGTTACTGCCCATGCTGGGGTTTATGGTGTATATCGCGGTCGTGCCCACCGCAAGAACCTCGCGCTATATGTGGATACAACTTACCGGTGCTTTGGTCGGCGGTGGTATGGCCGCGGTAGAGCTGCAGCCGGTAGTGCCAGTGTTTTATGCTTTGGTACTAGGCTTGGGTGGCGTGCTCAGCTATATTTTCTGGTATTCGCGGCTTGATCGCGCCGATAACGCGGTGTTGCAGGCGGGTAAAAACCTGCCTA
>JBLHMO010000023.1:0-29583 GCA_047622145.1 Paracoccaceae bacterium | reverse complement strand
CCGTTGAAAAGCCTGATTGCTGCGCAGTTGGTAGAGTTGCAAGCCTACGACTGTGACCATCACCAAGCATATCAAAACACTTAGCCATCTATTCATATACCCTCTCAGCAGACACTTGGACAATTGTCATTAGCGTACAAGCGCACTAGTTTTTTAACAATATGTCTTTTAGCAATATGTTTCTGGATGATTCATCCGCTAGAAAGTAATACAGTAACGCAAACCTGCAGACCCTCATATTCAGACGGACTTTAATGAATATACAGCTACTACTGACCGGTAACGAACTGATGGCCGGGGATATAGTCGACTCGAACTCCTCCATGGTCGCCGATTATTTAGGCCAACATGGCTGGCGTATTGGCCGCAAAGTGACGGTCGGTGACGAGATTGAACTGCTGGTCTCTGAAATTCAGGCCATGTGCGAAAGCGCTGACGTATTGATTGTCAATGGTGGCCTAGGCCCCACGGTTGACGACCTCACTGCGCAAGCCCTCGCCCTGGCTGCGGGCACTGCCCTCGCGGAGCACCCCGAGGCGATGGCGCACCTGCGTCACTGGTGTGAGCGCAGAAATTTTGTGCTTAACAAGGCAAATCTGAAGCAGGCTATTCTTCCGGATGGCTGCGCCATACTGGCCAATGAAACGGGCAGCGCCGTCGGCATGCATATGCAGATTAAGGGATGCCACGTTTTTGCAACGCCCGGAGTGCCCTCAGAACTGAGGTCGATGTTTCGTCACGAAGTGTTACCCAAACTCCAGAAAGAATTCAGCACCGATAGCATAGAGACACGGCGCCTGCTGGTTTTCGGCCGCGGTGAGTCTACCTTGCAGGAAATGATCTCGGAAAAATATCCTGACTGGCCAACCGCGATTGATCTCGGCTTTCGTGCATCCATGCCCGCTCTGGAAGTAAAGCTCACCGCCCACGGCGAGAACGCAAACCTACTGGATAAGTGGCAGCAGCATCTGATCGACGATATTTTTCAGGACACCTACGTTGACAACGCCCCGTCTTCTTTGGCCCAGGCCACGGTAGACGCGTTGCACGGCGAACAATGGCGCCTGGCGACGGCAGAGTCCTGCACTGGCGGCATGATTGCGAGCCAATTAACCGACATTCCCGGCGCATCGCAGGTTTTTGAAGCCGGCTGGGTAACGTATTCCAACACCATGAAAACAGCCCAACTTGGGGTCGACGAAGACCTACTAGCAAGCGTGGGCGCGGTAAGCCAGGAAGTTGCAGTCGCCATGGCCGAGGCGGCGAAGCAGCGCAGTGGCGCCGATATCGCTATTTCAGTGACGGGTATTGCTGGGCCAGAAGGCGGATCAGATACTAAGCCAGTGGGCACGGTATGGATCGCGCTGGCGCTGGCAAAAGAAACACACAGTTACCGGCTGCACATACCTTTCGGCCGCGTCATGTTTCGCAGCTGGGTCAGTGCGATATGCCTAGATCTGGTTAGGCGCGCTGCATTGGGCTACACATTGCAGCCCAATTACCTAGAGCGCCACCTCAGGAAATAAGGCCAGCGTTTCCAGCAATAAGGCTAGTACTGCAGGCTATTGCGCCTGCAAATGCTCATCCACCCATTGCAGCAGCATCGTGTAGAAGCCTTTGATAATTTCTGTGGCTTCCTCATCGCTCACCCCCACTGGCGTAGCTGATCCGCGCCAATCCACTCGACAGCTATCGGGCCCGGTTGATACCACCGTGGGGCCCGCCGTGTAATCGGTCACTGGCATGGGAATACCGCTCGGGATGGTATAACTGAAGCTCATGGCGTCGTGATCCATTGCTTGCAGCACTTCATCAATGGGCTCCATTCCCGCCATATGGATACGACGAGTCATGCCGAGGCCTTCACCAATCACCTCAACCTTATCCATTCCCGGCGCCCAGCTAATATCGCCAAAGTTGGACAACAAAGCCCACACGGTGTCTGCGGAAAATTTATAGTCTTTTTGCAGTAAAACCTCTGCCATCGTTATTACTCCTTTTGTTGGTGTTAAGGTAACTTTGTTATAATGCTTCTGCCTCACATGTGCACTGTGATATTCGGTCGCTCAAGTGCCGAAAAATGCTAATGCCTGCCCAGCCAAAGCCTGATAGGCTTGCAAGCACATATACTAACTGCCGGTCTCATCACTTCATGACCCATAAGACTAACAGCCGCCCTGTGTGGCTTTTCAGTATGGACTCGGATCAGTTCTACGCTGCGCCGACTACTACAGGCGGCTTGAAAGCCTATTTTCTGGAATACAGCGCCCAGCCCGAATCTGCCACTATCGAACTGGTCCATTTTCGCGATGGCCATGCCGCGCTAGCGTGGCCTGAACAGTGGCGGACAGAAGCGCTACCCCTCGCCCAAGCTGCCGTGGCCCAAGGACTGGCACCCATCATCGGCTTCAGCTTCTATACGTGGAACGCTGCCGAATTTCTGACGCTCATTCGCGACATGAAAGCCAGCTGTCCCGAGTTGCTGGTGCTCGCCGGCGGCCCCCACGTGCAGCAAGCAGAAGATTACCTGTTTGAAGACCCCATTGACCTCATAGTTATGGGTGAGGGCGAGGAAACTTTTGAAGAATTACTCGACAATTCTGCGCGCGAAAACTGGGCCAACATCAATGGCCTCGCATTTGTGCGCAATGGCGAAATCGTAAAGACCCCCGAACGCTCTCGCAGGCGAGATCTCGACGCCCTGCCCTCAGCACTCAACGTTGTGCCGCTGAGCGACAAGAATGGTAAAGCCCTATACGACTCAATCTCCTACGAGACCAGTCGCGGCTGTCCTTTTAAGTGCGCCTTCTGTGAATGGGGTACCGGCGCAATCGGCACCAAAATGTATCAGTTCTCGCTGGAACGGGTAGAACGCGACTGGCGCCAGATCGTTGCCGCGGGCATCAAGGATATTTGGCTGGCCGATTCAAACTTCGGCGCACTCAAAGAGGATCTCGCCAAAGCGCAATTGATCTGCGATTTGAAAGCAGAAACTGGCTACCCCAATACCTTTGCCACCTCTTGGTCGAAAAAACACAGCCCGCGTGTGCAGGAAATCGTGTTGCTATTGAACAAGAACGGGCTGCTGCCGCACTATCAACTAGCCCTGCAAACACTGACACCGCTGGCACTGGAGTTAAGCAATCGCACCAATATGAGTTCCAATAAGTATGAACCTATTGCCAAGGAAATGGCCGCACAAGGTGTGCCCATCGCCGCGGAAATGATCTGGGGCTTACCGGGCGACAACCTGCACGATTTCGAAAAAAATCTCGACAAGCTGCTGGCCACCTTTCCGAATATCAATATTTTTGGCTATACCCTGTTGCCGGGCACCGAGTTCTATCGCCGGCGCGAAGAATACAAAATCGATACCATTCCGGTTGCGGGCTACGGCAAAGCCAAGGGCGAATATGTGGTGGGTTGCCACACCTTCGGTCGCGACGAGGGCTTCGAGGGCTACTTTCTGATCAGCTCCCACATCCTGTTTGTTCACGGCCACCTGATGCCACTGACAACACGCTTTCTGGCACTATCGGGCACCCAGGGAATTTCGTCACTGCTACGCGCACTATCACGAGCGGCGCTTAAAGAATACGTAAGCGAACTGGATGGGCTGGACGTCAGTGACCGCATAGCGATCTACGAAAACCGATCGACCATTTATCTAGCCATGCTAAAAACCCCGCAAAAAACCTACCAGATGCTCGAGCGTGAAATTCTAAAATGGTTGCGCAGCGAGGGTCACAGCGAGCAATTTATCGACCAGTTGCGTTGCGTATTGGCCCTAGACAAAACACTCAGTCCGCGCATGGGCGCCAAAGCCAGTGCCTGGCAGCACTTTGATTTCGATGCCGAGTCGCTGTTAAAAACACTCAGCGCAATGGAACTACCGGAGTGGGAGCGCATACTCGACCAGCAGCAGGATGTGCTGATCGAGACGCCCGGTGGGGTCGGAGATATTTTGAAAGACCCAGACGGTGGTAGCTGGCTAAAAGCTACAATATTGCGCAGTGCGCTCAGTGTTGACCGCATGCCCGCCTGAGGCAGTGGGATCAGAGTAAACAACTAGTTCTCAGTTAAAAATCGCTTCGGGGGTCTGCAAGATAGTTCTTGCTCTGACCCCAAACCTATACGACGCCCGTCGCGCCCATACCTTTCAAGGCCGCACGCAAGCGCTCGGCTTCGTGCACAAGTTCCTCCGGCGCAGCCTGCTTTGCCTTGGCAAAACTGGTGTCTTCCATCGAGTTAATAGGTATCAAGTGCAGGTGCGTGTGCGGCACTTCTAAACCGACAATCTGCAGAGATACCCGCTTACAAGCGTAAACTGTTTTCATGGCCTTGGTAATACGGCGCGAGACTTCCAGACAATGACTGATCAGCTCAGCCGGCATGTCGTCCCAGTGATCCACTTCAGCCACTGGGATCACCAAAACGTGGCCCGCACAAATTGGCGCAATCGTCATAATGGCCACCGCCTGTTTATCGCGCCAAACAAAATGTCCCGGAATCTCACCGGCAATAATCATACTAAAAATACTCGCCATTCTAACTATTCCTCGTTTTTTCAGTCGAGAGTAACAATCGTAAGCCCTGCCGCAAATGGTGCTCTACTTGCGCCCGCCCGGGCAAATCAAATTCTTGTGACAGCGCCTGCCATGAGCGTGCCTGCAAGATTTTGCCTATAACAATCGCAATATCAGTGCTCGCATCGGGCTCAATACCCTGCCAACGCAATAGAAACTGGCACAGCGCCGGATAGGCGTGCTCGTAGCCAATTTCACCGCTGACGTAGCGCCGAAATTCCGGTTTGGGTCGCAAAAATTCAGCCTCATGGTCACGACTATTGAGCAAGGTCAACGCCAATTGCCACTCCAGCTGCTGAAAGGTCTCTCGCAATTGCAGAGGAAAATATTCACTGAATTGTGTGTAGGCGGTATCGAGTACCGCGGTCGCCTCAGCGGATAGGGGTTTCGCAACCAATAGCGCGTGACCGCCGCTGCAAGGATCGCGGCGAATACCCAAACGCAGCGGCAAATAATCGGCGTCCAGCCAAAAGGGCAGCACCTCTTTATCCGCCGAAAAACTTGACCCAATATAATCCAGGCCATCACCGAGCGCGATACCTTCTATCGCATCCAGTAAAAACCTGCCCACGCCCTGACGGCGACACGAGGCATGCACGGCGATGCGGCTTACCCTCGCGCATCGCAAGGCCAGTGCCGCATCCAAACCCAGGTGGTAAACCAGCGACTGGGGCAACAAATGGCCCTGAAGACGTCTTTCGCCTTGCTGCACGGCATCCAACCATTCTTCCGGGATACACCCTTCCTCCAGCACCAGAGCCGCAGCAAGGAGCGGCCCGCTGCCGGATCGCACGATATACACGGTGCTTGAGGGCGAATCCAAGAGTTGCTGTAAATCTGCCGGTGTTGTCTGGTAGTGCGCCACCACCAAGAGCCCAAATACCTCGCGCAACAAGGCTTCATCTTGAAACAGGGTGAGTTTGTCGAGTGTCAAAACATGGAAATCGTCGTCCAGTACTGAGGGAACATCAGCAATATCAGCAATATCAGCGTCGAGCATAAAGGCGCGGTTGACCATTTTTTCAAGGGGGTCGCCTTCGTTCCAGCGCACCGGTTCCTGCAAGTCGAAGCGCTTCCACTGCGGCGTCTGTGTATCCAGTGCTGCGCCAAAGCGAATACTAAAACCTCGGCCCGAGCCCTCATAGCCATGCACGGTCGTTGCAAATACGACGCGGGAATACGCCGCGAGAATTTGTTCAAGTACCGCCGGCGGGATCGCGGCAGCCTCGTCAACCAGCACCATGCGCGCTGCCGGCATCTCGCGCAGCAAATAATCGGGCGCCAAAAAACGCAAACTGCTGTCGCCGTAAGCAATGTCATCATTGGGGCCAAGCCCTAAGGCCTCGCGCGCATGTTTAAAGACTGTATTCACGGCATCGCGGCGCGGCGCCGTTAACAAAATGTCGCCCTGATTTTCCTGCAAAAACTCAGCGCTGCACAGACCCAGCAATGCCGACTTGCCGCGACCGCGATCCGCGCGGAGCACCAGTGGCCGCCGCCGGTGTCCGTGCAGGACCCGGCGCACTTTCGCCATGGCCGCCAACTGGTCCGAGGTCGGCAGGCTGGCATCGCTGTTTGATGTAGTGCTTAGCGCAGGCGACCATTGCACACCATCTTGCTGAGAGACACAGGTCAACTCTGGGGTTTGTTCAACCACACGCAGCAGATGCTGCCAAAAAAACTGCGGGTTGCCGTCTGCGGAATTAAAATAATCGGCCCACTCGCGCGCTGGCGGCGCCAACATAATTAGCAAGCCGCCTCGGCGCAGACAGCCACTCGCTGCCGCCATGGTATTCACATCGGGACGAGACCATAGGTCGAAAATTAGCAGGTCGCATTCATCGCCCAGTAAGCGCCTGCGCTCGGTCGGTGCCAAGCCGACCATATCTCGAGTAGAAATCAGCAGCGGCGCCTGCGCCTCCACAGCGTCGACCAGCTCTTTCAGGGCGCTCAGGGTCCAGCTGTCAGTGCCAACCAACAGCACAGGTAGCCGGTGGCCATTATTGGCAGCAAGCTCTAGCAGCTCATCGATCAGTCTGTACAGTTCATTCGCCACTGGGGTATACCGGTGCGCGCGGCGTATGACTATGCAAGATCAACCTAGCCTCGTCACTACGATAGATTTCCGCTGCAGCCGCTCCCAGATAGCGCTCGCACAGATCGGCCACTAGCGTGCGAGCTTGCTTTGGCGATAGCAGTTCGGCATCGATCACGGCCTTTAGGTAGCCTTCTATAAAATAGCGACGGGCCGGAGGCACATCGCAAGCGCCGGCAAAGCCGGCGAAATAATCAGCGAGGGCCTGTTCCACGATTTCCGCTGCAGTGGCCATGTCCTCAGTCCGACTCCTGCACCAATACCCAAGGGGCAACAACCAGGGCCCAGAGTTTGGTGTTCGCATCGAACCAGCGCTGCGCACGGCCCTCATCGGGTACCGTTAACACCTCGGCGTCTAGCCATGCCTGCACAGTACTATTTTCATTGTCGATTATGGCCCTGCCCACCGTGATCAAATCCATGCCCACAGCAACCTGTCGAACCACGCCGCGCGCAAAATAGCGCTGCAATTCAAGCCAGTGAATTTGGGCGGTTTGGCCATTTAGCCGAGTTTCAAGATCCATGTCGTCGGGGTCGTGCGCGGAGGTAGTCACAGTAAAACTCTCACTTTCACTATTTATCGATCGTGCGTCAGTCATTCACGGCGTCGTTTCTTTCCCGGCCACGGCAGGGTCCAAGGTTAACTCAAGTCCGTCAAGTGTTCGCGACAAGGTGCCTGAGAAAATAAACGCCCCTCGCAAGGTGCGCAGAGGAAGCGAAGACGCTGACCGGAGAAGGTAAAGCACAGGGCATAGGCGTGTAAATAGCACCAACAGGCCCTTCTGAGGTAAATTCAGCACCGCCCCCCCCACAGCCCTTTTGCACCCGTAAGGGCGTTTTCATAATAGCGTGAGTCGCCAATGATTGGCGCGCCTATACTGGTGAGTACAACGCGAATCTGATAGGTGCGGCCGGTCAAGGGTTTGAGCAGAAACAGCCGGTAGCCATCGCCGAGTCCGTAACCGAAAAACTGGGTACGCGACCAAGGCTCACTCTGTCGGGCAAGCCGATAACTTCCACCCCGAGATTTCACCAGGGCACCCTCTATAGCGGCCTGTTTTTTACACGGTTTGCGATCGGTCAGTACCAAGTAGAATTTTCCCAATGAGCGTTGGGCAAATTGCGCGCTCGACTCGGCGGCCGCTGCGGGTGTTTTCGCCAACAACCACAAGTCAGAAGTCAGAAGTCAGAAGTCAGAAGTCAGAAGTCAGAAGTCAGTTTGTCGAGTCTATGCACCGGGGCGAGGTATTCCAGGGTAAAATCGGCGAGAATTTAGTCCAGCAGTGAATGTATCCCACCATCGCGATGCACAGAACTTCCAGCCGACTTATCTATCAATAAGTAGTCTTGTGTGTCTGAAATCACCCGGTAGTCAAGGCGTGTGCAATCTGTGGATAACATATTTGTCGGAATTCCTGATGAATTTACCGCTAAATCAAACATTTGCAGTTATGTGATAATTTATTCCTCAACAAAGTCAAAAGTGTGCGGCACTACCCATTTTAACATTCTACTTCAAGGATTTTTCGTAAATATCATCAATAACAGTGTCACATCCTACGGAGAGTGTCTGAAAGTTTTCCCCAAATTCAGTGCACAACCCTGTGGATAAACTGGTGGACAAAGCCCCAAGCAGGGAGGCTAGGGAGCCATCAAAACACTGTCTGTTTTTCAACCACCCGCTCTGTTGTCCGCCCCAGATTTCTGACCGCCGCCAACACTAATACCATGACCCCCGCCGCCGACCAATACGGTAGGCTGGGATCAAGGCGATACAAAAAACCGCCCAATATCGGGCCAATAACAAAGCCCATACCGGCGGCAGAACCCATCAAACCTGCCAGAGCACCTTGCTCGTGCGCTTCCACCGATAGGGTTGCACTCACCGTATAGCCGGGGCCCGCCATCCCCATGCCCAAACCAAAAAACGCCATTGCGCCCAGCAACATGGGCAAGTTCTGCGCGTTAGCTAAAATTAGGTAGCCTACAAGACAAAACGGCAGACCGAAGCGCACTAACTTGATTGGCGGGCCGTTGTAACGCTGGACGACGCCAAATTGCGCTACGAGCACAGCCACTGATGACACCACCATCGCAGTCGAAAAGAGCTGCGCGGCGCGTACGCTCTCAAGATGCAAAATATCCTGGTAATAAAAACCCAGCGTTTGCTGCACCATGCCCATCATGCTGAAGATTGCAAAACCGATCAGCACAAAAGTCCGGTAGCGCGGATCGAAGGGCTTAAGCTTTTTCGCCGGGCCCGTGGGGCGCGTCTTATGGGATTCGGTAGGCGGCAAAAAGAACACAACCAGCATGGCGGCAATAAAGGTAATACCAGCCTGTAAGTACATCGGCGCCAAAAAACTGATGGAAACAAACCACGCAAGAGCCGGCCCGACCATGGTGCCAAGCTGATTAAATACACCCAACTTGCTGATACCCTTAGTGCGCTCCTTGAGGCTGGTGACATCGACAATATAAGCGGAGGCGGCCGGGTGCGTCGCCGACATAATGGTTGCATGAAATAAGCGGGTCACCACCAACAGCAAATAAAGACTCGTACCCCCCACCAGGCCAATCAAACCAAAATGTGCAGCCGTATTGAACGTCAACGTGCCCACGGTGTAGCCTAGCAGACCAAAAATAATGAGAGGTTTGCGACCAAAGCGATCACTTAAACGCCCCCAGAAGGGCGAGGTCAGCGCGAACACCAGCGCGGTCATCGCCGAAAGTGAGGTAATCGCCATTTCTCGCGGCGCAAAGCTGATATCCAGAAACGGCAGAGTGAATATAATTTCGTCCAGCTTCAGCTCTCGGCCCAGCATCGGCAGTATGGCGAAAACGACTGTTTGCCCCATGCCCACGACCATCATCGCGAAATACAGGGTAAACATGCTCCGCTTAGGCGCTATAACTTGTTCATGACTCTTCACAAATACCCTTGTGTAGCTGGCGGGATGGATAGCAAATGAGCGGTGATCCTGCAGGCAGCAAGTCCCCAGTTGTCAATGTTACACTATTGCGCTAAATCACAATTATTTCTGGTGCGTCATTTTGGTCAATTCGAATGCTTTTTCCCTACGCTTTCTTAATGCCGTTGAACGCGCGGGCAACAAACTCCCCCACCCAACGCTACTGTTTGTCTATCTCTGCCTGCTCATTACGGTCCTATCAGCTATCGCGAGCTGGGCCGGCTTGCAGGCAAGCCACCCGCTAAGCGGTGACATTTTGCAAAGCCGCTCCCTCATTTCCGGCGAGGGCTTGCGCTGGATATTCACCCACACGGTAAGTAATTTTGTCGGCTTCGCGCCGGTCGGCACCGTGCTAGTAGCGATGCTCGGCATTGGCATAGCGGAGCATTCGGGCCTGTTAGCCGCGGTGTTGACCCGCGTGGTATCCACCACCAAAGGTTGGGCGCTTTCGGCAAGCGTCGTTTTCGCCGGGGTACTTTCGAGCCTGGGCGCTGATTCAGGTTACGTTGTGCTGGTGCCACTGGCAGGCATGGCCTTTGCCAGCGCAGGCCGAAACCCCCTGGCTGGGATTGCCGCCGCCTTTGCCGGCGTCTCCGGCGGCTATAGCGCCAACCTCGCCATTGGGCCCTTGGATGCAATCCTCGCTGGGCTGTCTACAGAGTCAGTCCGGCTGGTGGCGCCCGAAGTCACCGTCGCCACTAGCGGCAACTACTACTTCATGTTGGCGTCCACCGTATTGATAACAGTGCTTGGCACTCTGGCAACCCAGCGTTGGGTGGAGCCCAAGCTGTCTGCGTCCCCTCCCCCCAAACCTACAACAGAACCCGCATCAAAAACTGAACAGAGCGATAGCCCTCAGGAATCGGCTCAGCTCCGCGGAGTATTGATATACAGCCTGATCTTTTTAGGCCTGCTGCTGTATTGGACGGTGCCGTCGGCAGGTATTTTGCGCAATCCTGAAACCGGTGGCCTGCTTCAATCGCCACTGCTATCCGGCATCGTCACCTTGATTGCGGTATACGCGGCTGGGGCCGGCATTGTGTTCGGCTACTCTAACGGGCGCTATCGCAAAGCCGACCATTGGATTGCGGGCATGGAACACAGCATGCAAACGATGGCTTCTTATCTGGTGCTGATGTTTTTTGCGGCCCAATTTGTTAACTACTTTGCTTGGTCGGGTTTGGGCGCCGTTCTCGCCGTTAAAGGTGCAGATCTCCTGACCAGCCTCGACCTGCCCGGCACGGGCTTACTACTGGGGTTTATTCTAATTTGTGCGTTCATCAATTTACTGATTGGTAGCGCCTCGGCGAAATGGGCACTGCTGGCGCCGGTGTTCGTACCGATGTTTTATCTCTTGGGTGTTTCACCTGAAGCGACCCAGCTGGCCTACCGAATTGGCGATAGCAGCACCAACATCATCACGCCCTTGATGCCTTATTTTGGCGTTGTGGTCGCGTTCGCTCAGCGCTATGACAAGAACCTTGGCGTGGGAACATTGATGGCCATGATGCTGCCCTACTCGCTACTGTTTCTGATTGGCTGGTCGATAATGCTATTGCTGTGGATGGTATCAGGCCTGCCGATTGGTCCGGCAGGCGCGGGGTTTTTGGTGCACTAAGCCTTGGCTAAGCGAGAAGTCAGCGGCTAGCCTTTAACTTGGGCTGCCATTCGTTTTAGGCCAACGTGGCGCACGTCCTTGCCCTCTACCAGATAAATAACATGCTCGGCGATATTGCGGGCATGATCGCCAACACGTTCGAGTGATCGCAGCGACCACATAACATTGAGTACGCTGCCGATACTGCGCGGATCTTCCATCATATAGGTGACCAAGCTCCGCATTGCGGTGCCGTACTCCATATCGACCGATTTATCCTCTTGGGCAACACTCAGCGCCAGTGTGCTATCCAGCCGCGCAAAAGCGTCCAGCGCATCGCGCACCATCGCAGCGACATGATCGCCGATATGACGAATTTCGAGATAGCTACGGGTCAAGCCGCCCTCGCTGGCGAGCGCGACCGAATGCTTGGCAATTTTGGTCGCCTCATCGCCCATACGCTCAAGATCATTCAGCACCTTGCTTATGGCCAGCACCAAGCGAAGATCGCTGGCAGCCGGTTGTCGTCGCGCCAGAATCAGGGTGCACTCTTCATCAATCGTGACTTCGAGATCGTTGACCGTATTTTCGCGCAGGCTCACTTCTTCGGCCAGCCCACTGTCCAGGGTCATAAAGGCCGTGATGGCATCGCGCACCTGCTTCTCCACCAAGCCCCCCATTTCCAACATGCGCGCCTTCGCCTCATCCAGCTCGGCATTAAATTGCTGGGAGATATGATGGGAATGGCTTTCTCTATCGGTCATGGTATTTATCCTGTCGTTTGCGTGCCCTAGCCGTAACGGCCAGTAATATAATCTTCAGTTTGCTTTTTAGCCGGGTTGGTAAACAGCGTATTGGTGTCGCCAAACTCTACCTGTTTGCCCATATACATAAAAGCAGTATAGTCAGAAACTCGCGCTGCCTGCTGCATATTGTGGGTGACGATGACGATGGTGTACTTGGATTTTAGTTCGTAAATCAATTCTTCGATTTTCAGGGTCGAAATCGGATCGAGCGCTGATGCCGGTTCATCCAGTAGCAATACTTCCGGTTCTATCGCAATTGTGCGCGCAATGACCAGACGCTGTTGCTGGCCGCCCGACATCCCCAGCGCATTATCCTGCAAGCGATCTTTCACCTCGTCCCAAAGCGCGGCGCCGCGCAAGGAGCGCTCGACCGCCTCGTCGAGTACGCGCTTTTTGTTAATGCCCTGAATGCGCAAACCGTAGGCAACATTTTCGTAAATTGTTTTGGGAAAGGGGTTCGGCTTCTGAAAAACCATGCCAATATTGCGGCGCAGCGCGGCGACATCAACGCCCTTTTCATAGATGTTATGACCATCGAGATGAATTTTCCCCTGAATGCGGCAGCCATCCACCAAATCATTCATACGGTTAAAGCAACGCAGCAGCGTCGACTTGCCACAACCGCTGGGGCCGATAAAGGCCGTCACACGCTTATGCGGAATTTTCATATCGATGTTAAACAATGCCTGCTTGTCACCGTAGTACAAGCTAAGGTCGTCTACCGTTAAAGTGATATCTTCGTTCGCCAATGACTTGCTACTGGCGCTGCGGCCGAGCGCGTCCATTCTTATAGCGTGAGTTCTGGCTTGTGGGGCATCGGCCATAATGAGATCGTCCTGTCAGTACATTTATCAGTCGGCGGCGAACGCCGAAGACTATAGTTCTAGCGATTTGTATTTTTCGCGCAATCTATTTCGCATAGCCACTGCGCTGAGATTTAGCAGCGCGATTATCACAACCAGCAGTAATGCAGTGGCATAAACCAGCGGCCGCGCGGCCTCGACATTTGGGCTTTGAAAGCCGACATCGTAAATATGGAAACCCAAGTGCATAAATTTCTGGTCGAGATGGACATAGGGAAAGTTACCATTCAACGGCAAGGTAGGCGCCAATTTCACCACGCCAACCAGCATCAGCGGTGCCACCTCACCGGCAGCGCGGGCAACGGCCAGAATCAGGCCGGTCATCATCGCCGGACTCGCCATCGGCAGCACCACTCGCCACAGCGTTTCTGCGTTGGTAGCCCCCAGCGCCAGACTGCCTTCGCGCAATGCTTTGGGAATGCGCGACAGGCCCTCTTCCGTTGCCACAATAACCACGGGCAGTGTTAGCAGTGCGAGTGTTAACGATGCCCACAACAAACCGGGGGTACCGAAGGTCGGTGCGGGCAGCGCTTCCGCGAAAAACACCTGGTCAATTTCCGAGCCGAGAAAATAGATAAAAAAGCCCAGGCCAAACACCCCATAGACGATTGACGGAACACCGGCGAGATTGTTCACCGCAATGCGAATTATCCTGGTCATCAATCCCTGTTTGGCATACTCGCGAAGATACACAGCGGCAACGACGCCAAAGGGGGTGACGATGATCGACATGATCACGACCATAATCACCGTGCCAAATATCGCAGGAAAAATACCGCCCTCGGTGTTGGCCTCTCGCGGTTCGTCAGTCAGAAACTCCACGAACTTAAAAATGTAGAAGCCCATTTTTTCCAGCAGGCTCATTGCATTAGGCCGGTAGGCATGGACGACTTTAGCGAGCGGCAATTCCACCACGCGGCCACTCATAACCTCTGCGGTCACGCTGTCACGATGTATATCGGTATACAGCTGGGTCAATTGTGATTGATAGACCTTATACTGGCTATCGAGCTCCGCACGCTCAACGGCAATTTCGGCCTCTTCACGAGCGCGCTTTGCCACCGGCAAACCTTCATTCAGCACGAGACCACGCTCGCGCAGGCGCAATTTTTCCATTTGGTAATTAATGGCGCCGATGTCTTTTTTCTCAATGCGCTCAATCTGCTCGAACAGCGATTTCGCTCGGTCGATTCGCAGCTGGTATGCCTCCCAAAGCTCGGCATGGCTTGCGGTCTCTGCGACCACGACAGTACCCGCTTCTTTTACCGAGCGCAGATAGCCGTAAAAATTACCCCATTCTAGGCGCTCGACAACCATCAACTCCTCGGGATAGCGGATATCGGACAGATGGCGACTCAGTAACCAACTAAAGTCCAAGCCGTTGACATCGCGGTTCCCCTGCTTAATTAATTGCCTCTCTATGAAAAGCTGATCCGTGTCCAACTCGAAACCGGCGCTGCGCAACTGCTCCACCGGCACCGACTCGGTTTGCACATTCTCACCGACGATACGTATTTCCTGCTCGCCCGGTAACGCGTATTGCGCCTCCATGACGTCGGCTGGCCAGAAGTGACCAAAGCCACGAACCGCCAGCAGTATAAGTAAACCGATGACCGCAATGGCACTGATACTCACTGCGGCTGCGTTTATCCAGATCATGGGTTCGCCTCGGCGGCACCATTCGACAAAGGAATGACGTGGCTGACTGTTCAGGGACATACTCATTCCTCCTTATAGGTTGCCGTAGCGGTTGCGCAAGCGCTGACGGACTATTTCAGCGACGGTATTCACCACAAAGGTAAACATGAACAACACAAATGCCGCCAGGAACAACACGCGGTAGTGGCTGCTGTCGACTTCGGTCTCTCCGATTTCTACCGCAATATTGGCTGCCAGAGTGCGCATGCCTTCAAAAATATTCATATCCATAATGGGTGTATTGCCGGTGGCCATCAAGACAATCATAGTTTCGCCCACCGCCCGTCCCATACCAATCATCAGCGCGGAAAAAATGCCGGGGCTGGCTGTTGGCATCACTACGCCAACCAATGTTTGCCACGGTGTTGCGCCTAACGCCAGGGATCCGTAACTCAGGTGTTTAGGCACCGAAAAAATGGCGTCTTCGGCAATTGAAAATATGGTGGGAATAACCGCAAAACCCATCGCGATACCGACGACCAGTGAGTTGCGTTGATCAAAAGAAATACCAAGATCTGAGGTCAGCCAAGCGCGCATATCACCGTCAAAGAACAGCAGCTCGACCGGTGCACTCAGCCCGACACAAAGAGCGACCACACCAATGATTACCGGCGCCAGCAGGAGTGGATGCCATCCGTCTGGCACATGTTTGCGCAAGCTCATTGGAATAAAATTCCAACACCAGGCAAAAAGCAGCACGCCCACGGGCACGAACACGAAGATACTGAAGACGGCGGGTAGGTGTTTTTCGATAAAAGGCGCCAGCCACAGACCAGCCAGAAAACCCAGAATGACGGTCGGTAGCGCCTCCATCAATTCGATGAGCGGCTTGACCTTGCGACGCAAGGCCGGCGCCATGAAATAGGCGGTGTAGATCGCTCCGCATATCGCTAGTGGCGCAGCGATAATCATGGCATAAAAAGCTGCCTTTAAGGTGCCAAACGCTAGCGGTGCGAAACTGTATTTAGGCTCGAAATCATTATTCGACGCCGACGACTGCCAGGTGTAATCCGGCTCCGGATAACTTTCATACCAGACCTTTTCCCACAGCACAGACCACGACAGCTCTGGGTGTTCATTTTCTATCGACCAGACCAAAAAGTTTCCGCTTTCAGTTTCCAGCAGCAGCGCATCCGCACGCGGCGAAATGGCTGCCTTGGTCACGGCCTGCCCCAGCGCTTTGCTGGCCAGATGTCGCTGCGAAGTACTGTAATAAAGATCTAGCTGCTGCTCACTATTGACGGTAACAAACCCCTTTCTGCGCTGTTCGGGGCTAACCGTAACGATGGGCGCGTCGTCATTACTGAAACTGCGGATTTTTTGTAAGTGGACAGCACCATCGGTATTCACGTTAAACCACTGGGAGGTTACGCCTTTGCTGGTCGATACCAGTAAAGAGATGCCACCGAGCAGGAAGCGCGCGTCAGCCAAAGTCGCATTATCGAACAGCACGCCAGCGTCGATAATTTCCTCATCATCGACGTTGATCAGGCGGTACTGGCCTTTGTGGGCCAGCGCGTACAACCACTGCTGGTTGGGACCCAATAGCAAGCGCTCTGGCTTGATATCCAGATCTGGAAGGTTCAACTCTTCTTCGACGAGGGTCACTGCTTCGCTAAGAAAATCCTCTTCCTTAACCCAGCGGCGGCCCTCAAGCTTGCCGGCACTGGTCAAGCCTATTGCCACCAGTGCTTCGTCAGAATCGCGTACAGCCACACGCTGCAGGGCCTGTCGCGACAGTCTTATGGGGGCCTCCCCATAGGGGAACTCCATGACCGGCGTAATCAGGCGTTCATCGTCCGGGTAACTGATTTTGTAATGATGCTTGGCGATCAGCAGACGGCCATCATCGAGTCCGACAACGAAAATATGATTGGCTTCCGAGTCGATCGAAAAGCTGGAAATGTTGGTGCCGTCAGGAATGGGCAAGCGCCCTTCCAACACCTTTTCACTGGAATCAAGCCGGAAAAAAACGTAACTGCCGTCAGCGGCCAGCCGAAAGCCTACTTCAGCTTGCTCTTCCACCGCCAAATGCAGGGTCGGCGCCGATGAGCCGACGCGGGCGAACTCGTGCTGCGGGTGAAGACCGGCAGACTGAAACAGCGGCATAATTTCGTACAAGAGATAAAAGAAGATCAGCAGAATGGCAAACAGTACTGCGGATCCGCCGGCCGTAATGCCCACGACCGCAGCCTTATCTTTGAATCTGCGCCAGCGCGCAAAGCCACTGGTAGTGCCTGAAAAGACCGATTCGTTCACTACTGGCTCCACGCTTATTCTATCTGCCGAGTATGATAGGACTAATTTGTTACACAATTGTTACAAGCACAAACGGCCGCAGATTATAGTCTGCGACCGTTTGAGTAGCTTGTGCGTTTTAAGCCGCCCTATGCACCCAATGCCTTAAGCGTCTTTTCAACAACTTTAGAAGGCAGCGGGATATAACCATCTTTTACGACCACTTCCTGACCCTGCTTCGACATCACCATTTTAAGAAATTCTCTTTCCAGCGGTGATAGCGCCCTGTTGGGTGCCTTGTTCACATAGACATAGAGAAAACGAGCCAGCGGATAATGGCCAGACACCGCGTTTTCGGATGTTGCCTCAATAAAGTCGCCGCCGCGCTTGCTTAAAGGCAAAGCCCGCACACTCGAGGTCTTGTAACCAATGCCCGAGTAGCCGATACCATTGATGGAGGTCGCTACCGACTGCACGACAGCGGCGGATCCTGGTTGCTCGTTAACGGTGTTTTTGAAGTCGCCTTTACACAAGGCCTGATTTTTGAAGTAACCGTAGGTGCCCGATACCGAGTTGCGCCCAAAAATCTGGATGTCGCGGGATTTCCACGCGCCCGTCATGCCCACCGCACCCCAGGTATCAGCACTCTTGCCCGCACCGCATTTACGGGTACTGGAGAACACGGCGTCGATCTGCTCGATCGTCATGCCCTTGAGCGGGTTGTCCTTGTGGACAAATACGGCGAGAGCATCGATAGCGACCGGCACCGCTGTTGGCTTGTAGCCATGGCGGCTTTCAAAAGCCTCAATTTCATTGTCCTTCATCTTGCGGCTCATGGGCCCAATATTCGAGGTGCCTTCCGTAAGCGCCGGTGGTGCTGTTGACGAGCCTGCCGCCTGAATTTGAATATTCACATTGGGGTACAAACGTTTGAATTCTTCACCCCACAAGGTCATCAAGTTGGCTAGCGTATCCGAACCTACACTCGACAAATTACCCGACACACCCGAAGACTTCTCGTACTGAGCCAGCTTGGAGTCTACCGAATTTGCCATTGCCAGATTTACCGTCATCGCAGCAGCTGCAATCGCAGCCCTGCCTAACCATGCGTTGAATTTCATATCTATCTCCTGATAGTTGCTCGCTGCGTTTAGCTGAGCCCACAGTAATGCAAATTTATGACAGTTCGATGACAGCTAGGCGCCGGTAAAATATTTTGTCGCAGGTGCGCCAACGTCTGCTGGCGCTGGGTAACGCCCTAGATCAGTCGTCGCGACGATCTACCGCCGACAAAGGGAATTTACAGCTGAAGGTACTGCCGCGATCGGGATGGCTGTGAATGCGAAGCTCGGCGTGGTGACGCAGCAATACATGCTTAACAATGGCCAACCCTAGACCCGTGCCACCGGTTTCGGTAGAGCGACTTTGATCAACACGGTAAAAACGCTCGGTCAATCGAGGCAGATGCCGAGGTTCTATACCGATACCGCTATCCTGCACTTCGAAATACGCGTGATTACGATCGGCGTACCAGCGCAGAGTGATGGTATCGCCGTGCTTAGTGTAGCGTGCAGCGTTACTGGCCAGATTCGAAAATGCACTTTGAATCTCAGGAAAATCGCCTCGAAGCCGCAAACCTTCATCACACTCAAGAACAACTGTACGCTCGCCGCTTGCGGCTAGACGGACCTCATCACAAATTGAATCCATCAAGCCCTTGACGGCAATATTGTCTGTGAGACGGCTACTGGGAACCGCCTCCAAGTGCGACAGTGTCATCAAATCCTGAATTAAATTCTGCATACGTCGCGACTGCTCCGACATCTGCTCCAAGGCTCGCGCTACCGGTGCGGAGTTATTCACCTGATCCGAAAGCATTTCCAAATAACCCGTTATCACGGTCAATGGCGTGCGTAGCTCGTGGGATACATTGGCGACAAAGTCCTTGCGCATCTGCTCTAACTGCACAGTGCGTGTAATGTCGCGCGCAAATAGCAGCCGGCTTTCCTGAGCAAATACCGAGATCGAGATACTGAGTTTGATCTGCCCGTTTACGGGCGAGGAAATGGACAAGCGGTCGCTATAATCACTCGATTGAAAATAGCGGATAAACTCCGGTGATCGCAGCAGATTTATCAGTAGCCGACCATTATCGTCGGGCTGACGCAAGCCCAGCAGCGTGTGCGCCGCCTGATTGCTCCACTCAATACTACCGTCCGGCGTCAGCATGACCACCGCATCCGCCATTGAAGAAAAAGACGAGCGCAAATGCTCAATATTGGCGTGCAGCCGCGAACGAACGCGCCCATTTTCACGTTGTATTTGCGAAAGCGTATCAAAAACCTGCCCCCACAAACCTACCGCGTCAGGTGGCTCGTCTCCACGCCCCTTGAATAACCAGCGATTTAACAAGCGCAGTTGGTTAATTGACCAAAGCGCATAAGCCAGCGTGGCGCCAATCAAAAACCAGGACACAAGATCGAGTATCAGTCCAAAAAAGGCCGCGATTATCAGCAGCAGCCCTAAACGCCCCAGCTCAGTCTTCCAGCCTCGTAGCGGCATACTTGTCGCTATTCCAAACCGGCAGCGGAAAAACGGTAACCCGTACCGCGTACTGTCTGGATAAGGCTCCCATAATCGCGCTGTTCGGTTTCCAGCGCTTTGCGCAGGCGCCGTATGTGGACGTCTACGGTACGTTCCTCTACGTAGACATTACTACCCCAAACCTGATCCAGCAGTTGACCACGGCTGTAGGCGCGCTCCTGATGAGTCATGAAAAATTGCAGCAGTCTATATTCGGTAGGCCCCATGTCCAGCGTTTTTGACTGGGCAAACACGCGATGACTTACGGGGTCGAGCGACAGGCCCGCCACCTCAAGCGCGTCACCGACTTCAGGATCGGCACTGCGCCGCAATAAGGCTTTAATACGCGCCAGTAGCTCGCGTGAAGAAAACGGCTTGGTGATGTAATCATCAGCGCCGATATCCAAGCCCTGAATACGATTATCTTCATCGTCTTTTGCGGTCAGCATAATGACCGGGATATTGCGGCTGACCTCATCCCTGCGCAGTCTTCGCAAAAGCTCTAAGCCGCTGGTATTGGGCATCATCCAGTCCAACAAAATCAAATCCGGTGTCGTGTCCAAGATTTTGCCATGGGCCTCTTGAGCATCCGCGGCTTCCATACAGTTGAACCCCGCCATTTCCAGACCGAGACGAATCATTTCCCGGATTGCGCTCTCATCATCGACTATAAGAATGTTACGGTTTGTCATAGCTATTGCGGCCATATTTCATGAATCTCAACTATGCATTAAAAGACTTTTTTGTGACATTATTGTTACAGGCCGCCCATAACAGTAACGACTTATTTCAAATTCCAGTCGGCCGCGCTAACTCCTGGAAGGGGGGCTAACGACTCAGGATGCCACGCACAGCTTCCGGCAAGTCGGCGGGAAAGATAACGGTTTTCGCATTGGCCGATGACGCCAGATTCTGAATGGCGGTAATGTATTTCTCACCCAGTAAGTAGGTCATTGGCAGTTCTTCGCTGTTGATGGCTGCTGTGACCAATTCGATCGCAGCCGCACTGGCCTTGGCCAATACCACTTCTGCCTGGGCATCGCGGCGCGAAGCCTCTAAACGACCGTCGGCTTCGAGAATGGCGGCCTGTTTTTCACCTTCGGCGCGGGTTACCGCGGCGCGGCGCTGACGCTCTGCCGCAGCCTGCTCTTCCATCGCATGCTGCATCGTCGGAGACGGATTGATATCCTGAATCTCGACGGTTTTCATGGTAATGCCCCAGTCGGAGATATCGTCAGAGATGCCCGCTTTCAATTTGGCCTTAATCTGATCGCGCGAAGACAGCGCAGCGTCTAGGGACATTTCACCGACAATCGAGCGCAGCGCCGTCTGCACCAAGTTCTGTATGGCGATGGTGTAATTCTCGACCCCATACACAGCCTTTTCCGGCGACACAATATTGATATAGGCAACGGCGTTCGCAATGATGACGGCGTTGTCCTGGGTGATTACCTCTTGCGAGGGAATATCCAGCACGATGTCTTTAGTGGTCACTTTAAAGGCCACTTTGTCGATAAAGGGAATCACCCAGTTCAAACCGGGATTCATAGACACATGGTACTTACCCAAGCGCTGCACAATATGTTTGGAGCCCTGAGGTACAATTTTTACGGTATTGGTCAGTGCAACGATGGCGACAATGGCCATGGTGATGACGACGCTTAAACCTTCCATTCTTATCTCCTGTGCTAACTGTTTAGTGACTGGGGTTTAGAAACCACCAGCGTATTTCCAGACACATCGATGACCGTGACGCGATCGCCCACGCTCGCTGGCTCTTGGCAAATAAAAGCCCATTCGTCGCTTCCCAGTACCGGCATCGAAAAACGCATGCGACCACGTTCGCCCGCATTAGCCTGAATGACCATGCCCACCTGTCCCACCACCGCCTCACGGGACATTCCGGATAGCGTTTTGTCGCGAAAGCGTGGTTGGATAAACTTAAACCAGACAAACAAATCTGAGATCGACAATAGCGTCCAAATCAATAATTCGCTGGTAAAACTGATTTCAATGGCAAAACTGATTACCCCCACCATCAGCGCGCTAACACCCAGCCACAGTAGCACGAAGCCAGCGGTGAAAATCTCAAGCGCGATCAGCACCAGTCCAAGTACCAGCCAGTGCCAGTACGCTATCGATGCATCAAACCACTCCATCGCCAAGGCTCCAATAGTCGATTTTTGATTTTAGCGCCTATTTAGCCGACTAGAGGACCCGCAAGCAAGGATTTTAAGCCCGTGATGGCGTATAATCCGTGTCTACTTTTTGCTCTGCGCGCCGTGGCCCCCATGTCTCAGGAAATATCCCCCCAACCCTTGTTCAGTTATCGTAAGTACTGGGCAGAGTGCTTTGGCCCCGCTCCCTATCTGCCCATGTCCCGTCAGGAGATGGATGAACTGGGCTGGGACAGCTGTGACATCATTCTGGTCACTGGCGACGCCTACGTAGATCACCCCAGCTTCGGCATGGCGGTGGTCGGTCGCGTGCTCGAGGCTCAAGGCTTTAGAGTGGGCATCATCGCCCAACCCGACTGGCAATCGGCGGAGCCTTTCAAGATATTGGGCGAGCCCAATCTATTCTTCGGCGTGGCGGCCGGCAATATGGATTCGATGATCAATCGCTACACCGCCGACCGGCGCCTGCGCCACGACGATGCCTACAGCCCCGACAACGAAGGCGGCAAGCGCCCTGATCGCGCCGTGGTGGTGTATTCCCAGCGCTGCCGCGAAGCCTATAAAAATGTTCCGATAGTGGTTGGTTCCATTGAAGCCAGCCTGCGGCGCATCGCCCATTACGACTACTGGAGCGACAAGGTCCGCCGCTCCATTTTGCTCGATTCCCGCGCCGACCTTTTGGTTTTCGGCAATGCCGAGCGCGCGATCGTCGCTATCGCCCATCGCGCCGCCGCAGGCGAAAATCTGCGAGAAATCCGCGATTTGCGCGGCACGGCTTTTGTTATAAAACGCGTGCCCGACGGCTGGACGGTAATCGACTCCTCGTCGGTAGATACGCCCGGGCCGGTTGCACCGCTTACCAACCCCTATATCGTGACCACTGAAACCGAGGCCTGCAAAACTCAGCAAGAAGAAGACAGTGATCCTGACGCCATACAGGCCGTCAAAATTATCGACCCACTGAGCGCCCGTAAACAGGGTGTTGATCGCAAGAAGAGCGTAATTCGTCTACCTGCCTATGAAACCGTCAAATCTGATCCGGTGCAGTACGCCCACGCCGCGCGAGTACTGCACCTTGAAACCAACCCTGGCAACGCTAAGCCCTTAATTCAGGCGCATGGCGACCGGGACGTTTGGTTGAACCCACCGCCGATTCCACTGACCACAGAAGAACTCGACGCCGTATTTGAGCTACCTTATCAGCGCAAACCACATCCGCTGTACGGCACCGCAAAAATCCCGGCCTACGACATGATCCGCTTTTCGGTCAACATCATGCGCGGCTGTTTTGGCGGCTGTAGTTTTTGCTCCATTACCGAGCACGAAGGACGAATCATTCAGAGCCGCTCCCACGACTCCATCGTGCGCGAAGTCGAATCCATGCGCGACAAAACGCCTGGCTTTACCGGTGTTGTCTCCGACCTGGGCGGCCCTACCGCCAACATGTGGCGCCTGAATTGTAAAAGCAAAACCATTGAAGAAAATTGCCGGCGGCTGTCGTGTGTGTATCCCAGCATCTGCAAAAACCTCAACACCGACCAGCTACCGCTGGTAGACCTGTATCGCGATGTTAGAAGCGTCAAAGGCGTCAAGAAGGTACTTATCGCGTCCGGGCTGCGCTACGACCTAGCGGTAAAAACACCAGAATACGTGAAAGAGCTGGTAACCCACCATGTTGGCGGCTATTTGAAAATTGCTCCGGAGCATACGGAAGCCGGTCCGCTGTCGAAGATGATGAAGCCCGGTGTAGGCAGCTACGACGCCTTCAAAAAACTGTTCGACAAATACTCCAAAGAAGCAGGCAAAGAGCAGTATCTAATCCCCTACTTTATTGCCGCGCATCCGGGCACGACCGACAAGGATATGCTGCAGCTGGCGCTGTGGTTAAAAGGAAACGGATTTCGCGCAGATCAGGTGCAGGCCTTCTATCCATCGCCAATGGCGAACGCGACTGCGATGTATTATTCCGAGCGTAATCCACTGAAAAAAGTGGGCCGCGATACCGAGAAGGTACTCACCGCCAAGGGCCTGAAACAACGCCGTCTGCACAAAGCCTTTCTACGCTACCATGACCCAGAAAACTGGGAGCTACTTCGCGACACCCTGAAAAGCATGGGCCGCGCCGACCTGATTGGCTTTAGCAAAAAGCATTTGATACCACCGCGACAGCCCGCAGGATGGCGCCCGAAAAACGGCAAGCCCGGAAAGCCTAGTAAGCCTAGTAAGCCTGCTAAGAATCGAATGCTAACCCAGCACACAGGGCTACCGCCACGCCGGCAGAGCTAGAAAAACACATTATTAAACTTTCACACGACAATGCGCCGGCGTATTTCTTTTTAGCTCTCGCTAGGATTTAGCGCGGATAAACCAACAGTAATGAATGGGTTTACCGTGGCGCTGTACATCCACGTCCAATGACCACTGCGTTCTGTCTTCCACCTCGAACTTCTCACTCACTGCAGGGTCAAATTTAAAGTCGCGGCGGTTGGTTGAAAATATCAGCAAACCGTTGGGGTTAAGCGACTTCATCGACAACTCGATCAATTCACCATGATCGCGCTGGGTATCTAATACGGTATCGGTTCGCTTGGAATTGGAAAACGTGGGCGGATCGAGCAGTATCAAATCAAAGCCCTTATCGTTATTGTGCAGCCACTCCATACAGTCGGCTTGAATAGTGTGGTGCCGTGCCTCACTCATGCCGTTTAGCGACAGGTTCTCGCGCGCCCACTGCATATAGCGCGGTGACAAATCGACACTGGTGGTCCACTTGGCGCCGCCAAGGGCCGCATGCACCGAGGCTGCGCCGGTGTAGGCAAATAAATTCAAAAAGGTTAGACCCTTGGCGCGCTGGGCGATCTCCAGCCGCACCCTGCGGTGATCGATAAATAAACCGCTGTCGAGGTAATCCTGAAGATTGAGCAGCAGTTTCGCCTGCCCTTCTTGCACAGTGATCATCTGGTTACTGCGCTGCTGGCGCTGATACTGCTCCTTACCGCGCTGGCGTCGTCGCTGCTTTAGCACAATGCGCTTTTCAGGTACGCCGGTGGCGCTGGGCAGTGCGGTCATAATGTCGCGCAAACGCGTTTCTGCTTTTTCTTCCGCGATCGTCGCTGGCGCGGCGTACTCGGACACCATCAACCAGTCGCCGTAGCGATCTATCGCCACGGCGTATTCGGGCATATCCGCGTCATACAGACGGTAGCAAGTGATACTTTCTTTCTTCAGCCACTTATCCAGTTTTTTCTGGTTTTTAACAATGCGGTTGGCAAACATTTTTGCGCCCGCACTTAAAGGCAAACTGCTTTCTACAGCCTCGCCAGAGCGAACGTCGGAGGATCGCTTTTGCACGCGATTGCCTTCACTCAGTTCAAACAGCAGCAAGCGCGATTCAATCGAGCCGTTAAGCATTTTGTACTGCTGGTGACTATGCCATTGCATGGCCTTGCCGAGGTGAGGATTGCCGGTAAAAACACCCGCACGCCAGCCAATAAAATCGCGGCTGAAGGCTTCGCCGAGGTAACGGTACAAATGCACCAGCGAACTTTCGTCGCCCAAGCGTTCCCCGTAGGGCGGATTGGTCAGAATCAAACCCGTGCTTAACTCGGCGTGGGTGGGCTTAACAAAATCAGACAGTTCCTTGCGCAGTACTCGCACACGGCCCTTGAGACCGGCATCTTCAATGTTTTCCTCGGCCATAGCTATCGCGCTGGCACTGGCGTCGTAACCTCGGATTTCCGGCCACTGCCGGTCCAAGCCAGCGCTGCGGCGAGTCTTGGCCTCCTCACGCAAGGCGTCCCAAAGTGCCGGCACATGGCCCAGCCAGCGATCAAATCCCCAGCGGCGGCGCAACAAGCCCGGCGCGATATCCATGGCCATCCAGGCGCCTTCAATGATCAGAGTACCGGAGCCGCACATGGGGTCAATCAGCGCCCCACCGCGGGCTGCCATACCGGGCCAATCGGCTCGAATCAATATCGCCGCCGCCAGATTTTCCTTTAGGGGAGCCAGCCCACCTTTGCTGCGATAGCCTCGACGGTGCAGGCTGTCGCCAGAC
Organism: Paracoccaceae bacterium; assembly: GCA_047622145.1. Classification (GTDB taxonomy): domain Bacteria; phylum Pseudomonadota; class Gammaproteobacteria; order Pseudomonadales; family Spongiibacteraceae; genus Litorivivens. Next base: position 3,911 of record JBLHMO010000023.1, on the reverse strand, counting down.
AAATCCAAGGCCACTTGAGCGCGGCCCTTCTTGACCCTGACGTTCAAGCGAATATCGGGTTGGGTTTTCTCAATATCCGGGCGCCTGTCCTCGCTATCCTTGAAATAATCGACGATGGCGTCTTTACAGCGAAACATGCCAAATTGAGTGTTATTCAACCAGTGCGCCTTGCCGTTAAAATCGATGGCAAAGCTCCCGTCGCCCGCCATATGCTCATTCCAGGTAATAGCCTTAACGCCGGCATAGAGCTCGTCGCCACTGTCAATCTCAAAGTCACTGAGAATCAATAGGATACGGTTTGCCAAGCGCGACCACAGGCAACAGCGATAGGCGCATTCCATGCTGGCATTGAAATAGACGGCACCAACCGATTGGCGCGGCTCGGTTGCACCCAACGCGACCAGCTCGTCGGCGAGAATTTCCTCGAGCGATTTGGGGCAAGTTGCCTTGAATGCGAAGGTGGACTGTGGTGTTTGTAACAAAATGGTGGCCGCCTGTGGGGGCTGGTCAGCCAGAGCGCCCACCAACCGTGACTTATACAATTTCCGCCTAAGCAACCGGCAGCATATAAACAATCGATCTTCGTAACCGACGCCTGAATCTGGTTAGATCGTTGGTCTGCGGGGGCAATTTTAGCACCTTCGCCGGGTGCAGACACAGCGTAGAAATTGTCAGGCCTAGCCCCCGCAGCACCTTTTCACACTTTACAGTGTAAGCCGAAATCAGGGAGATTCATCACCTATGAGACGACAGAAGCGCGATATGTCCGACCGAGCTTTTCAAAAAGGGTATCAAGCCGGATTTTCTGGCAAAAACAAAGACATGTGTCCTCACCAACAGTTAGTAGTACGCCAAAATTGGCTCACCGGATGGCGCGAAGGTCGCCATGACGCGTGGGATGGCTTTTCTCAAGTTGAAGCCCTACAGAAGGGCTATGCCTGCTAGCAAGACTCCACTTTCCTCCACGTGCAAGCAGTATCTTAACCCGCCTCTCGGCGGGTTTTTTCTTTCGGCGCCAGTGATGCTTTAACCTTAGGTTTGCGGCCCTGGAATTTTAGCGCTCGCGCGGTTTCGAATTACGCTTCGGTTTAGCCCCTGACTTACCTCTAGGTCCAGCCCCGGCTCCAGCCTGCGCGCGCCCTTCTGGCCTGGCACGCGGTTTGTTACTGTCGGGTCTACGCGGCTTGTTTTGCGCTTTGCCCTGAGGCTTGCCCCGAGATTTTGGCTCAGTCTTAGCTGCGGCCTTGATCTCCGCCTTGAGTGGCGCGATTAAGCCCCCCATTTCATAAACTTTGATCACCTCGTCAGGAGGCAGCTCCATCCACTGTCCCGCCTTGAGTTTCGGCGGCAAAAATACCCGACCGTAGCGGACGCGTTTGAGGCGGTTAACCTGCAAGCCCTGAGACTCCCACAAGCGGCGCACTTCGCGATTTCGGCCCTCCATAATAACAACGTAGTACCAGCGGTTAATGCCCTCACCACCGCCGTCGACAACATCCGTAAACTTTGCCACGCCGTCATCCAAAATCACACCGTCAACCAAGCACTGCATCTGGTCTGCGGTGGCCTTGCCCAGCACCCGGCAAAGGTATTCGCGCTCGATGGTTGACGAGGGATGCATCAGCTTGTTAGCCAGCTCACCATCGGAGGTAAATAACAGCAGGCCGCTGGTGCTGTAGTCCAAACGACCCACCGAGATCCAGCGCTCGCCGCGAGATTTGGGCAGACTTTCGAATACCGACCGACGCCCTTCCGGGTCTTTACGGCTACATATCTCGTTGTCGGGTTTGTTATAGATCAGGACGCGGCCGCGAACGCTGTCGGCTGAAGTCAACTGGATGGGCCGTCCATCCAGCATAACCCTCGCATTGTCGTCTACGCGATCGCCCAACGAGGCCGGCCTGCCATTGACCGTCAGGCGCCCATCGGCGATAGCCCGCTCCATTTCACGACGCGAGCCCAAACCGGCACGTGCCAGCACTTTTTGAAGCTTCTCATCACTCATCGGTTCAAATCTTCATCAGTGGCGGCGGCAATTTCTGGCTCGATCTCGATAGTAGTCTCAGCCTCAGTGTCGGTTTCGGTTTCGGTTGCGACTTCAGTCTCAGTCTCAGTCTCAGTCTCAGTCTCAGTCTCAGTCTCAGTCTCAGTCTCAGTCTCAGTCTCAGTCTCAGTCTCAGTCTCAGTCTCAGTCTCAGTCTGCGAGGCTACTTCCGCCCCGCCAAAGGCTGCAACCACGTCGGCCTCGGTAAAGCCTAGCTGACCGGTCAACGTGTCCAAATCTTTGATATCAGCCAATGCCGGCAAATCGTCGAGATTTTTCAGATTAAAATAGTCTAGAAATTGGCGAGTTGTGGCGTACATCGCCGGACGACCAGGTACGTCTTTGTGACCCACCACCCGGACCCATTCTCGCTCCAGCAGGGTTTTAATAATTTGCGTGCTCACCGCGACACCGCGAATATCTTCAATATCGCCGCGGGTTATCGGTTGGCGGTAGGCAATCAAGGCAAGGGTTTCCAACAAGGCACGTGAATAGCGCTGCGGTTTTTCTTCCCACAAACGTCCTACCCACGGTGCAAGGTCGGCGACCACCTGAAAACGGAAACCACTGGCGACTTCACGCAACTCAAAACCGCGGCCTTCGCAACTCTCAGTGATTTGTGTCAGCACTTCACGAATCTGTTCTTTTTCAGGACGCTCTGCGTCTTCGAACAAATCACCCAGATTCTGTACGGTAAGCGGCTTGCCCGCCGCCAGCAGGGCACCCTCGAAAATACGAATTAACTGTTCAGTTTCCATGCTCAGGACTTGGCTTTTACGTGGATGGGCCCGAAGGCTTCGGTTTGAACGATCTCGATCAGGGATTCTTTAATCAATTCCATGATCGCCAGAAAAGTAACAACAATGCCAACGCGCCCTTCCTCGGCAGTAAATAGACTAACGAAGGGGGTAAAGCGATCGGTAGCGAGCCGCGCCAGCACGTCGGACATGCGCTCACGTGTTGATAACTTCTCACGATGAATCTGGTGGCTTTCAAATAGATCCGCGCGCCGCAAGACCTCGCCGAGCGCCAACATCAATTCTTTCATATCGACATCGGGTTCAGGGCGATCGCGGATTAGCTCAGGGGGTGCCGCAGAGGCCTCAAATATATCGCGGCCAAGACGAGGAATCTCCTCAATATCTTCCGCCGCCTTCTTGAAGCGCTCGTATTCCTGCAGGCGCCGGATTAACTGGGCGCGAGGATCATCTTCGTCGTCCTCGATTTCAGCCGAGCGAGGCAACAACATACGCGATTTAATTTCGGCCAGCATGGCCGCCATCAACAGATATTCCGCCGCCAGCTCGAACTGCAAGGCGCTCATCATATTGACGTAGTGCATGTACTGCTCGGTAATTTTCGAGACGTCAATTTCGAGAATGTCGAGATTCTGCCGCTTGATCAGGTACAACAGCAAATCCAGCGGACCTTCAAAGGCTTCCAGAAACACTTCAAGCGCTTCCGGAGGAATATAGAGGTCTTTGGGGATTTCGGTGACGGCCTTACCCAGTACAACCGCAAAAGGCATTTCGCCCTGCTGCGGCGACGGTACCCGACGCAGGGCTTCAAGCGTCAAGGGAGCACCACCGGTGGCGCCAACCTGAATGGCTCCCGGCGCTTCGGTACTCGCAGACTGCGGCTGATCGGGCTTGACCTGATCCTCCTCTGCGGTTTCCGCTATGACTGACTCATCATCCACGTAATACGGTCTCTAAAACTGCTGTGTTGCCGTCGGCGGCAAGGTTATCGGCGCATTATACGCACAAGTGCACGGCGGTACACTACGCTGTAACTCGTCAGACAAGATCCAGCTCACTTGAGTCACCGACTCTTGTCCACACGATGGCTAACCCGAGCCGACAATCTC
>JBLHMO010000022.1:0-29770 GCA_047622145.1 Paracoccaceae bacterium | reverse complement strand
GTTGTGTGCTGGGCTGTGGTCTAGGCATGCTACTGATGAGATAAAGCGGAGAAATACGATTCATGCTCGACCTTAAACTGGTGCGTCAGGATCCAGCACGCATTGCAGAACAATTAAAAAAACGATCTTACACCTTCGATGTGGACACATTTATAGCGCTGGACCAACAGCGTAAACAGGCCGACATTCAGAGCCAGAATTTACTGGCGGATCGCAAACAAGCATCCAAAAAAGTCGGCGAGCTGATAAAAAGTGGGGTCGCCGTAGAAGATGCAAAAAAACAGGTCAATGACATTCTGGCGACCATAGAAAACGATCTTGCGAGTCTAACCACCAAGGCCAAGCAAGCGCAGGAAAATCTAGACGATTTAATGCTCGGTATTCCCAATATCCCTGACGATTCCGTTCCCGAGGGTCGCGAGGAAGCCGACAACCTAGAAATGATGCGTTGGGGTGAACCCAAGACCTTCGATTTTGAAGTAAAAGACCATGTTGATATCGGCGAGGCCCTGGGCGGCCTAGATTTTGAAAGCGCCAGTAAGCTGACCGGCAGTCGTTTTAGCGTCTTACATCGCGACATCGCCTTGCTACACCGGGCGCTGACTCAATTTATGCTCAATACCCATACTCAGACTCACGGCTACAACGAAGTCTACGTACCCTTTATGGTCAATGCCGAATCGCTACGCGGAACCGGCCAGCTGCCCAAATTTGAAGAAGAACTGTTCAAACTCCAGGGGGAGCAGGAGTACTATCTGATTCCCACCGCCGAAGTGCCGGTCACTAATTTGTTACGCGACACCATTGTAGAAGTTGCTGAGCTTGATAAAGGCTTGGCTTTTGTTTGCCACAGCCCCTGTTTTCGCAGCGAGGCGGGCTCCTACGGCCGCGATACCCGAGGCATGATTCGGCAGCACCAATTTGAAAAAGTTGAGCTGGTACGTATGGTTCGTCCCAATGAGTCAGATCATGCGCTGGAAGAACTGACCGGACACGCTGAAGCTATATTGCAGCAGCTTGAGCTGCCGTACCGCAAAGTGCTGCTTTGTGGTGGTGATATAGGCTTCTCCGCTCAAAAAACCTACGATCTGGAAGTCTGGCTGCCCGCGCAAGATCAGTACCGGGAAATATCGTCCTGTAGCAGTTTTGGTGATTTTCAAGCGAGACGAATGCTTGCGCGCTGGCGCAATCCGGAAACCGGTAAACCCGAATATCTGCATACCCTCAATGGCTCGGCACTGGCTGTTGGCCGAACACTGGTCGCCATACTGGAAAATTACCAGCAGGCAGACGGCAGCGTGGTAGTGCCTGAAGTATTGCGGCCCTATATGCAACAGCGAGAGCTTATCAAAGCAGGCTAAAGTATGGATTATTTGCCGCTTTTTACCCGTATCAAATCTAAGCGTTGCCTCATTGTTGGCGGTGGCACGGTGGCTTTGCGCAAGGCCGCTGCACTCGCTAGAGCTGGAGCGGTGCTGCACGTGGTCGCACCGACTATATGCGATGGGCTCAAAGTGTTGTGCGCCGACAGCGGAGGTCAGGCATCAGAGCGTGATTTTTCCGAGAGTGATCTCGATGCGGTAATGTTGGTCATAGCGGCGACCGACAACGAGCAGGTAAACAGGATGGTTTCCGTCAGCGCGCAAGCGCGCAATATCTTGGTCAATGTTGTCGACCAGCCTGAACTGTGCAGCGTCATATTACCCTCTATTATTGACCGTTCACCGCTAATAGTTGCGGTGAGTAGCGGTGGTCGTAGCCCCGTTCTAGCAAGGCTGCTCCGTGCGAAACTGGAATCAACCATACCGGCAGGCTATGGTCGGCTCGCCGATTTGCTTGGGCAGTTTCGCAACAAGGTCCGAGCCAGAATTCCGGACTTCGATCGCCGCCGAGATTTCTGGGAACAGGTCTTACAGGGGCCTATTGCCGAGCTTATGTTTGCCGGTCGCCGCGATGCCGCTGTGGCCATGCTCGAAGAAGAAATCAACGACCCGAAAACTGAGCATCGTGGTGAAGTTTATTTGGTAGGCGCCGGGCCGGGCGATCCGGATTTGCTGACGTTTAAAGCGTTGCGCCTTATGCAGAAGGCCGACGTTGTGCTCTACGATCGCCTGGTGGCCACTGAAATTGTTGATCTGTGCCGCAAAGATGCGGAGAAAATGTATGTCGGCAAAGCGCGCTCCCAGCACAGCATGCCGCAGGGCGACATTAACCAATTGTTGATTGATTTAGCAAAGCAGGGCAAGCGAGTGCTGAGGTTGAAGGGCGGCGATCCCTTTATTTTTGGGCGAGGTGGTGAAGAAATTGCCGGTCTGGCCGCCGAAAAAATCCCCTTTCAAGTTGTGCCCGGCATTACTGCCGCCGCCGGTTGCGCGAGTTATTCAGGCATACCGCTAACCCACCGCGATCACGCCCAGTCGGTGCGGTTTGTGACTGGCCACCTGAAAGACGGCACGATGGATTTACCCTGGAGTGAATTGGTTCACACCCAGCAAACGATTGTTTTTTATATGGGCTTGATGGGGCTTCCCATTATTTGCCGGGAAATGATGGCGCATGGCCGCGCAGCTAACACCCCCATCGCGTTAATCCAGCAAGGCACAACACCGAATCATCGCGTTCTGGTTGGCAACTTGGCGAACATGCCAGCGTTAGTTGAATCTGAACATATCGTTGGTCCGACCCTGATTATCATCGGTGAAGTTGTTAAATTGCGCGAGCAGTTAGCCTGGTACGAGCCGAGCGAACAAAAGGATACATAATGAAATTTGACTACGATTTATTTGTGATTGGAGCGGGCTCCGGTGGCGTTCGTGCTGCCCGTATGTCGGCCAGCTACGGCGCCAAGGTCGCCATAGCGGAAGAGCGCTATCTCGGTGGTACTTGCGTCAATGTAGGCTGCGTGCCCAAGAAACTATTCAGTTATGCCGCGCATGTTGCTGCGGACCTCCACAATGCCGCTTCTTTTGGCTGGAGCGCCGCGCCGCTACAATTTGACTGGCCGACCTTGCGCGACAATAAAACCCGGGAAATTCAGCGTCTGAACGGCATTTATGGTTCTTTGCTGGAAAATGCCGGAGTCAAACTACTTGAAGGGCACGCCCAAGTACTCGGCCCTAACACGGTCGCTGTAAATGGTCGTGAGTATCGCTGTAAAAATATTCTACTGGCCGTTGGTGGCTGGCCATCCATCCCTGAATTTCCGGGCAGCGAACACGCTGTCTCTTCGAATGAAATTTTCTATCTAGATACGCTGCCACAGTCGGCAGTTGTGGTGGGCGGAGGTTATATCGCCTGCGAGTTTGCCAGTATACTGAATGGCCTCGGCGTGAACACGACCCAATTGTATCGCGGGCCACTGTTTTTGCGCGGCTTCGATAATGAGGTGCGGGAAATACTGGCTGAAGAAATGCGTGCCACCGGTGTCGATGTGCGCTTTGATCTGAATGTTGAGCGGATTGAAAAAACTGGCGACGCATTCAAACTTTTTCTGACCAACGGCGAGGAAATGGAGACCGGCTTGGTGCTGTATGCGACCGGTCGCAAGCCTTTGCTGGAAGGTTTGGGGCTGGAGACTGTTAATGTGCAGCTCGACGACAAAGGCTACATCTCTGTCGATAAGCAATTCCAGACCTCGGAAACCGGTATTTTTGCCTTGGGCGATGTCACTGGCGGTATTGAACTGACCCCAGTTGCGCTGGCCGAAGGCATGACACTGGCGGCCAATCTGTTTAACGCGGAACAGCGCGAGCTGAACTACGATCACATCGCCACCGCCATTTTTAGCCATCCGAACGTTGCCACCGTAGGGCTGTCGGAAGAGCAGGCGAGAGAACGCTACGCTAAAATTGCCGTATATACCTCACGCTTTCGCCACCTCAAGCACACCTTGGGTGATCACAGCGGCAAAGTATTTCTAAAGCTACTCGTCGAGCTTGAAAGCGATAGGGTAGTGGGTGCCCATGTTGTGGGTGACGACGCCGCAGAGGTTATGCAAGGGATAGCCGTTGCGGTAAAAATGGGGGCTAGCAAAGCAGATTTTGATAACACGATTGGCATACACCCCTCGGTAGCCGAAGAGTTCGTTACCATGAGATCGGCTACTCGAAACTAGCGTTGAGCGCGCGCGGGGCAATACGCCCTTCGCGGGCCGCGCTGACGCAAGAGTCTTATTCGGGCCTTCAGCCGCAGCAGATACTTATTTTGCAGTCTCAGCTACTTCCGGCTTCTGGAAAATAGGCATCGTGTCGACCAGAATTTGACTGGCCTCAACCAATAGTGGGTCAGGTTTTTCCGCGTCCTTTTTATCCTTGCTGCCGTCTTTGTTGGCGCTATCCTCGCTGGCCTTCGCCTCGGGATCGTCAAACTCAGCATCTAATTTTTCGATCGGCTCCAGACCTTTGGCGACACGCCTTTTGTTTTCGATAACAAGTTGTACCTTTTTGCGCTCGTCGCGCTGAAGGCTGCGCACGGCTTTATTCAGCGACAGTGTCTTAATGTTGCGGAGCTCGTCCATCTGTACTAGCTGCTCGGTCAGAAACTGGAAATCAGGGTCCTTCAGAATACGCTTCTTATGCTCGGCGCGTAATTTAGGCAGGGCGGCTGCCAGGTCGTAATAGGTGTCGTGGTACACCGGCGCGATAGTGTCCCAAGCGAGTGCGTTATCGAGTGTACTTTCGCCAACCAGTTCTTTGTCGTAAATCGCCGGAAACTCAATGTCGGGTATAACGCCATTGTGCTGAGTACTTTCGCCAGATATGCGATAGAACTTGGATTCAGTTATTTTCAACTGACCGTGCTGCAAGGGGTTGATTGACTGTACGGTGCCCTTGCCAAAGGACTGATTACCAATGACCAGACCGCGCTTATAGTCTTGTATGGCACCGGCAAAAATTTCCGAGGCCGAGGCGCTCATTCTATTTATCAATACCAGCAGCGGGCCTTCGTAGTAGTCACTGCTGCGGCGCTTACCTTCGCGTTTTACCCACGCATTGGCAAAACGTATCTGCACCGTTGGGCCATTTTCGATAAATAATCCGGTAAGCGCATTTGCCTCAGCAAGCGAACCGCCGCCGTTATTGCGCAGGTCAATCACAATACCCTCAGCGCCGTCAGCCAGCAGTTCGTTCATCAATCGCTGGGTATCGCGGGTAGAGCTGCGAAAGTCGGGATCGCCGCGCCGCAAGGCCTCGAAATCGAGATAGAAGGCCGGGATGCTGATGACACCGATCTTGACGATCTTGCTATCGCGGAAGACTTGGATCATCTTTTTCTGGGCGCTCTGTTCTTCCAGTTTTACTTCATTGCGCTCAATGGTAATCGTCTTACGAGCCTCTTCACCCTGGGAAACGGCGGGGAGAATCTGCAATTTCACAAAGGTGCCTTTGGGGCCGCGAATGAGATCAACCACATCGTCGAGGCGCCAGCCGATGACGTCCTTGAATTCGCCAGACTTCCCTTCGGCTACGGCGATGATTCGATCGGCGGGTTGCAGCTGTCCATTTTTGTCAGCGGGTCCCGCAGGCACAAGCCGCACAACTTTTGTATATTCGTCATCGGCTTGCAGCACCGCGCCAATACCTTCGAGCTTTAGGCTCATATTGATTTGGAAGTTTTCAGATATTCGCGGCGAGAAATAGTCGGTGTGCGGATCGTAGAGCGAGGCTAAGGCATTCATATAGTATTGAAAAACATCGTCGCCGGTTGACTGCGTGACGCGCGCTAACTGATTGCTATAGCGCTTGAGCAAGAGCTCTTGAATGTCTTTTTCCTCTTTGCCGCTGAGCTTCAAAGAGAGCACTCGGTTTTTAATCTGCTGGCGCCAAATATCATCGGCGGCCTTGGCATTAGTCGGCCAGGGTAGGGCGTCGCGGTCAATAATAAGGTCTTCGTCTTGCTTGAAGTCGAAGTTTTTTATCATGTCTGGCAATACAGCGATGCTGCGCTGTAAGCGCTCGGTCATACGCTTGTGGTAGCGATTGTAAATCGCAAAACCGCTTACCAGCTCGCCGCGCTTTAACTCGTCATCGAGCTGACTGCGCAGACGGTCAAATTCTACGATATCTGATTGCAGGAAAAACAGTTTGCCGGGGTCCAGCACCTTGATATAGCGATCGAGCAAACGCGAGGATACCGCGTCGTCCAACAACATGTTGAGGTAGTGTTCCTGCTCCAGTTGCTTAACAACCATTTTCGCGGTCTGGTTTTGCACGGCAGTAGACTGCAACGGCGATTTCGCTGTCACCAGCGCCATTGCACCGGGGAGGTAACTTAACAGCAGGAAAAGTAGGGTGGCAGTTGTCGGCTTGGAGGCAAAAGCAGTTTTTGGGGTCATCATGGGCCAGTGTTTACTTCAGTCAGCAGTCGCTATAGTAGCCTTGATAACCTACGCGGTCATCTAAGGTGTTGAGCCCGCACCCTTAGGCAGGGCAAGTACTCCATCTAGGAGCAGATGCAAGTGTATCAGAAATCTACAATAGCACCTAAATACAAGCGCTATCTCCTTGTTTATAAGAGATTAAAAATGGCGAGACTCGAGCGGTAATCTGACGTAAAAGCGGCTACCTTCGCCGATGGTAGACTCTGCCCATATTTTGCGGCCGTGGAGTTCAACCAGCTTTTTGACAACCGCCAGGCCAATTCCTGATCCAGTGTAGTCTTCGTCGTTGTGCAAGCGCTCGAAGGCACCGAATATTTGATTGATAAAATGCTCCTCTATGCCGATGCCATTATCAGTGACCACCACGGTGACGAACTGACCGTTATTTTCCAGCTCTGTCACCGAGATAACAGGCGCTCGGTCGTCACAAAACTTGATGGCATTTTCAATAAGGTTCTGGAATATGCGCACCAGACTACTGGCGTCACCCATCACCATGGGCAGTGGGCCAATGGTCAAGCTTTGCTTGCTGTTAACGAATCAGCAGCCGGAGGCCATCGTAAACCTGAGTTAGGCAGCCTTCAAGGTTGACCGGTTTTAGATCAATGTCGCTGCGACCTGTCCGGGAAAATTCGAGCATGTCGCTGATCAAGCTCGTCATGCGCCGAGCAGCTTCCTGGATGTAGCGAAGATCCGTCGCCGCACTCTATGACAATTCATCTCCCAGATCTTCTGTGAGAAAATCACAAAAACAATTTAACGCTCGCAAGGGCTCCTGAATATCATGGCTCGCGACATAGCTGAATTCCTCCAGCTCCTCGTTGATCTGCTCAATGCGCCGTGTTTGCTCCAACTGCAGACGCTCCAACACGATCCGCTTGGATATATCGCTGAAGACAACAAACGCACCGACAACCTTGTGTTCTTCAATAATCGGCGTGCTAACGTACTGGACAGCCATAGACGTGCCATCGCCTTTCCAGAACACTTCATCGTCGATGCGATAGCTTTTACCGGTCATTAAGGTCTGATTGATAGAACACTTTCCCAAGGCAAAAAGTTGCCCGCTCTTACTATGGTGATGAAGCAGCGTGTGCGCATGTCGCCCGAGCGCATAGCTCTCTGTGTAGCCAAGAGTATCCGTTGCGGCCTGATTGATAAACGTCAGGTCGCCAGCGGCGTTGATGCCATAGATGCTTTCGCCCACATTCTCGAGAATGCGGCTCATTCGTTGTCGGGAATCCTCAAGACTGCGTTCAGCCGCTCTGTGGGACGTAATGTCCTCGGCCAGACCGAGAATATATTTTACGTCGCCGCTTATTGGGTCCTCTATCGGGATTTTGCGATTGGTAAACCAGTAGGTTTTGCCGGAGCGCTCAAAGCGCACTGTTTCTTCAAATACCTGCTTGTCGAAAAATTCTTGTGATTAACGTGATCGGATGCCCGAATAAATCCGGCGTCACCATGCAAAACACCTTTTTTCTGACTGATGATTTTCTGAAGAAAGGCGTCGGCAATACTGGCCTCCGATTTAAGTTGGCTCTGAAGATGATGCCGTACGTCCTTTTTGCCAGCCGCATAAAGAGAAGCCATGCACAAGAAAATGACCAGCATGGGTATCGCGATGGTGAGTTTGCGCCGTACGCTGACTAATGTGTTTTCTTCATGCGAGATTAGTGGTGGCGGCGTAAAAACCAACACGCCTAACGAATCGCCTAGCCACCACGTAAGCCAGATATCGCCAAATGCTGGGGTTGGAGCAAACCAAAGTACAGCAGACTGTTCGCCCGCACGCTTGCCGAACCGATTGAGGCGACAGCGCCGCCCAAACCTACAAGCCAAAGTGTTTGAGACAGTTTGCGGAGGGTCCAAGGCACAGTACAGAATCGTTCAACGAGGCACTTGCCGAGCGCGGCTTGTAGGGCCGAGCCGCAGGCAATGGCCGCGGGGAGCGCTATAGCCGGTAATTCGAGTTCGGCCAAGGGGTCGCGTATCCCGAGATTGACTGCGAATGAGCCGAGAAAAACACCCGCTATCAAGGGGTAGCCCCAGAGCAACACGGCCGCTATCGCAAGTCCTGAGGGTAGCCAGATAGCAGTTGCATACCCTGGCGCTATGGCGAGCAAGAGCACTAGCTGCGCCAGTACATAGTAGGCGATGGCCAGAAATAAAATTCGTGTGACGCTAAGCTGCAGGATAGGCTGCATTGGTGATCATACCTTCACCGACGAACTAGTGCCGATAGCTTGACACGCGCGGTTCAATAAAGCACAGCCTGAAATAGATGCTCAGCTCATGCGGTGCCTAGTTCCTTGGCGTAGGCTTGTTCGCCAACGAAATCGCCAGCCGGGCCATAGCTATTCTTCGCGGGCGAACCATTGATGATTTCCAGACCGCGCCGCATATAGCGAGTTTGCGCCTGAATCGTGGCTCCCGCTATGTCGTTCAATAATTTGCATTCGCGGAGCCGGCGAACGGCTTCGGTCCAATCGCGCGTAATTTGACGACCCTGATCGCCATTGTTTAAGACGTTGACCAAATCGCGTTCATTGCCGTCTTGAACGCCTAGCGCGTGCAATAATTTTGCGCGGCGCTTCACTAAATTGTCAAGGTGGTCGGCGTAACGGGTTTTGCGTTCGGCAATTTCAATCAGCCCGTCTCTAGTTATCAGTTCGAGGGCGCTGGCTTCTTCGTGTAGCAAGCTTTCGAATTGACGAATGGCCGTGATTATATCCCGAGTCAGGTCGACGATTTCAGATGTTTCTTGCATGGCGGGCATCCTTATTCGGCGTGAGCATGGTTTTAATTAACTGGCGAGAAGGTGTTCGAGTTCAACCACGGCGTTGGCAACGCGGCTGACGTCAATGGTAAATTCACCGCGCTTAAGCGCCGCTTTGATGTCCTCAACTTTCTGACGATCAACGCTGTCGCTGTCATTCACGCGCTGTTTCAGCTGCTCGTAAGTGGAGGTGCTGCTCAGCTCACGTGACTCAAAGGGGTTAACTGCTGGTATCTCCGATACTTGAGGTCGACCACCCGCGCTAGCTTCCGATACCTTTCCCGCTGTGACTTCGGGCCGTCTTGGCTGAATACCACTGCTGTCTATTTTATCTACCATGACTGAACTACCTTCTGATGTTTAAATCCTGTTAAAACTATTGCTCATCGCCGAAAATATGCCTCTGCAGGTTGAATATCGGCCAATGAATGGAAAACTTTAGCTTAAAGTGCTCAATATGGCTTAGCCTCACAGCGCGATCTCGACAGTTTCTGCCGAGCGCACAATACCTTCAACTATGCGGCCTGAATTGACGTTGCGTACTTTTATGCGGCTGCCCAAAGAGCCGTCATCACCTGCGACACCAGCCATCGACACGGCAACAGGTCCGGTACTCGAGATCAACGTCACTTTCTGGCCCCGCCGTATCATGACGGCAGCCTCAACCATAACCGGCGTGATGACTGCGCCCTGAGCGATGGAGCGTTTTGTGCGGTAGCCGCCGTCACCTTCAATCGAGCTGACATAACCGTATCCCAAAGAAGCAACGTCACGTTTCACGCGCTGTACGTCGGCACGGGTCAATTCGGTATTCGGTGCAAGTGGCCGCGTAGCGACCAAAACAAGCGCCACTGCACTGACGGTTACCGGTAGGTAGACCTTCCAGCCTTTACTATCAGGGCATTGGATCCCTACCGTCGTACGGTGACTTACGCGAATGCCGCTGGGTAAAAAAGCCTGAAGTGCGCTACGGCACTTTGGCAGGCGGCTGCGCGAATCGAGTTTCGCCACGTTAATGCGTGATTCCATGTTTTGCCAAGGGTGCCGCTCCTCAATAAAGCGCTTTGCGGTATTTCGAATGCTTGCTTGGCTTTGCAACTCGGAGCTATAAGTAGGCGAACCGCCCACCAGTAGGCCAAGCAAACCGCAAACCCCAAACGCTGCCTTGAAAGCATTCACAGCAAAATAGCGGGCATAGCGGGCTAAGGGCTTAGGCATCTTGTTGCTGGCTGTGATCATCCTCGTCCTCTACACACTGTGGTTTGGTTCTGCCGCGGTATGAAAGTCGGCCCGTCAATAATTTGTCTATGTCAGGATGTTCAGCAATAACTGTGCCAGCTAAATTGGACGCGATGTGTCGAGCTGGGGATGTAAAGGCGGGGTAATTACCGTCAAAACGGCAAGAACTTGCCACCAAAGCGGCAAACAAAGTGGCAGTTTTCTGTCACTGTTGCGCCAAGCCATTGAAATTAAACAAAATAATAAACTGGCACGTAGATTGCTTTGGTGTTATCGACCGAAGAAGAAATAACTTTAGGACGACATTAGGTAAATCATATGCCAATTAACTTTCAGACAGCGTTAGGCGTTCACGAGCAGGCACTCTATAACCGTGCCCGCCGTACTGAAATTCTTGGCGCGAATATGGCAAATGGCGACACCCCCGGCTACAAAGCGCGCGATCTCGACTTTAAGCAGGCCTTGGCCGATGCCCAGGGCTCGTCGACGCGCCAGCTCTCTACCCAACAAACACACGGCAGTCATATAGCAACCAAAAACACCATGACTGCCGCAGATCCCTCACTCAAATACAGAAACCCATACCAGTCCAGCATAGACGGTAACACTGTAGAGATGCACGTCGAGCAGGCTAAATTCGCCGACAACGCCATTCGCTACCAGGCCACGCTCACTATGCTGGGTAGTAAATTTAAAGGAATCAAAACCGCACTGACCGGAGGTCGATAATTATGTTCAAGGTCTTGGATATCGCCGGATCGGCAATGAACGCGCAGATGGTGAGGCTGAATACCACCGCCAGCAATATGGCCAACGCCAATACGGTGGCGTCGTCGGAAGGGGAAGCCTACCGCGCACGACACCCCGTATTTGCAACACTGCTTCGCGATGCCGGTGAGGTGGGCGGGGTGGAAATCAAAGGTATTACCGAAAGTGATGCGGCGATCGAAAAGCGTTATGAGCCAGGCAACCCACTGGCTGATCAGGAAGGTTTTGTCTACTTATCCAATGTCGACGGTGTCGAGGAAATGGCCAATATGATTTCTGCGTCCCGATCGTTTCAGAATAATGCTGAAATTTTCAGTACATCCAAAACCCTGATGTTGCGCACTCTGCAACTCGGCCGCTAGCGGGAGCCTAGATAATGGAATTACGAACAATCAGTGACGTTCAAGCCCTTAACGCGGCGAATTCAAGGGTCGGCAGTGATGACCTCAACCAAAATGACTTTATGAAGTTAATGCTGGCGCAGATGAAAAATCAGGACCCGTTTGAACCTTTGGATAATGCAGAGTTTCTCGGCCAAATGGCGCAGTTCAGTACGGTGACCGGGATCGGCGAGATCAACCAGTCGATGTCCAGCCTGGCAGATTCACTGACGTCCTCACAAATGCTAAATGCCGCTACGCTGGTCGATCGCTCAGCGCTGGTTGCCAGTAATAGTCTGCCTTTTGATGGCCAATCGGACATAGCCGGTCGCCTCGAATTGCCCAGTAGCAGTTCCAGTGTTCAGGTTGAAATTCTCAGGCCAAATGGCGAAACCGCCAGACTCCTGCAGCTTGGGCCGCAAACAGCTGGCGCCGTTTCTTACCAGTGGGATGGTCGCGACGCTAGTGGAACGATTGTGCCGCCAGGGAATTACAAAGTGCGCGCCAGCTATTTCGATGGTGAAGGCCAGGCGGGACTGAGCAACCTTGTACAAGCGAAAATTAATAGCGTTAGCCTGCAGTCAGGCGGTGGTAACGCCGAAGTTGAATTAGAGGGTCTGGGCAGTTTCAAACTCTCGGATGTGAAATCGATTAGCCAGTAACTTTTGATTTTTAAGAAAGCCCAACAGCACATTATTTTTCGACCATTGAAGGAGTCGTATTATGAGTTTTGATATTGCACTGACAGGATTGAATGCGGCTTCCAAACATTTGGATGTCACGGCAAACAACATCGCCAACGTGGGAACCACCGGGTTCAAACGTTCGCGTTCAGAGTTTTCTGATGTCTTTGCCAGTTCGCTAACGGATGCCTCGGCCACCTCGGTAGGCTCGGGTGTCAAGCTAGCGAAAGTAAACCAACAGTTTTCCCAAGGCAATGTGTCACTCACTAACAACAGTCTAGACCTTGCGATAAACGGCGATGGTTTTTTCACCTTGGCTAGCGATAACGGACTGGTCTACTCCCGAGCCGGAGCCTTTAGCCTCGACAAAGATGGCTTTGTCGTGAATGCCGATCTAAACCGTTTGCAGATATTTCCCTCTACCGGGGTCGGCGGCTTCTCAACCGGAACACTGCAAGATTTGCAGCTGGAAAACGCTGCCTTTCCGCCGCGGGCAACCACCACTGCCGATATCGCTCTTAATATGCCTTCCGGTGCACCGGTGCCGTCGACAGCGGTGTTTAGCCCCACCGATTTGAACAGTTTCAACCACTCAACCTCATTGAGTGTGTTCGATTCTCAGGGGGCTGCGCACACCGCAACCACCTATTTTGTCAAAGACGCGGCGCCCAACACCTGGGCTCAGCACCTGTTTGTCGATGGTAGCGCAGTGGGTGGCCCAAACTCGCTGGTATTTGACGGCGCCGGTTTGCTACAAACACCGGCCAACGGGATTATTACTTATCCTCCGTATACACCTAGTACCGGTGCCGCGGATTTGAATCTGACTTTTGATTTTAATAACTCTACCCAGTTTGGTAACGAGTTTGCGGTTAGTAATCTCGCTCAAGACGGTTTTGAGTCGGGTATTCTCACCGGTCTCGATATTGATCCAACCGGCGTGGTGTCGGCCAGATACAGCAATCAGGCCAGCGAGCAGTTAGGGCGGATTTCGCTGACGCAATTCAACAACCCGCAGGGTTTGCAGCAAATGGGCGGTAACACCTGGGCTGAGACTTTTAGCGCCGGCGGACCGCGCTTAGGCGAGCCAGGTACCTCCAGCTTTGGCCTGATTCAATCCAGCGCGCTAGAAAATTCCAATGTCGACCTATCGGCCGAGTTGGTGCAAATGGTCACGGCCCAGCGCAACTTCCAGGCTAATGCGAAAATGATCTCAACCGCTGATCAGATTTCGCAAGCCATTCTTAACATCCGTTAATTCGCTGAGGGCTAACGACTGTGGATAAGATGCTGTATTTGGGAATGACCGGCGCCAAGCACCTGCAGTTGGCTCAGGCGACCAATGCGAACAATCTCGCTAATGCTAGTACCGCTGGCTTTCGCGCAGATTTTCACAGTCTCTTCACTCAGGAAGTAGAGGGCCCCGGTCTGGCTACCCGCGCCAATGCTGTTCTCGGTGGTGAGAGTGTTGACGTCAGCGCCGGCGCAGTTCAAACCACCGACAATCCTCTGGATATCGCTATCAACGGCGACGGCTGGTTTGCCGTCAGCACCGAAGACGGCGGTGAAGCCTATACCCGTAGGGGTGATTTGCGGATCTCGGCCGACGGTTTACTGACCAACGGTGCGGGACAGCAAATTCTCGGTGACGGCGGCTTGCTGGCGTTGCCGGAACACCAAAGTCTCAGTATTGGTAGCGACGGTACGGTGTCTATCGTGCCGCTTGGCCAGGGACCTGATACGCAGATTGTTATTGACCGCATACGCATGGTCAATCTGGATGAAAACCAAATTAGCAAGGGCCAGGACGGTTTGATCCGCCAACGTGACGGTAGTGCCGGTACTGCATCGGCTGAGATCTCACTGATATCCGGCGCGCTTGAATCCTCCAACGTCAATGCCGTTGATGCAATGGTCAATATGATCAGCCTCTCACGCGCCTTTGAAATGGAAGTCAAAATGATGAGTACGGCCGGCGAACTTGCCGATGCTGGCAGCCGTCTAATGCGGCTTGAATAAAGTGTTTAACACAAAGGAGTACAATCTATGAATCCGTCTCTGTGGGTTGCAAAAACCGGCCTCGACGCCCAACAAACTCGTATGCAAGTGGTGAGCCACAACCTCGCCAACGCCAATACCACGGGTTTCAAAAAGGGGCGGGCGGCCTTTGAAGATCTGCTCTACCAGAATGTGCGTCAAGTCGGCGGGCAAACCTCGCAGCAAACCCGGTCGGCGAGTGGCGTACACCTGGGTACGGGTGTGCGCGTGGTGTCGACTGAGAAAATATTTTCCCAGGGCGCGCTTTCGCAAACCGAAAATTCTCTAGATATGGCTATCAATGGTCGCGGCTTCTTTCAGTTAACGCTACCCGATGGCTCGGCTGCCTATAGCCGTAATGGTGCATTCCAACTGGATGATCAGGGTCAGATTGTCACCGCGAGTGGCCATGTATTGCAGCCCGGAATTACGGTGCCCCAAGGCGCCCAGAGTATCTCGATTGGTACCGATGGCGTTGTCAGCGCACAGGTGCCCGGTCAGTCTTCACCGATACAAATTGGTAGCGTTCAATTGGCAGATTTCGTCAACCCGGCTGGTTTGCAGCCGCGCGGTGAAAATATGTATAGCGAATCTGCCTCCAGCGGTTCGCCACAAACCGGCACGCCAGGGCTGACTGGACTCGGCAGCCTGATGCAGGGCTCGCTGGAAGCTTCCAACGTTAACGTCGTGGAAGAGCTGGTCAATATGATTGAGACCCAGCGTGCCTACGAAATGAACTCAAAAGCCATTTCATCCAGTGACCAAATGATGCAATACCTGAACAACAATCTGTAAGAAAGGCGGCTAGCACATGAAACTATCAGGCATTGATAAAGCAGCCACGACGGGTACAGCAGCTAAGTTCGCAAAAGCGGCGAAGCTTGTCGGCGCTGCACTACTGCTTACCCAACTGTGGGCCTGCAGTTCAACGCCTGGTAAAGAGCCGGTCGCCGATAACGCAGAAATCATGAGCGGGACCCAGGCTGCAGAATCCTACGGTGGCGGTTCAATTTACAGTAGCTCACACAACATGAGCCTTTTTTTAGACAGGCGGGCGCGTCAAATCGGTGACACCATTACCGTGAGCTTGCTGGAACAAACGGACGCGACCAAGCAGTCCAGCACATCGACCGCAAAGGACCAAAGTGCCAGTATTCCCGGCGTGACACTCTTTGGCCGCGGCGTTACTAACGACGGCGTCGCCATTCTCGAGACGTCGATAGAGTCGGGTGCAGAATTTGCCGGCAAAGGCACCAGCAGTCAGAGCAATAAACTAACGGGCAGTATCACCGTAACCGTTGCTGACGTGCTGTCCAATGGCAACTTGAAGGTTCGCGGTGAAAAGTGGGTAACCATCAATCAAGGTCAAGAGTTTATCCGCGTAACCGGTGTTATCCGCCCGGAAGACATCGGTGCCGACAACTCCATTCCATCGTCCAAACTTGCCGATGCCCGCATTACCTATAGCGGCAAGGGTGCACTGGCCGATGCCAACCAAATGGGTTGGCTCGCGCGAATTTTTCAATCTGTTCTCTCTCCCTTTTGAGGCAAGCACTATGCGTGTAAATACAGCTCTATTGTTAACACTTCTCATAGGGGCAAGCTGCGCAAGCGCCGAGCGAGTAAAAGACTTGGTCGATGTTGCCGGTGTTCGAACCAACCAATTGGTAGGCTATGGGCTGGTGGTGGGGCTAAACGGAACCGGCGACCAGACCAGTCAGGCGCCCTTTACCGTGCAAAGCATCAAAAACATGCTATCCAATTTTGGTGTAAGAATTCCTGACGATGTGAGTCCCCAGCTGAAAAATGTTGCGGCCGTAACCGTCCACGCATCGCTACCACCATTTTCAAAACCGGGTCAGGCTATAGATGTAACGGTTTCTTCTATTGGTAACGCCGCCAGCTTGCGCGGCGGCAGTCTGTTGATGGCGCCTATGACCGGCGCTGACGGCCAAGTCTATGCCATCGCACAGGGCAGTTTGCTAGTAGGCGGTTTAGGCGTTGCTGGCTCAGATGGTTCACGCGTCTCGGTGAACATTCCCAGCTCTGGTCGCATTCCTAACGGTGCCACTGTAGAGCGCGAGGCGCCCAGTGCGATGACCGCCGACGGCAGTATTTGGTTGAATCTTAAATCACCTGATTTCACCACGGCGCACCGCCTAGCGAAACACATCAATACAGTTTACGGGCCGCAAATGGCCGAAGCGATTGATGCAACCTCGGTGCGGGTAGTTGGTCCGAAGGAACGCAATCAATACGTGAGCTTTATCTCCATGCTGGAAAATATGGAAGTCACTCCCGGCGAGGCACCGGCAAGGGTTGTGATCAATTCGCGCTCCGGCACCGTCGTTATTGGTGGGAATGTTCGGGTTATGCCTGCCGCGGTCAGTCACGGATCATTAACTGTGTCCATTACCGAGCGAGCTGAAGTTAGCCAGCCGGGGCCGTTTTCGCAAGGTCAGACGGTCGTGGTCAATGAATCTTCCATCGACATAAAGCAGGATGAGTCGCGTATGTTCTTACTGGAAACAGGCGTTACCCTCGAAGACATCGTCAAAGCCATTAACAAGGTCGGCGCAGCCCCGGGTGATCTGGTGGCGATTCTTGAAGCGCTGGATCAAGCCGGCGCTCTGCGCGCCGAATTGGTTGTGATCTAACAATGAAAGTCGACGCAGGCCAGTATCACGATTTCAGCGTTTTCAATGCGATGCGCCGGGATGCTCGCTCCGAAGGTGAAGGTCAGGGCGAGAACGTCAAAAAAGTTGCCCAGCAATTTGAGGCGATTTTCGTGCAAATGATGATGAAAAGCATGCGCGATACTGTACAAGAGGGCGGCTTGCTCAATGATGATTCCATGCGCTTCTATCAAGATATGATGGATCAGCAGTTGTCCGTTGAGCTTAGCGGCCAGGGCGGAGTAGGGCTAGCCGAGACTATTGAACGGCAGCTTTCACCCGAACAAACCGCGGGTGCCAGCTCAGTAAAGCTGGCAATGAAAAAACAGGATTAAAGTTTTCAATTTGGGCGCCGATAACTCGGTAGAGGTCTTTACCATGCGCTTCGTACATACACAGGAGATCGATTGTGGCTGATATGTTGAATACGGCATTGTCGGCTATTACTTCCTATCAGCGTGCATTGGCGACCACGAGTCATAACATCGCCAATGTAAACACTGAAGGCTACAGTCGACAAACGGCTAACCTAAGCAGCAATCTGCCACAGTCTATCGGTGTAGGCTCGGTCGGTAGCGGTGTATCCGTTAGTAGCGTAACGCGCAGCTTCGATCAATTTGTGGTTGATCAAATGCGTAGCTCCACATCGTCTTACAACCAATTCGAAAACTTCAGTGGCCTCAGCTCACAGATAGACAAGCTGTTGTCAGACCCAGCAACCGGTGTGTCCGGAGCACTTGACGGTTTTTTCAGTAGCTTAGAGCAATTAGCCGATTCTCCAGCGTCACTGCCGGCGCGCCAGATCGTTATAGCCGAAGCCAATACCCTCGCCAGTCGCCTGGGCGCGGTTGATTCGCAGCTCGGTCAAGTGGATCAGGAAGTTAACACTCGCGTTAAACTGTCGATCGAAGAGATTAACGGACTGTCTGGTCAAATCAGCGATCTCAATAACAGCATCAGAGATTTTTCCAGCCGCAACGGTGGTGCAGAGCCTAGTGATTTACTCGATCAGCGCGACCAAGCCCTGTTCGAGCTCAGCAGTTATATGAACATCAGCGTAACGCGCCAAGACGGCGGGTCCGTTAGCGTCTTTGGTGGCGGCGGCCAGCCGCTGGTGCTGGGAGAGCGAAATTTCGCACTGCAAGCTACCGCCAGTGAATTTGACCCCGGCCGCTTGGAGGTCAGCATTATCGGCGCCTCGGGTAGCGTGCCGATCAGCGATCGCATTAACGGTGGTAGTTTGGGCGGTGCGCTCAGTTTTCGAGATCAGGTGCTGGATCCCTCACTCGCCAAAATCGGGCAGCTGACTTACGGGCTTGCCTCCGAAATGAATACCCAGCATCAGGCTGGCATGGATTTGAACGGTGCTCGAGGAGCCGAATTTTTCTCCCTATCGGCACCTTCCGTGTTGGTCTCGCGCAACAACAGCGGCAGCGCCACGCCTGCAGTCAGTATTAGCGATGTGGGCGCGCTCGCCACCAGCAATTATAAGTTGGAGTATGACGGCAGCGCTTTCCAGTTAAATGATGCCGATAGCGGTGCAGCTGTCAGCTTGACTGGCACGGGCACCACGGCCGATCCGTTTCTGGCCGAAGGCTTAAGCATTGTTATCAACGGCAGCCCGGCGGCGGGTGATCGTTACCTTATTGAACCCACAGCACGAATGGCCGGAAATCTAGGCGTCAGTATCAGCAGGCCGGCTGACATCGCCGCCGCATCGGCTACTCGGGCATCGGCGGCTACCAGCAATAACGGCAATTTGCTTATTGCCTCCAGCCAAGTGACAGACCCAACGCATGCACAGTTGCAGACAACGAGCACTATCGAATTTTTATCGCCTAGCACTTACCAGATCAACGGCAGCGGCAACTTTAGCTACAACGCTGGCGACAGTATTGCACTCAACGGCACCACGCTAAAGCTACAGGGCGTGCCGGCCGCGGGTGATAGCCTGGTAATTGAGGCAAATACCGGCGGCAGTGGCGACAACCGTAATAGCCTGGCCCTGGCCGATATTCAGCAGAAAGGGTTATTTAATAATGGCACCGGCAGCATCAGCGCCGCGGCCGGCAATTTGCTCTCCGATGTCGCGGTGGCCACGCGCAGTGCTGCGATTAACGCCAGCTCACAGCAATCCATACTGGCCCAAAACGTTGCCAGCCGGGAGTCGGTATCGGGTGTCAATCTGGACGAAGAAGCCGCCAATATGCTGCGCTACCAACAGGCTTTCCAGGCCGCAGCGCAAGCGGTTAGCACATCTAATAGCATTTTCCAGACCATGCTTAATGCATTTTCCTAAGAGGCGAGGCCAATGAGAATTTCGTCCAACCAAATGTTTCAGCTCGGTCTAAAAAATATTACGGACGCGCAATCGCAATTGTCGAGAACGCAGACTGAGATCAGCTCTGGCAAAAAAGTTCTGACCGCCGCTGACAATCCCATTGCTGCAGTTCGCAGTGTTGAGCTTGAAAGCGCAATCGGCAAGGCAGACCAATATATCGAGAATGGCAACTACGCCAAAACGCGCCTGTCTGCAGAAGAAAATTCCATCAGTAGCGCCTTGACGTCATTACAGCGGGTGCACGAATTGGCGCTGCAGGCCAACAACGCTACCCAAAGTAATGAGACCCGTGGAATTCTGGCGACAGAAATACGGGCTCAACTGGACAATATGTTGCAGCTCGCCAATACCAAAGACGGTGAGGGCCACTATATTTTTGCCGGCTACCAGCACGACAGCCAGCCCTTTACCTTTGCATCGGGCAATTTGAGCTACAACGGCGACGATGGCCACCGACTGCTGGCACTGGGCCCCAGCCGTACTATTGCTGATGCCGATCCCGGCTCACGAGTGTTTGCGGGTATTGGTCAGGGTAACGGCGTATTCGAAACAGCCTCTGCTGCGAGCAATACCGGCAGCGGTGTCGTCGATTCAGGCAGCGTACTCGATCAGAGTGCCTGGAATGGGCAAAGCCATCGCATTCGCTTTACCGCAGCCGATAGCTATGAGGTAGTCGATGCCAGCAATGCGGTACTGAGCACGGGGAGCTATCGCTCAGGTGAAGCCATCAGTTTCGCGGGAGTATCGGTCACCATTAACGGAGCACCGGCCAGTGGTGACGAGTTCAGCGCAGCACCCGCGACCCGCAACGATGTCTTTTCCATGCTGAATGACTTGGCATCTTCATTGGAAACACCGCGTACTAGCGGCTCGGAGCGGGCGGCGCAAACCAACGCCATCAACTCGTCGTTGAGTAATATAGGCAATGCTATTGATCACCTGGTTGGCATTCAGACCGATATTGGTGCGCGCCTCAATGTGATTGATCAGCAGGAAGATATCAATAGCGGCTCAAAGTTGCAGTTGCAGGAAACCCTGTCCGGCTTGGTCGATGTTGATATTGTCGAAGCCGCATCGCGATTCAACCAGACCCTCATCAGTCTGCAGGCATCCCAGCAGGCTTTTGCCCGCGTGCAGCAGCTTTCTTTGTTCAACTACTTATAATTCTGCTGCTTATTAGTCAATGCCCGGTGACTCCACGTCAGTTTGAATGGGTTCATACCTAAGCATTATTAAAATCTAGCCAATCCGTGAGTTGCCACCGTAAACCCGCAGCACGTTTATTTAATACACAGGCTCATTTTCGCTATGGCAACGAACATTCTCCTGAAAAGGAGAAAAGAGCTAATTATAAGTACATTAACTTACTAAATAAGGTTCAAGTTTTACAAAACAGTGCCGATACCTTGATTGTAGGCGAGACGAAGCCAGCGTGGCTGAAGTCCCCAAACTATTAGACTACTGTTTATACAGTGAAGGAGAAACACCATGGCTATGGTTATCAATACCAACGTTGCCTCGCTTAACGCTCAGCGAAACCTAGATCGTTCACAGGGTGACCTCAATACCTCACTGCAGCGCCTCTCGACGGGTCTTCGTATTAACAGTGCGAAAGACGACGCGGCCGGCTTGGCGATTGCGACTCGATTCACTACTCAGATTAACGGCCTGAATCAGGCTGTCAGAAACGCCAATGACGGTATCTCACTGGCGCAAACCGGTGAATCTGCTCTGGACGAAATCACCAACAACTTACAACGAATTCGTGAACTGGCGGTGCAATCTGCTAACGCCACGAACTCTGCCTCTGACCGTCAAGCACTGGACTTAGAAGTTCAGCAGCGTCTTGATGAAATTAGCCGAATCGGTAGTCAGACCTCTTTTAATGGTCAAAAAATACTCGATGGCTCGTTTGGTACGGCTACCTTCCAGGTTGGCGCCAATGTAGGGGAGACGGTGAATGTATCCCTAAGTCAGGGTGTTAAATCTGACCAGCTCGGTCAAATCTCAACGGCTACCACTAACGCACAAACGCTGTTGGTTGATACTAGCGCTGCGCTTGCAGAGGGTGGCACGCAAGTCAAGGTAGGTAGCGCGACAGCGGTTGACCTTAACGCCAGTGCAGATCTCTCTTCTACCGGCGCGGGCCGAGATGCTAACAGTGCCTACTCGAAAGTTGAGGCAATCAATGCCTCTGGTGTGCCCGGTTTAACAGCGACGGCGTCAACATCGGTCGACATGACCTTCGCCGATCTGACCGCGACCACCACCGATTTTGATCTTTCGATCAATGGCGAGACTATTTATTCGAATCATGTGGGTGCATTAACTGGCTCGGCGCTGGTATCACAGATCAATCTGTCGACAGCGGAGACAGGCGTAACGGCCAGTATTTCTGGAGGCGAAGTCACCTTGTCCGCGGCTGACGGACGTAACATTTCTGTTACTGAGGACAAAACGGGCGCCGCTGGCGAGGGCTTTAACTCAACTGAAAACGGCAACGCCGGTTTGGCAGTCGACTTTGCCGCGACCGGTTCTAAAACGGCAACCATCAGCGGTAATATTACGCTAGCGGCGACGGAAACCGTTACGGTAAGCGGCCAAACCGAAAGACTCGGCCTCAATGCCGCGGATGCTACCTTTATCAGCGCGGTTGATTCGACCACCATCAGTTCAGCGACTGTATCTTCCGTCGCCGGGTCGAACAACACGATTCAACGGATTGACTCGGCACTGGAAACGGTTAGTAATCTGCGCAGCACCTTCGGTGCGGTTCAAAGCCGCTTTGAATCAACCATCACCAACCTGCAGACCATTTCGGAGAACTTGTCCTCATCCAGAAGCCGTATCCAGGATGCTGACTTTGCCGCCGAAACCGCCAAGCTAACCAAGGCACAGATACTGCAACAAGCGGGTATCTCCATCCTGGCTCAGGCTAACTCGGCACCGCAAAGTGTTCTGGCCCTCCTGCAGTAAGCACCACCAATCACCGCACGCCAAACCATTGGCGTGCGGTCGGCGAAGGGGAGGGGATAACTACGGTTATGCCCTTTTCGTCATTGCGACCGAAAGGCCGCGCGCGTTAGAACAGGAAGTGAGGGCGAGGTGAGACCATGGATACCAGTCTTCGAACTGCACAGACAGCCATAAACAGCGTGCCGTTACCGCAAGGTCCCGCTGTCGGCAATAAAACGGCCCAGGGCGGCAGCGGATTGCCGCCTCTAAAACCTGAGCAGCCAGCGCTGCCAGTGAAGGAGGTGCCAAAACAACCACCACCCGTTGCCGAAAAGGTCGCTGATGTAATGACAGAGACCCGCGAAGCGGTCCGTAAGATCAACGACGTACTGCGGGAACGAAACAGGGATATCGAATTCAGTGTGGATGAGGGCAGTGGTAAAACGGTTGTCAAAGTCATACACAGAGAAAGTGGCGAGGTGATACGGCAGTTTCCGCCAGAAGTCGTGCTGAACTTTGCCCATGCCTTTACCGAGGGCAGCGCCAGCTTACTTGAAGAATTTGCGTAATAGGTAAAACTGGCCCAATCCTTGCTGCATATGGGTGGTTATGCTCAAAATGTGTGTAAGCCGCCAACAAATTGTCAGGACGGAGTACGCTTGTGGCACAAATAGTTTCTAGTGGTATCGGTTCAGGGCTGGACATCAGTAGTCTGGTTACGCAGTTGGTGCAAGCTGAACGAGCGCCGGCAGCAAACCGCCTGATCGCCTCTGAAGTTCGTGCGCAATCTCGGCTGTCCGCTTACGGCGGCCTTAAATCGTCGCTGTCTTCTTTTCAGACCAGCCTCGATAGCCTCAAAGACTCTGGCCTGTATCAGGCGCGCAAGGCGACGGTATCGAACACTGACTTGTTTACCGTCAGCAGCGAAACCACAGCAAGCCCGGGTAACTACAGTATTCAGGCCGAGCAGTTGGCAAGCCGCCACAAAATTGCATCGGCGGCCTACACCGACGATGACACCAGTGTGGGCACCGGAAGTTTAAGTATTACCCTCAACGGGGAAACGCTTGATCTTGACATTGAAACCGGCAGCGACAGCCTTGCCGCTATTCGCGATGCCATTAACAGTGCGACCGACAATCCCGGCGTTAGCGCGTCGATCATCAGTGATGAAGACGGCAGCCACATCGTGTTAACCGGACAAAATTCAGGGGCAGATCAAGCCATAACCATCGTCGTGACGACTGACGGCGGTGACACCGGTAATCTGGGTGCGCTCGCGTTTGACCCACTGGCCGATCCGCAAACCAGTCCTATGATCGAGAAGCAGGCTGCCGACGACGCCATTCTTATTGTTGATGGTTTTACCGCCCGCAGCAGTACCAATGTGTTCGATGAGGTGATCGATGGTGTATCCATCACCCTGAAGGCCACCGACTCCGGCACTATCCACGACCTGGATGTCTCTCGCGACGAAAACTCGGTAAAAACAGCCATTCAGCAATTTGTTAACGCTTACAACAGCCTTCGTGGAACCTTGGACACCTTAACCGCTTACGATCCGGAAACGAAACAAGCCGGTTTGCTGCAAGGAGACGCGACTACGGCCAGATTGTCGGCTAAGTTGCGTGAAAGTTTGTCGCAAACGATTGCCGGTGCCAACGTGGATATGGACACGCTTGCCGAGATCGGCATAACGACCGACTATGAAACAGGCAAGCTCTCCTTAGACAACGACAAACTCAACAGCCTTGTGACCAGTAATTTCGGCGATTTTAGTGCGGTTTTTTCAGGTGGTGACGGTTTTGCTTCGCAGCTGGCGAGTATTGCCGACGTTTATACGAAATTTGAAGGGATTCTTGACAGTCGCAGCGACGGTATAAGTACCCAAATAGATCGTATTAATAGCCAGCGAATTGCCTTAGACAGGAGAATGGTCAGCGTGGAAGCGCGCTACCTTGCTCAGTTTACTGCACTGGATGGATTGCTAGGTCAACTCAATCAGACAAGTAATTTCCTTACCGCGCAGCTTAGTAATTTGCCGTCATTTAACTTGAAGAAATAGGGCATATTCTCTACATATTCGCCTAAAGGAATCGGCGTTATTGCCGATATGATAAGTAAGATCAAGGCGTTCAATCAGAGGAATTTACATGACGTATTCAGGTGGTAGCGCAATTCGAGCTTACAGTAATGTCAACACCCAAAGCCGAGTCGCTGATGCAAGTCCTCATCAACTTATTAGCCTGCTACTTGACGGTGCGCTGGAGAAAATTGCGCTGGCCAAAGGCCATATCATCCGCAGCGAAACTGCGCCCAAGGTGACTGCCATTAGTCGCGCAATCAGCATAATCGATGGACTGCGACTCAGTTTGGATCACACAGTTAAAAATGAACTGATCGGTAACTTGGACGAACTGTATAGCTACATGGCTAGGCGCTTGTTGCACGCGAACTTGAAATCTGACGGCCTAGTACTGGACGAGGTGAGTCATTTACTGCGCGAAATTCGCGAGGCCTGGAACGCCATTGATGCCTCTGCCGCCGATACCGCCATCCAACAGAAGAATTAAGTGAGGGGAATCACAATGCGAGAAAACGTGGTAATTCCCATCAGACAGCGCTCGCTCAGTGAGTACCACGAGCGTGTTGATGCCTTGCTGGCAATGAGCCAATCGATACTGGAAGCGGCGCAGCAAGGTGATTGGGGCTTAGCTTTAAACAGGCAACGCCTGCGCAGCGCAGAATTGGAGGGCTTTTTTGCGATCGGCGAAACCAACATCGCCCAGGATGTTGCAGAGCTTATTGCCTCTGGAATTCGGCGCATGTTAGGAAGCGACGCTAAAGTCACCTCGCTTGCCTACTTAGGCAGAGAATCCCTAAGCCGCGAAGTCGGCGTTGCCCACAAGCAAGGGCAGGCGGCGCAAGCCTACCAAAGGCAGCTTTAAGATATCGTTATTACTCATATTGCCTTGGCTGCGCTTGCGTATCTAAGGCTTTCCCCGCAATAAAAATCCTGTCCCTACGCTAAACCTTATTGGTGTATCTGAACACCGGTAGGCGTATCCACGTATTAACTTACGCTCTCGATTGGTTGTAATATAGCCAAAGCCCTACGTGACAGACCTTGTTCTTCAAGATAAATTGATTTAAATCAATTTATAACAAGTTTATCGACAATGATTACTATGCGCACGCTGTGTTTTGGCCGTTAATAGCGCATCGACTTCAAGGGGAATAAGACATCCAAACCAATGAATTGCAGTTGTTGCTTGAAACCGCGATTCATTTAGAGGCCGCGCTTCATCGCTTGCACAGTTCGCAAGTGGCCATACGCAAAAAAACCGAATTGGAATAAGAGTCATGGCGACTAGCCGCAATCAGCTTCACGGATCAACCTTAACTCAGGCCCCACTGGGAAACTCCAAACCACAGCGTGAAATGCGCGACCTTATTATCCAAGTAGCTAAACACGACACTCTGGTGCTAATCCAGGGAGAGTCCGGCAGCGGTAAAGAAGTTGTAGCCCGCAGCATCCATAACGAGTCAATTCGTCGTGACCGGAACTTTATCCCGATTAATTGCGGCGCCATTCCAGCAGACCTCCTTGAAAGCGAGCTATTCGGCCACGAAAAAGGCGCATTTACCGGAGCCATCTCAGCGAGGAAGGGGCGTTTTGAGCTCGCTGAAGGCGGCACGCTGTTTTTGGACGAAATTGGCGACATGAGCCTGCCAATGCAGGTGAAGTTGTTACGTGTACTCCAGGAGCGCTGCTTTGAACGTGTAGGCGGCAGTGAAACCATCCATTGCGATGTGCGGATTGTTGCCGCAACCCACCGCGACCTCGCAAGCATGATCATAGATGGCAGTTTCCGTCACGACCTTTTCTTTAGACTCAACATTTTCCCCATCGAAGTGCCGGCTCTGCGCGCACACGTCGCCGACCTGCCACAATTGATCCAGCATTTTCTTAGTCGTTTTGAAAAAAAGGGGATGAGTATTCCGCGTTTCACTAAAGCCGCACTGGAAACCATGGCCCTGTATAGCTGGCCGGGCAATGTGCGTGAGCTAGAGAATCTGCTTGAGCGACTTTGTATTACCCATGCGAGCAAAATAGTGAGTTCCACTGATTTACCACTTCAGTTCGTCGAATTTCTGAGCAATGAGCAAGTGAATCGCGCCGACGACGCGCAGGAAGAAATACTAAAACCGGTTGATTTGCCAGTCGCCCACAAAGCTGCCGCTTCGTCACCAGTCCCTTTTAAGCGCAATCTCAGCGCAAGCGAACAGGGCATAGTATTCCCAGAAACTGGTTTCGACCTTAAAGTGCATATGCAAGAGACAGAGAAAACCTACATCTGCGAAGCGTTGAAACGAGCCGGTGGAACCATTACCCAAGCCGCAAAAATTCTGGGCCTGCAAAGAACTACGCTGGCCGAAAAAATGAAAAAAATGGAACTGACTCCCGGCTAAGTAAATACGCTGGGGGGCAGAGTAATAATACTCTCTGCGTACAAAATAGCCTCGCTGGCCTATACGATAGCTTTTACTCTGCCCCAAACCTGCCACGATAGTTTTTACTCTGCACTAAAATCTACTTGCTCGATCAACGACCTCCGCCTGATTCCCAAGAAAACCCACGCAACATACCCTTTGGCACAAGAATTGCAGTAGTACTGATACCGACAAAAATCAGGCGCTTTGCATACGATGTCTACTTCCACGCCCAGTAAGGAACAGCGCACACTGCTTATCGTTGATGACGATGCTGCCGTGCGTGACTCTCTGGCAGAATGGCTGCGTGCAGGCGGTTACGCCGTAATAGAAGCCTCGGACGGCGAGCAAGCACTACAGCTAATTAGTCAGGGCGACGTAGACTTGATCATTAGCGATGGCCAGATGAGCCCTATGGACGGCTACGCGCTCCTGAACAGGGTGCGAGTTGAATATCCCGAGCTGCCACTGGTAATGATGTCCGGCTACGGCACAATAGACAAAGCCGTATCCGCAATGAAAAACAGTGCGGCGCACTATCTTGCCAAACCCGTTAATACCGATGAACTCACGCTGATTTTGCAGGACTGTCTACCGGCTTTGGGCGGCAGCGCGATGCTGGTCGCTGAAGACGAGGCAAGCAGAAATGTCAAAATTTTGGCGGGCCGGGTCAGTCAAACAGACGCAACCGTATTGATCAGTGGCCCGAGCGGTGCCGGCAAAGAAGTATTCGCCCACTACATCCACCAATATTCCAAACGTGTTGGTGGCCCCTTTATCGCGCTAAATTGCGCAGCCATTCCCGAAAACATGCTCGAAGCCATGTTGTTTGGTTACGAAAAAGGCGCTTATACCGGCGCCATAAACAGCCACATCGGCAAATTTGAGCAAGCCCAGGCCGGTACCTTGCTGCTGGACGAAATTAGCGAAATGGAACTGAGTCTGCAGGCCAAGCTACTGCGGGTACTGCAGGAGCGGGAGCTGGAAAGGCTCGGCGGTAAGCGCACAATTCGTCTAGACGTAAGGGTCATCGCTACCACTAACCGTGATCTACGCGCTTGTGTAACGGCCGGATATTTTCGAGAAGATCTATTTTATCGTCTCAATGTATTTCCCCTGTACATTCCGTCGCTAGCCCAAAGACCCGCCGACATACTTCCCATCGCCGAGCACATTCTTAACAAGGGTAAGGCGACCGATAGTGCCGGCCACATGCTGAACGATTCGGCACGACGCAAGCTCTTGTCCCACCAGTGGCCGGGGAATGTCCGCGAGTTGGACAACGTCATCCAGCGGGCCTTAATTTTGCGAACCAGCGCCATGATTACCGACGCTGATATTCAATTTGAAAATGATGGTCTCGGCATTGAAGTCAAAGCAGATTCCGAGCAGGGGCTGGGCAATTGGATGAAAGATCAGGAGCGCCGCCAGATTCAAAATGCGATACGCCAGGGCGGCAACAAAAAAGAAGCGGCGGCGATTTTGGGTATTAGTCCGCGAACATTGCGATACAAGCTTGCCAGACTGCGCGATGAGCAGCCTGCAACTCCGCAGAAAGCGCAGTGGGGAGATAACGTATGACAGGTTCAATGAGTGTTGATTCGGTGCTGAGCCAAATTCGGGCCATCCGCCAAGAAGCTTCCGAGCGACCCCAGATGGAGGCGCCGCAAGGCCTCAGCGCAGAAAAACCTGGCTTCGGTGATTTTCTCAGCCAATCAGTGAATTCCGTCAATGAAGTCCAAAAAAGTTCTGCGCAACTGGCGGATTCCTTTGAGCGGGGTGATACCAACGTCAGCCTGGCAGAAGTCATGGTGGCCTCGCAAAAAGCGGATGTCTCTTTCACCGCAATGGTCGAAGTGCGCAATAAGATGATTGATGCCTATCAGGAAGTTATGAGGATGTCGGTTTGATATCAATTATATTAGTGGAGGCTCTCTAAATGGCTGAGCAAAGCACACAGCGTGGCCTGAGCCTTCGGGACTTGGTTGCACAAAATCCTTGGCTGCGACAGCTACTGATGATGGTTGGCATTGCGGCCAGTGTTGCCGTCGGTACCGGCGCTGTGTTGTGGTCCAAACAACCCGAGTACCAAACTTTATACGCCTCGTTAGCACCCGAACAGGCGTCCTCGGTGATTGATGCCCTGTCAAGTGTGGGAATCCCATATCGTCTTCAGGCCCAATCCGGTGCCATTATGGTACCGGCCGAACTCTTGCACGATGCGCGCATACGTCTTGCTGGTGCCGGCATTATCAATGACGGTTCTGGATTGGAAATGCTGCGAGAGGAGAAGGGTTTCGGTGTCAGCGATTTTATGCAATCGAAGAAATACGAACACGCTCTGGAGACCGAGCTGGCCCGCACTATCGAAAGCATGCATCAGATTCGCAAGGCCAGAGTGCATCTGGCCATGCCCAAGCAAAGTGTCTTTGTTAGAGATCGCCGTGAGCCTAGCGCCTCCGTCATGCTGGATATTTTTGTCGGTAGCAATATCGATCGGGAGCAGGTGAAAGCCATCATCAATATGGTCAGCGCCAGTGTCGCAGATTTGAAAGCAGAGTCAGTTACCGTTGTTGATCAGCGCGGCAATTTGCTCTCTGCCATCGGCGAGGAAAGTGCCTTCGATGTGAGCTCCAAACAATTTGAATATCGCAAGAAAATTGAACGTGAATACGAGCGACGTATCAGTGCATTACTAACGCCGATTGCGGGTAATGGCCGGGTGCGCGTTCAGGCAGCCGTCGAACTAGATTTTTCTCATGAAGAAGAAAGCCGCGAAAGCTGGAATCCTGACAGCAAGGTTGTCCGCAGCGAACAGGTGAACATTGATCGCATCGTTGCAGACCAGAAGGTGGGTGGGGTGCCGGGCGCACTAAGCAACCAGCCGGCCACACCGCGAGCTGACGGTAATATCGGGGAGGCTGGACCGGACACCGAAAGCAGCTCGATTACCCGCAACTACGAAATTGAACGCGTACTGAACTATACCGCCAAACCCGCTGGCGCCATTCGCAAGCTGTCTATTGCCGTGGTCTTAGAC
>JBLHMO010000021.1:0-29952 GCA_047622145.1 Paracoccaceae bacterium | reverse complement strand
GTTTCGCAGCACCGGTATTCCCATGAGCCAGTGGCGGGCAGATCAGACCGAGGCTCCTCTGCCCTACAAAACCTTGCAGATTGCGGTCGCACCGGCTGATCGGATTCAGCTGCATCTGCGTATCGAGGAGCGATTGGAGGTCATGTTTGCAAAAGGTTTTATCGACGAAGTCAGCGCTTTGTATGCGCGCGGTGATTTGGCGAGGAACCTTCCCGCGATACGCGCTGTCGGATATCGGCAGGTCTGGGAGTATCTCGAAGGCGAGACCGATATGCAGACTTTGCGAGAAAGGTCGCTCGCTGCCACCCGGCAATTGGCAAAGCGCCAATACACGTGGTTGCGCAAGTGGCCCGATTTGCGATGGATTATGTGGACTAATGCGGAAAAAAGTCTGATGCCTGAGTTTTGTGCGCATTTGGCTGATGCAGGATTCCCGATCCATGGGCTATACTAGCGACTACTCTTCAAGTGCGGCTGCTGCCGGTGCTTGGATCCGCTTGCGATAAGCTAGGGTACCCGATACTCCAGTATTGTCGGTCTCAGTTCCCGGCATTGCAGTTTGTCGCTTATTTCGGCCGATGGCCATTCAGGGAGGCTACACCATGTCAAAAGGGCATAGCTTACAAGATCCTTACCTTAATATTCTGCGTAAGGAACGAGTGCCGGTATCTATTTACTTGGTAAACGGTATTAAATTGCAGGGCCAAATCGAGTCTTTTGACCAATTTGTAGTCTTGCTGAAAAACACGGTCAGTCAGATGGTATACAAGCACGCAATTTCGACAGTTGTGCCGTCGCGGGTTGTACGCTTGCCCATGGCGCACCCACCGGAAGACGATGAGGAGGTTTAGGCCCTTACTGCGTGCTGATTTTTCCAGACACCTTCAGCTGATCTCCTTGCTCAGCGTCAAACGCTGCTATTTGACGGCGTTCGGCGCTGACGCTTCGGGAGAACCTCTTGTTATTTGAGCGTCCGAAATCTGGTGAGCGCGCAGTGCTCGTCCACATCGAATTCTCTGGCCACACTGAACGCGAAGATCCCGGCGAGTTTTTGCTGTTGGTCAAGTCGGCGGGCGGCGAACCAATGAGCTTTATTCGCGGGCAGCGACACGGTCCGAAGGCTGGCACCTTTGTCGGCTCCGGCAAGCTTGAGGAAATTCGGCAAGCGGTGGTGGAACACGAGGCCGAGGTCGTGCTGTTCAATCACTCGCTGTCGCCCAGCCAAGAGCGCAACATAGAGGCCGCGCTGCAATGTCGGGTGCTGGATCGCACCGGCCTGATTTTGGATATTTTCGCCCAGCGTGCCCGCACCCATGAAGGTAAGCTGCAGGTTGAGCTGGCTCAGTTAGAACATATGTCGACCCGGCTGGTTCGCGGTTGGACCCACCTTGAGCGCCAGAAAGGTGGTATCGGCCTGCGCGGTCCGGGTGAGACCCAGCTCGAAAGCGACCGTCGCTTGTTGCGCGCACGTATTAAGGCTATTCAGGCGCGATTGGGCAAGGTGCGCAAGCAGCGGGATCAATCGCGCCGCGCCCGCAGGCGCGCCGAAATTCCCACGCTGTCTTTTGTCGGCTATACCAATGCTGGCAAATCGACCCTGTTTAATAGCCTGACCCAGTCTGAGGTGTATGCGGCGGATCAATTGTTTGCCACGCTAGATCCGACCATGCGTCGCCTGCAGCTGGCGGATGTAGGGCCGGTCGTACTGGCGGACACGGTTGGATTTATCCGCCATCTGCCGCACAAACTGATAGAGTCCTTTCGCGCCACATTGGAAGAGGCGGTAAGTTCAGATTTGTTGGTGCACGTTGTCGATAGTGCTGACGATGAGCGCGACGGCCACCGCCAGCAGGTTCACGCGGTACTGGCAGAGATAGGCGCCGACCAGCTGCCGATGCTTGAGGTGTATAATAAGATCGACCTGAGTGGTCAAAGCCCGCGCATTGATCGTGATGCGAGCGGTAAGCCCTACCGGGTTTGGTTGTCGGCCCGTCGCGGCCAAGGCTTAGAGCTGCTGGCGCAGGCGCTAAGTGAGTTACTGGCAGGCGATGTGGTGGAGGCGGACGTGTTGCTGTCTCCGGAAAAATCCCGCCTGCGCTCGCGCTTGTTTGCACAGGCTGGGGTACAAGCTGAGGCCTATAGCGAAGAGGGCGCGATGCTGCATATCCGTATGCCGCGCGGCGAGTTACTAAAACTGCTCGCGGCGGAAGGCGAGCAACTGGAAAACCTTCAAGTTCAGGTACCATTGGCTGCTCAGTAAGCAAGCCCATTGGGCAATAGTAGGCTCTGAGTTGTTAGAACCGCATCAAAAGTTTGATAGACTTCGGGTCGCTTGCGCGATCGCATTGATATTCACATATTGTTAGGAGAATGGCATGGCCTGGAATGAACCGGGTGGTAAGAACAACGACCCTTGGGGCGGTAATAATCAGGGGCCACCGGATCTCGATGAGGCCCTGAAGAAATTTCAGGAGAAAATCGGCAGCTTGTTTGGCGGTGGTGGCAGTGGTGGCGGCCAGTCGGCTGGCTTTGGTGCCGGCTCACTGGGCGCGATCGGCTTGATTGCTGTCTTGGTCTGGGCGGTTTTTGGTTTTTATCAAGTCGACCAGCAGGAAAAGGGGGTGATTTTGCGCCTTGGTGTCTATCACGACACCGTTAGTGCCGGTCTGCAGTGGAACCCACCACTGATCGACGTGGTGGAAAAAATTAACGTAACTAAGGTGCGTAGCGCCGAACACCGCGCCTCCATGCTGACCGAGGACGAGAATATCGTTGATGTACCGATGTCGGTGCAATATACGGTTTCAGACCCTGCACACTTTCTTTTGAAAGTTCGCGATCCCGAGCTCAGCCTCGAGCAGGCTATGGAAAGTGCGCTGCGCCATGTTGTGGGCGGTTCTGCTATGGATCAGGTCATTACCGAAGGTCGTAAGCAAATGGCCATCGATGTGAAGCAGCGCCTGCAGAATTACCTCGACAATTACGAGACCGGGATTCTTGTGTCCGAAGTCAATATTCGCGAATCGCGCGCGCCAGCGCAGGTTCAGGATGCCTTTGATGATGTGACGCGGGCCAAAGAGGATAAGTCGAGGCTTAAAAACGAGGCTCAGGCTTACGCCAACACCATTATTCCTGAGGCTCGCGGTGCCGCCCAGCGGCAACTCGAAGAATCCAACGCCTATCGCGATCAGGTTATCGCGCGGGCTGATGGTGAGGCTGCCCGCTTTAGTAAGTTGTTGGTGGAATATCAGAAGGCGCCCGAGGTTACCCGTCGCCGTCTATACCTAGATGCTATGCAGGACGTCTACAGCAATAGCACCAAGGTGATGGTCGATGTGAAAGACGGCAACAATATGATGTATCTGCCGCTGGACAAAATGACTCGTGGCGGTGCCGGCAGCAGCTCAGGCAGCATAAATGAGATTGATGTTCAGGAATTGACGGATCGCGTGGTCGAGCAGTTACGCAACGAAAGTCAGACGCGTCGCCGGGAGGGTCGTTAATCATGGGTAATCGTGGATTGGGAGTATTGGTGCTGATCGGTGCCTGTCTCATGCTGGCGTTTAACAGCCTCTATATCATCAAAGAAACCGAGCGCGGCGTGCTGCTGAAGTTCGGTGAAGTGGTGGTGCCGAATATTGAAAAAGGCCTACATTTCAAGGTGCCGATGGTGCATGTGGTGCGCAAGTTCGATGGTCGTATTTTGACTCTCGACTCGTCACCTGAGCGCTTTCTCACCGCTGAGAAAAAGCCGCTGGATGTGGATTTTTACGCTAAATGGCGTGTTGTTGACACGCTCAAGTTCTACACCGCAACCAACGGTGAAGAGGCTCGCGCCCATCGCTTGTTGGCACAGCGTATCAATGATGGCCTGCGTAACCAGTTCGGTGAGCGCACCGTGCAAGAAGTTGTGTCGGGCGAGCGCGATATGCTGATGCTTGAATTGACCGAGCAGCTCAATGCCATCGCGACCACCGAGTTTGGTGTGGAAGTGGTTGATATTCGGGTCAAGCGTATTGATTTGCCCGAGCAGGTCAGCCAGTCGGTATTCGATCGCATGAAGTCCGAGCGTGAGCGCGAAGCTCGCGAGCATCGCTCGACCGGTCGTGAGCAAGCGGAATTTATTCGCGCAGCGGCGGATCGTGAGCGCACCGTTATTGGTGCTAACGCCTACCGTGATGCGGAGCTATTGCGTGGTGATGGCGATGCCAAGTCGTCAGCAATTTATGCCAATGCTTATTCTAGGGATCCGGAATTTTATAATTTCACGCGCAGCTTGGCGGCTTATCGCGATTCGTTCAAAGGTAAGGACGACATCCTGATAGTGGATTCCGAAGGCGATTTCTTTAAGTACCTCAAGTCGGCGGTTAGCGACAAGCGTTAGCCTCACATCTGACGCGGATCGTGCTACAATTCACCAACCGGGCAGTGCTGACCGATAAGGTTCAGGGCTGCCCGGTTTTTTTGTGTGTGCGCGGGCGTAATTCAAGGGCTTTTCATGTGGCAGGAACTGCTAGCTGCCTTCAGTCTGGTACTGATTATGGAAGGCATAATCCCCTTTTTTAGCCCCGTTCAATGGCGGAATGTGGTGTTAACCATTGCCCGCAGCAATGACAAAAAAATAAGAATTGTAGGGTTGGTCAGCATGCTGGCTGGCGTAGCCCTGCTTTATTGGGTGCGCTAACCCGTTTATATCGTCTGCTAGACAGGAGCTCCGAGTTATGACCGCTGCCGACCGGTGGCTGCTACCTGATGGTGTCGAAGAATTACTGCCGCGCGAAGCTGCCAAAGTAGAGCACCTGCGTCGCCAGTTGCTAGATCTCTATCAAGGTTGGGGCTACGAATTAGTGATTCCGCCGCTGCTTGAGTACACCGAATCTTTGTTGGTGGGTTTGGGCAGTGATATCGATCTGATGACCTTTCGGGTTACTGACCAATTGACGGGGCGAATGATGGGCTTGCGTGCGGATATTACGCCACAGGCAGCCCGCATCGACGCCCACAGCCTGGGTCGTGAAGGCGTTACCCGCCTGTGCTACGCCGGCAGCGTACTCCATACTCGTCCAAAGTCGCCGCTGGCCTCACGTTCCCCGATTCAACTGGGCGCTGAGCTGTATGGCGATTCCAGCACTGAAAGCGACCTTGAAGTCATTTGTCTGATGCTGCAAACCCTGCAGGTTGCCGGCGCTCGCAATATCACGCTGGACCTCGGCCACGTAAGCGTTTACGAGGCGGTGGTGGGTTCTCTGGATGAAGAGACTGAACAGCGCTACTTCAATATTTTGCAGCGCAAGGCCGCCGCCGAATTAAACGAACTGCTGGCCAATTTGCCGCTAGCCCCGGAAATCAGAGCAGCGCTGCGGACCTTGAGTGAATTACATGGCGGCGAATCGGTGTTGGTTGCCGGCCGCGAGACACTCAAAGCTTACCCACGCGCCCTTGCCGCCATCGATTGCCTTGAACAGTTGGCTGCGCAAGTGAAAATACGCTTCCCAGGCGTTTCCCTGTACTTTGATCTGGCAGAATTGCGCGGCTATCACTACCATACCGGCGCCGTTTATTCGGCGCTGTCCAGTGACTGCGATCAGGCCTTGGCCTTCGGCGGTCGCTACGATGATATTGGTGTGGTGTTTGGCCGGGCGCGCCCGGCTACTGGTTTCAGTATCGACCTGAAGGCGCTACTGGCGCTGCTGCCAGATGCCGAGCAAGCCCCTGCTATTGCCGCGCCGGACAGTCGTGACCCACAGCTTTGGGTGCGGGTGCAGGCGCTGCGGGCGCAGGGCGAGCAGGTGATATATGCCCTTCCGGGTGATAGTGCGGCAGGCAACTGCGATCGTGAGCTGCGCTTTGAAAGCGGCGAATGGCTCGTTAAGCCTCGTTGATCGTTAACTTTTCCAGACATTGAGATTGATCGAATGAACAAAAACGTCGTCGTGCTCGGTACCCAATGGGGTGATGAGGGCAAGGGTAAAATTGTTGACCTGCTGACCGATCAGGCTACTGTCGTTGTGCGCTTTCAGGGCGGCCACAACGCCGGGCATACCTTGGTGATAGACGGAGAAAAAACCGTACTACACCTAATCCCTTCCGGCGTGCTGCGCGATGGCGTCACCTGCCTGATCGGCAACGGTGTGGTGTTGGCACCCGATGCTCTGCTAAAAGAAATTACCGAGCTGGAAGCCAAGAATGTGCCGGTGCGTGAGCGCCTGCGACTGAGCCCTGCCTGCCCGCTAATACTGCCTTATCACACCGCCTTGGATGTGGCGCGTGAAGTGAAAAAAGGTGAGGCAAAGATTGGTACCACTGGTCGTGGAATCGGCCCAGCCTACGAAGACAAGGTCGCTCGTCGCGGCCTGCGGCTAGGTGACTTAATTCACCCCGATCGCTTCGCGGATAAATTACGCGAAGTGATGGAATACCATAATTTCGTGCTGACACAATACTTTAAAGTCGAAGCGGTGGAGTACCAGAAAACGCTGGACGAGACGCTGGTCATGGCCGAGCAGTTGCTGCCCATGGTTGCCGATGTCACCAAAATGCTGCACGACTATCGCCTGCGCGGCGAAAAAATAATGTTTGAAGGCGCCCAGGGTTCGCTGCTGGATATCGACCACGGCACCTACCCCTTTGTGACCTCGTCGAATACCACCGCCGGAGGTACCGCAACAGGGAGTGGCTTTGGCCCCCTGTATTTGGACTACGTACTCGGCATTACCAAGGCCTACACGACCCGCGTCGGATCAGGGCCTTTTCCTACAGAATTGTTCGACGATGTCGGCAAGCATTTGGCCGCCAAAGGCCGCGAGTTTGGCGCCACCACCGGCCGTGCTCGCCGCTGCGGTTGGTTTGACGCGGTTGCCTTGCGCCAATCCGTGCTCATCAACAGCATCTCGGGCCTGTGCCTGACAAAGCTGGACGTGCTCGACGGTTTGGAAGCGG
The DNA here is from genome assembly GCA_047622145.1 of Paracoccaceae bacterium. Lineage (GTDB taxonomy): Bacteria > Pseudomonadota > Gammaproteobacteria > Pseudomonadales > Spongiibacteraceae > Litorivivens. The sequence goes on along the minus strand of JBLHMO010000021.1, from coordinate 23,013 downwards.
TTTTGGTCTGCACTGGCTACAAAAATGCCGAGGGTGAGTTTATTCCCGCGCCGCTCGACTGTGATGACTACCGTTCGCTGCAACCGGTGTACGAAGAATTACCGGGCTGGTCTGAATCAACGCTGGGTGCAAAAACCCTTGAGCAACTGCCGGCGAATGCCCGTGCCTATATCAGCCGCATCCAAGAGTTAGTGGGTGTGCCTATCGATATTATTTCTACCGGCCCTGACCGAGTAGAAACCATCGTGCTGCGGCATCCATTTGATTGATGGGTACTGCGTCTGACGTCGTCTGTATGACGTCAGACGCGAACACCTCGGCCTCATCTCGATAGCTTCTTGCCGTAACGGCATTCCCCGCTTACTCTTCCCCATAACAATAATCAAAGTGGAGAAGGTAAATGTCTGAATTCGATCCCATTCTAGCCCCCGTCATTGTGCTAGTGCTGTGGACTTTCTTCGTGCAGGGCTGGATGGCGGTTACGCGTCTACCGGCCATGAACAAGGCTAAGCTGCATGCGCAAAAAGCCGAGCGCACTGCTGATCTTAGTGCCTTATTGCCAAAACAGGTGCAGTGGAAAGCCGACAACTACAATCACCTTATGGAACAGCCCACAATATTTTATGCCACGGCGCTGGTCTGGGCTGTTATTGGGACGGGCGGCGGCATCAATCTCACGCTGGCTTGGTTTTACGTCGGTGTGCGGGTTGTACATAGTCTTGTGCATGCGACCATCAATAAAGTGATGCTGCGATTTACCCTTTTTGGAATCAGCTCGGTAGCCCTGCTGGTGATGGCAATCAATGCGGCGCTGGTGGTGCTTTAGTCTTTATCCGCACGCGCCTGAATAGTCCGTAATTCTGCTATTGCTCTTCGCCGAAAATTTTCTGGCTCGGCATCGCCGCAGGAATAGCTCGATAGGTGTTTTTATTCCAGTCTTGTGGCGCTGAGGCCGAAGCTAGCCATTTCGCCGATGGCGGGTAAGGCGGTATCAAGCACGATATGCCCGTGTGCATCACGGGTCGTCACTTTGAAATGTTCGCTGTTCTCCACGTCGAAAAATCGTAGCAGAGAGTCGTAGGCGGCACTGGCCAAACAGGACTCGGGCGTGTCAGCTCGGAGGTTAACCACATAGTTTCCGCTGAGCTGCGCATTTTCTACTGCGCTGCCGGCATGGGGTCGGATTGACAAATACAGCTTCAGACTCATGGCAAATATTGTCTCTACAAGGAGGCTGTATTATAGCAACGGGTGCCATCGCGCCTATGCGTATTTGCCTCAGTCTGGCTGTGCGCTATTGATCCTCTGATAATTCCAGCCAGCGCTCCACTGCGGTATCTAGCGCTAGTTGCTTTTCAGCCATCGCCGCCAAATGCGCGCTAATATCGGAGTGCGGTAATGTGCCAAAGTCGGCTTGCTGGCTGCGTTGGTTCAAAGCTGCAATCTCGGCTTCTAGCGCGGAGATTGTGGCCGGTAGATTGTCTAGTTCACGCTGGATTTTATAGCTGAGTTTTATGGCCGGCTTTTTCGGTTCCGACGGTATTGCGGCGTCGACGGTCGCGCATGCTGGCGCACTGACCGGCCGCGCCTTTTCGCGATGACTAAAGGCCGCTTCAATCTTTGCCGGCGGGATATTGCTGTAGCCGCCAACGAAATTGTCCACACGGCCGTCGCCCTCAAACAACAGGCAGGCACTGGCAACATTGTCGACAAAGGCGCGGTCGTGGCTGACCAAGAGCACAGTGCCTTCAAAATCAATCAGCAGTTCTTCCAAGAGCTCCAGCGTCTCCATGTCAAGATCATTGGTCGGTTCGTCGAGTACCAGCACGTTCGCAGGCTGGCTGAACAGCAGTGCCAATATGACGCGAGCGCGTTCGCCGCCGGATAGCACACGAATTTGTGAGCGGGCGCGCTCGGCAGTAAACAAAAAGTCACCGAGGTAGCTGATAATGTGTTTCTGTTTGCCGTTGATGGTGATGCTTTCTCGGCCTTGGCCAACGACATCGATAACGGTTTTGTTTTCGTCGAGAACTGAACGCATCTGATCAAAATACGCTACTTGCAGTTTGCTGCCCTGGCGGACCTTGCCGTGGTCGGGCGCCAGTTCGCCAAGAAGAATGCGCAGGAGCGTGGTTTTGCCCGCGCCATTGGGGCCGATTAAGGCGAGCTTGTCACCGCGCATAAGTCCGAGGTCAAAATCGCGGATAAGAATGTTGTCGCCATAGCCGTGACTGACCCTGCTGAGTTCGGCAACAATTTTGCCACTGCTGTCGCCCTGTTCCAGGCTCAGGCGGGCACTGCCTTGTACATTGCGCCGCTGTGCATAGGTGTCCCGCAATTTTTTTAATGCTCTAACGCGGCCTTCGTTGCGCGTTCTGCGTGCCTTTACGCCGGTACGAATCCAGCGCTCCTCTTCGGCAAGGCGCTTGTCGAACAGTGCGTTTTGCTCCGATTCGATACGCAAATCTTCGTCGCGACGGACTTGGAACTCACTAAAATTGCCGGGATAGTCGTGCAGATGGCCGCGATCCAATAGCACGATTCTCGTTGCGAGCTTGTCGATCAAGGCCCGGTCATGGGTAATGAAGAGTACGCAGCCGCGGTAATCCAGTACGGCTTGCTCCAGCCACTCAATGGCGGCGATATCGAGGTGGTTGGTCGGCTCATCCAGCAGCAGGATGTCGGGTTCGGCCACCAATGCTCGCGCGAGCGCAACGCGCCGGCGCCAGCCACCAGACAGCTCGCTGACGGCCTGTTCGCCGTCCAGATTCAGTCGTGCCAGTGTCGATTCGATTTTTTGGTGGAAACTCCAGCCGTCTGCGGCCTCAAGTTGCTCCTGTACGGTGGCGAGGGCGTCCATGTCGTCACCGTGTGATAGCTGGTGGAAGCGTGCGAGCAATTCGCCAACAGCTTCGAGGCCCTGAGCAACCGCCTCAAACACGGTGGCGCCGGGGCCTACTACGAGTGGTGATTGCGGCATGCTGGCGACCTGAATGCCGGGCTGCAGGCGCACGGAGCCAGCATCGGCTTGCAAGTTGCCTTCGACAATGGCCAGTAGGGTAGATTTTCCCGAGCCATTGTGGCCCACCAGGCAAACTCGCTCACCTTCATCGAGTTGCAGGTTAACTTTGTCCAGCAAGACTTGGTGACCGACCGAAAATTCGAGATCGTGGGTGTTTAACAGCGGCATTGTTACAACTCATATCTGTGGCAGACGCGCATCATGCCTGTAGCGGGAGGTAGTTTAAAGAGGCCCCCAATAAATAGCTGAGATGCACTCAACTGGGGTGGTTACCGTAAGTAGAACCCACGATGGGTAGTTGATGGGTAGTTGATGGGTATAGCCTACAATGGCAGACACGAATTCTCTTTGTGTAGGGTTATGTCGAACAGTAATGGGGCTATTTGGTGTTAAGCGTGAGGTATCTTCGCAAGATGCCGAGGATGGCCCAATATATGTCCGCACTGTTTGTGATCGTACTGGTTTCTAACGTGGCGCGGGCCGATGACCGGGTTGTGCTGCAGGAGCATCAATTCCAGTTTGCGGGCTACTATGCGGCGCTCTAGCAGGGCTATTACCGCGATGCTGGCTTGGATGTCGATATTCAGTAAGCCTTCGACAAATCGGGCAGCTATCGCAGCGCCCAGGAGCGACTGATCAGTGGCGAAGCCGATTTTCGCCATAGCCGGCGCGGATATTCTTGTTGGGCTTGACGAAGGTCATCCGCTGGTCGTGTTGGCGCCTATTTTTCAACCCCCCCCCCGGGCGCTGTGATTACCTTGGGCGCTGAAGCGCAGTGCTCTCTGCGGGACTTCGCGGGCATGCGTATAGCCGTGAGCGCTGCTGACTAAATCGCCTACGAATTTCGGGCGCTGATCGCTACGCGCCTAGCGCAGCAGGACGGAGCGGGGGAGTGGATATACAGATATTCCAGATTTCCGACGCGAGCGGTCATTTTATGGCGACACCTTGTATACCCATCAGCGCGCTGCCACGCTATGCGCTGACGTATGACGACTCCGAAAAGTATAATCGCGCCTTTGCCGCTAAAATCTACGAATTCTTGTTCTACCCACACGTTCGTATCGGCCTCAATAACCCCCAACGCTGGCGCGACATGCATCGCATGATGAAGGCTGGCGGTTTGTTGGCGGGCGAATTTCCCGCGCAGGCGATGTTTATTGATGCCCCAAAAGTTTCAGAAGGGGCCGGGCGCGCGTCGTTGGCGCCGCTGATCATTGTCCTCAGTCTAGGTGCCATTGTGGTGGCATTGATCTATAACCTGCCCCTGCAGATATTGTCACCGCTATTGCTGGCGGTTATTCTCACCGTGCTCACCTGGGGTTTGGAAACGTATTATTTTGCACGCTACCAGGAAGATCTGCGGCGTGAGGTCTGGATTGAATTAGCGGGCGCCCGCTTGAAACTTGAAGCCCTAATCAACCAAAATTTTGTCATGCTGCGGGCCCTCGCCGGTAACCCGAACCTGAATCAGCGCGAGTTTAGCGAATTTGCGGCTAGCCTGAATGATCTTGAGCCGCTGCTGATAGATATTTCTGCCGCACCGGATATGGTTATTCGCTATATATACCCCAAAGTGGGCAATGAGCACGCACTTGGTCTGGACTATCTCAAGGCGAGTTCGCAGCTGGGCATGGTGGAGTTAGCTCGGGACAGCCGCCGCATGGTCGTGGCCGGCCCGCTTACCCTCGTGCAGGGTGGGCAGGCGATCGTCGGTCGCGCGCCAGTCTTTGTGGCCGATGCTGATACACAGGACGAGCAATTTTGGGGCATTTATCTCCACGCCTATCGATTTTGATGGGCTAATAGACGAGGTTGGTCTGTCTGCCCCGAACATGGGCGTGCAGATAGCATTGCGGCACGTCACCTTGTCGGGAGACGTGTAGGGCGCATCTGTATTCTTTGGCCCAGATTCGGTGTTTTCCAGCAGGCCGGTGATCATGCCGGTGTCGTTGGGCGCGGTAGACTGGGAAATTGCGGCGATCCCAAGAGCGGGTTGAGATCAGTATCCGGTATTGCTGCGTTGGATTAAGCTGATTGGATTGCTCACTGCGCTGGCGATGTCCAGTGCTTTATATTTTGTCATTCGACAGTTTCAGGCGCGACTGGAAATCTCCAATCATCTACGTCGCAACGAAGGCATTATGAGGCGCGTGGGGAGGCTCGCGGAGGTTGGTGGCTGGGAGATCGATATTCGCAGCGGGCAAGAATATGTGTCCGAGGATGTATACCACTTGCACGGACTTCACCCAATCGCATTGGCCAGCGAAGATCCGAGACGTTGGCTGAATTACTACGACGACAGTGCTCGCCAGCTGGTCGAACAACGCATCGACTATGCGCTCAACAGCGGTGAGGCCCAGCAGTTTGATCTGGTGGTTAACAGCGGCGAGCAAGATGAAGCGTGGTTTCGGCATATGATCGAGCCAGTGATGGAGAGCGGTCAGGTCGTGCGGATTCAGGGGGTGGTGCAGGATATTTCGGCTATTCGTCGCGCCGATGCGACCATCCAGCAGCAGGCAAGCTACGACGCCATTACCGGTCTGCCCAATAGGAATTTGTTCACTGAATGCCTTCAGTGGGCACTGCAGGCAGCAAAACGCAAGCAGCAGAAATTGGCAATATTGTTTATCGATCTAGATCATTTTAAGAATATTAACGATTCCTTGGGTCATGCCGTAGGTGATGCGCTGCTCGCCGAAATGGGGCGCCGATTCTGCCCCGAGCTCGTCGGCTGCGGCACGGTTGCGCGTCTTGGCGGCGACGAATTTGTCGTTATGCTCGATGAAACCGAGGGAAGGGATCACTGCGCTACCGTAGCGCAAAAGCTACTGCAGTTGGCCCAGCAACCGGTACAGGTTAATGACCATGAAGTAGTCACCTCCGGCAGTATCGGCGCGACCTTCTATCCTGAAGACGCTCATGACGTCGAATCTTTATTTCAGCGGGCTGATCAGGCCATGTATGCCGCGAAAAACGCTGGTTGTAACACCTTACGTTTTTTCACCCAAACCATGCAGGACGACGCTACGCGTCGCCATCAATTACACATGTTGTTGGTAAAGGCTTTGGCAGATGGCGCGCTATAGGTTTACTACCAGCCGATTATCGATACGTGCAAAAATAAAGTTATTAAATGCGAAGCACTGTTGCGCTGGGACGACCCGGTGCTGGGTCCGGTGTCGCCTGCCGAGTTTGTGCCGCTGGCTGAAGACACGGGGCTGATTGTAGAGCTTGGCGACTACGTGATGCGTCGTGCTTGCGCTGACATTGCCCAGCTGAGAAATGAATTAGGCAGTGATTTATCGCTGTCCTTTAATCGATAGACGCGTAGGTTTGTCGAAGAGAGCCACATTAATGTGTCGGTGCTGGACAAACTGCGCGAACAAGCTCTGTTTCCCCATGTCACAGTGGAGATCACTGAGAGCCTGTTAATGCACAAGAGTGCCGATACCCTTGTGCAACTGAATGCCCTGCGTAAAGCGGGGATTGAAATCGCGATCGATGATTTTGGAGCAGGGTACTCATCACTGAGCTATCTGCGCAGATTTCCGGTCGATATCCTGAAGATCGACAAATCTTTTATTCAGGAGATTGAAAAAAATTCAGAATCGAGAGTGCTGGTCAAGGCCATTATCTCTATGGCCCACGGTTTGAATATCGACGTCGTTGCCGAACGTGTGGAAGCGGACGGACAATTCCATATTCTGCTGGATATGAAATGCCGGTACATACAGGGCTTCTATTTCAGCCCCGCACTGGCGCTGCCAGATTTAAAGGCTTACTTGGCCGATTTTAGCCGTGAGTGTGCTTGATTTTTGGGTGGCGCGACCTGCAACAGGTGTGCAACGGTTGTGCGCAGCCATACGGTAGAGGGGTCGTGGTCCGCACTGCGATGCCAGAATGCATGTAGCTCCATTGAGTTTGTTTCGAAGGGCAGGGGCTTGTGCGCAAACTTCCAGTAATGGGCTAGAGTTTTAGGAATGGATGCGAGTAAGTCCGAACTGGCCAGCAAGCCTGGTAAGGCAGAATAATGTTGCAGGCGTAAGCTAATATCGCGCTTCTTGCCAATAGAGCGCAATGCCAGATCAATGTGGCCGCTGCCTTTAACGCGACTCGACACGTTGACATGTGCCGCAGCAAGGTATTGCTTCAGACTTAATTTTTTACGCCGCAGCGGATGCTCCTCGCGAAGTGCACACACATAGTCATCTCGGTTTAACGGCATGCTCATTAGCTCCGGATGATTGAGTAAGGGCGCGTCGAGCGAGAGCTGTAATTCACCACTGGCCAGCGCCAACGGTACATCCCTGCGATTCATAAACATCATTTCTAGCCGGACTCCCGGTGCCGCCTTTGCCAGATGCTGCAACAGCACTGGCAGCAGGTTGATTTCCGCTTGCTCAGTGGCATGAATTCGAAAAGTCTGCGTCGCGTTGAGCGGGTCGAAGTCTAGCCGCGTTCGAATACAGTCATCAAGCGATTTCAATGATGCCCGCACTGGGTCAATCAACTGCCGCGCCAAGGGTGTCGGGCTCATTCCCCGCGGACTGCGTACAAAAAGTGCATCTGAAAATATCTCGCGTAGGCGCGACAGTGAGTTGCTAACGGCTGGTTGGGTAACATGTAGAACTTCGGCTGCACGGGTCAGACTTTGTTGGGCAAAGATGACGTCGAATACAATAAACAGATTCAGGTCGACTTTAGCTAGATTCACGGCAAATCCACATAATAAGAAATAATGATAGTTAAGCATAAAAAGAATCAATTTAACTAATATCAGTAGATAGCCTATTGTGTCCACAGTTTTCTTGGGCAGCAGATTAAGGGTGCAGCAATGGCAGAAATACTGGTGGTGCGTCACGGTCAAGCGGCCTTCGGCACCGATGACTACGATCGCTTGACGGATATTGGCTGGGAGCAATCGCGCTTGCTAGGCGAATACTTTGCGGCTGCCGATCTTCACTTTGACACGGTGTTTACTGGCACGATGCGCCGTCACCGCGAAACACTCGCCGGTATTCAAGAGGCTTTGCTCTTGCCGACAGCGGCTACCGAGCTGCGGGGTTTAAACGAGTTTGATTTTCACGCCTTGGTTTCGGCCTATCGTGCTCTGCACCCGGACGAGGGGTTAGATGTCAGTAATGCCCGCGATTTTTATGGTTGTTTGCGTGAGGCGCTGCTGGCGTGGAGTCGCAATGAATTTGCCGACATCGATGAACGTTGGGATAGCTTTGAGAGCCGGGTTCGGAGCACGCTGGATTATATCGCAAACGCGGAAGGACGTGTGCTGGTGGTGACGTCGGGCGGACCTATCAGTGCTCTGGTGCGCGAAGTGTTGGGTTTGAGTGTGGAGAATATGGTGAATCTCAACCTTCAGGCAATCAATACTGGCCTGACGCGCTACTTTGGCAAGCAGGGACGCTTGCGACTCAATATGTTTAACGCAGTGCCACACCTTGAACGGCCGCAAGACCGCCATCTGATTACCTATACCTGATTATTTCGAGTTGCTTAGCTGCGCCCAATATTTAGAGGAATGTATATGGACTTTAACGCAACAGAAAAATCCCAGGCAATGTTGGTCAAACTCACTACTTTTTTTGACGAACACATCTACCGCAATGAACGCGTGTACGCCCAGCAATTACACGTGGCTGAAAACCGCTTTGCAGCACTGCCACTCATGGATGAACTCAAGGTTATAGCAAAGGCAGCCGGTTTGTGGAATCTTTTTGTAGCGCCCGGCCATGCCGAGTATGCAGGCCACGACGGATTTACGTTTGGCGAGTACGCGCCGCTGGCGGAACTGATGGGCAGGGTTATTTGGAGCCCGGAGGTGTTTAACTGCAACGCGCCGGATACCGGCAATATGGAGGTGTTTATGAACTTCGGAACAGCTGCCCAGCAAGCGCGGTGGTTGCAGCCTTTGTTGGCGGGGGAAATCAGCTCATCCTACGCGATGACCGAACCACAGGTAGCGTCTAGCGATGCCACCAATATCGAATTGCGTATCCAGCGCGACGGCGATGAATGGGTGCTGAACGGTCGCAAATGGTTTATTACCGGTGCCCTGTATGAGCGCACCAAAATTTTGATCGTGATGGGTAAATCTGATCCCGATAATCCGAACAGGCATTTACAGCAAACCCAGGTATTGGTGCCCAAAGACACCGCTGGCTTGAGCTTTATCAGGCCGCTCACAACCCTGGGTTACGATGACGCACCCATAGGCCATGCTGAATTGCGCTTTGACAATGTGCGGGTGCCTGCCGAAAACGTTTTGCTAGGCGAAGGCTGCGGTTTTGAAATTGCCCAAAGCCGCCTCGGCCCGGGCAGAATGCATCACTGCATGCGTTTGGTAGGTTCGGCCCAGCGCTCGCTTGAACTGGCCTGCCAGCGCGCGGTATCGCGCACGACCTTTGGCCGGCCGCTGAGCAAGCATCAATCGGTGCGCGAGGATATTTCTCGGAGCTTTTCTGAAATCGAAATGGCGCGACTGCTGGTGTTGAAAACCTGTGACAAAATTGATCGTGAGGGCGTGGCCGCCTCGGTGGATATGATTGCGGCCACCAAGACGACTATTCCGCTGCTGGTACAAAACGTGATTGACCGCTGCATGCAATTGCACGGTGCCGGTGGCTTAACCGAAGATTATTTCATGGCTGAAGCCTTTAATTATGCACGCTGGTGCCGTCAGGCCGATGGCCCTGATCAAGTTCATCAAATGGCGCTGGGTAAAAAAATCATTGAACGCTACGCGCCTGCCGACCAAGCCGGCGTTTAGGGAGTTATTTATGAGTGACGAATTTGAGTTGGAGCTCGATAAACTTTCTGCTTATCTTGAATCTGCCATTGAGGACTTTGGCGGCCTGACTAGTGCCGATAAGTTTGCGGGGGGGCAATCTAACCCCACCTACCTATTAAGCGCTGGCAGCGGCCGCTACGTGCTGCGCCGCAAGCCGCCGGGAAACCTGTTGAAATCCGCACACGCTGTCGATCGCGAGTTTCGTGTAATGCACGCGCTCGCCGGTACCTCAGTGCCGGTGCCAACCATGCACGTGCTATGCGAAGATGAATCGATTATAGGCTCGATGTTTTACGTGATGGATTTCGTCGAGGGCAGAATATTTTGGAATGCGGCGCTCCCCGAGCAGTCTCCTGCGCAACGAAGTGCGATATACGACGCTATGAATCAAGTGCTGGCCGACTTGCATGCGGTAGACCCTAATGCGGTGGGCTTGGGAGACTACGGTAAGCCCGGCAATTACTTTGAGCGCCAGTTAAGTCGCTGGACCACCCAGTATCGCGCCAGTGAAACCGAGCATATCCCTGCGATGGAAAAACTGATGCAATGGCTTGAGCAAAACCAGCCCATGGATGACGGGCTGGTGTGTATCAACCACGGGGACTTTCGGCTCGACAATATGATGTTTCACAACAGCCGCAATGAAGTTATTACGCTGCTGGATTGGGAGCTGTCTACGCTGGGCCATCCCTATGCGGATCTCGCCTACCAGTGTATGCAGTTGCGAATTCCGGGCGATGCGGCCATACCCGGTCTCGGCGACATCAATCGTAAAGTTTTGGGAATTCCGAGCGAGCAGGAGTATGTGCAGCGTTATTGTAAACGCCGTGGTATTGATGGTATAGACAACTGGACGTTTTATATCGCCTTTGCGTTTTTTCGCCTGAGCGCTATTTTGCAGGGCATTCAAAAACGTGCAATCGATGGTAATGCCTCTAGTGACAGGGCAAGTGCTTATGGCGGCTTGGCGAAGCCGCTGGCAGAAATGGGAATCGCCATTGCCGAGCAGGGTGCTTGATTTTCATAGAATATAAATGTGTGACAGGAGCACCTTCAGCTAATGAATACTTCAAAGCAAGACCCTTTTGACTTGATCGGGCGCGTGGCCCTAGTGACAGGTGCCTCGAGCGGTTTGGGCGAACACTTTGCCAAAGTGCTGGTTGGCGCAGGTGCGTCGGTGGTGCTGGCGGCGCGACGCAAAGATCGTTTGGAAAAGCTGGTGGCGGAAATAGCGCAGGCCGGTGGCAAGGCGCTTGCGGTGGCGATGGACGTCAATGACCGAGCCTCTGTGCAGGCGGGGTTTGATGCTGCGCAGGCTACCTTTGGCGTCGTTACCGTGCTGGTCAATAACGCCGGCGTTGCTAGGCCGGGCCGATTTCTCGACGGCGATGACGCCGGTTGGGATTTCACTATGAATACCAACCTCAAGGCCGTGTGGCGGGTATCCCAAGAGGCTGCCGGGCGTATGGTGGCCTCGCGCAGCGCGGGTAGTATTGTCAACATTGCCTCCATATTGGGTTTGCAGCCAGGTTTGAATCAAGCCTTTTACGCAACGGCTAAAGCGGGTGTGGTGCAATTAAGCAAAACGACCGCGCTGGAATTGTGGCGAAAAAATATTCGCGTGAACGCGCTGTGCCCCGGTTATTTCGAAACTGAAATGAACAGTGGTTTTTTTCAAAGCGAGAAAGGCGCAGCTTATTTGGAAAAAATTCCACCGCAACGCCTTGGCGAACTCGACGAGCTCAGCGGGCCGCTGCTGTTGCTGGCGAGTGATGCCGGATCATTTATGACCGGCGTGGCGCTACCAGTGGATGGCGGTCATTTGCTGCGAGGGCTTTAGTAGGTAAGCCGCTATGTCGGCAAGGAATACTCGCAAAGACCAGGTCAGTGGGAATACTACTAGCATACCGCCCCGTCTCAATCCGGTGCCGGTGGTCTCAGCTCAATTCAAACGCATCCGCATCCAGCATGGCCGGAAACTTATCCCTGAATGACTGCAATTCGTCGAGCGAGAGCTCTGTAGCCAGAGCGGCGGGTGCATCTGGCGCTGTTTGCGCCAGTGGCTGACCGAGATAGTCCAAAATCACACTGTCGCCGCTGTACGCGATACCGTTGCCGTCTTTGCCCACGCGGTTGAGGCCTACCACATAACATTGGTTTTCGATGGCGCGAGCCGTGAGCAGCGACGTCCAAGCGTGACGTCGGCTAGCGGGCCAGTTAGCGACGAACACCAGCAAGTCGTAGTCGTTGCGATTGCGGCAGAACACCGGAAAGCGCAGGTCGTAGCAAATTTGCAAACAAACGCGAAAACCTTTGTATGTCACAATTTTCCGGACGCTGCCCGCGTTGTAGTGCTTGTGTTCACCGGCCATGCGAAACAGATGGCGCTTGTCGTAATAACTATCGCCCTCCGGGCTCACCCAGTACAGGCGGTTGTAGTGCGCGCCTTGATCGTGAACGGCAACCGAGCCGGTAATGGCGATATTTCGGTCGTGGGCTTGTTCGCGCAGCCAGTGCAGGGTGGGTCCGTCTGCGGGTTCGGCGATGTGCTCGGGCGCCATCGAAAAACCGGTGCTAAACATTTCTGGCAACACCACCAGATCGGTATCAGCTATGCTATTTAAGCGCTCGCTAAAATGCGCGAGATTAGCGTCGCGGTCTTGCCAGTAGAGGGCTGACTGGAGGGCGGCAATTTTCATAAGATACTCAGCTTGTGGGCGGCATCGCTCAGGGTCTGCTCGCGCTTGGCGAAACAGAACCGAATAATACGGCTGTCGGGCGCTGATTCATAAAACACCGATAGCGGAATGGCGGCAACGCCGTGCTCACGGGCAAGGGTGGTACAGAAATCCAGATCGTTGTCGTCACTGACTGCGCTGTAATCTGCCAGCACAAAATAGCTGCCGCCACTGGGGAGCAGAGTAAAGCGCGAGCCCTGCATGGCCGCCACAAAATAGTCACGCTTTCGGCGATAAAACTCAGCAAGGGCGTGAACTTCCTCGCCGCGCTCATTGAGCATATCGGCAAACGCATGCTGCGCCGGCGTAAAACTGGTAAAAGTGACAAACTGGTGCACCTTGCGAAATTCAGTACTGAGCTGCGGCGGTGCAATGCAGTAGCCCAGCTTCCAGCCGGTGGCATGAAAGGTTTTGCCGAAGGATGAAATCACAAAGCTGCGCTCGGCCAGGGCCGGATAGCGGTGGGCGCTGTTGCGGCTCTGTTCGAACACAATATGTTCATAGACTTCATCGCTAATGACATAGAGCTGATGTTTCTCTGCCAGCGCCGCCAATGCCTGCCAGTCGGTGTCCTTGAAAACCGTAGCGCTGGGATTGTGTGGGCTGTTAACAATGATCAGGCGCGTTTTAGTGGTCACCGCGGCGGCTATTTGCTGCCAGTCCGGTTCATAGTGCGGCGGCAATAGCGCAATACGGCTGCAAATTCCGCCGGCCAGTGTTACCGCCGGCTCGTAGCTGTCGTAGGCTGGGTCGAGCAAAATCACCTCGTCACCGGCGCGCACTACCGTGTGAATGGCCACAAACAGCGCCTCGGTAGCACCGGAGGTCAGAGTGACTTCCTGCTCGGGACACACCGCTTTTCCGTAGCAATTTTGCACCAGCGAGGCGATGGCCTCGCGTAATTCAGGGATGCCGTTCATCGGGGCGTACTGGTTCTTGCCGGCCAGGGCATGAACGTTCAGGCGTTCGAGCAGAAAGGGGCTGGGTGAAAAATCTGGAAATCCCTGTGACAGATTGATAGCCCCCGTCTCGGCCGCCAGTGCCGACATGCTGCTAAAAATCGTCGTGCCGACATGGGGCAGTTTGCTGTCGATATTCATATAATCCAAAGAATTAAGATTTTTTTCATTCTGCTGGACTGGTCTAGTCGCGTCCAGCCGAAAGCCCAATTATTTCAAAGATAGGCCTGTGCCTGGCGCTCGCGTGTTACTGACCGGCTCGCTGGAGGTGCTGGCTATGATCTCCAGTGCGTTCTTTACGGACGAACCACTCAGCCCCCCAAAACTACTGGCTGGGAGCATAATTAAATTGCCGGGCACCCGGTAACGGTTTGCCGGTGGCGGCGCAGCTGACGCTATAACGGAAAAGTCGGATAACTTATGTCATAGTTGGCAGCTTGTCATAATTTGAGCATTGGCTTAACTTGCCGGTTGTTCCCTGCCAGACGCCGGAGCTTCGTAAGCACGACGATATTCAATAAGAGGAAAAATCCCATGCCCGCACCGATGATGAATAGCCCTCTGCTAATTTCCAGCCTCTTGGAGTTCGGCGTTGTTAGTCACCCCAAGGCGGAGATTGTCAGTCGTAAAATAGAAGACGGCTTTATTCATCGCACCACCCAGGGCGAGGCCGCCAAACGCGCTAAGCAGCTTGCCAACGCCTTGCTGAACTGGGGTGTTAAGCCCGGCGACCGCATCGCCACGCTGGCGTGGAATACGTGGCGTCACTACGAGGTCTATTACGCTACCACCGGCATCGGCACCGTGTGCCATACCATCAACCCGCGCTTGTTTCCGGAGCAGCTGGATTACATTTTTAACCACGCCGAAGACCGCCTAGTCTTTGTTGACCTAAACCTGTTGCTGCTCTTAGAAAACCTCGACGGCAAGCTGCCACACCTGCAGGCCATTGTGGTCATGACCGACCGCGACAACATGCCAGCCAGCAAGTTGGAGAATCTGATTTGCTACGAAGATTTTATCGGCACCCACAGCGACGAATTTGTGTGGCCGCAGTTTGACGAAAATACCGAGTGCTCGCTCTGTTATACCTCGGGCACCACCGGCAACCCCAAGGGGGTGATGTATACCCATCGCTCAACGGTGTTGCATGCCATGGCCAGCCTGCACCAGCAGGTTCTCAACATCAGTCAGGATTCTATTATTCTGCCGGTGGTGCCCATGTTCCATGTGAATTGCTGGGGTCTTCCCTATGCGGTAACCATTACCGGCGCCAAGCTTGTGTTCCCCGGCGCGGCGATGGATGGCGAAAGCCTGTGGCAACTTATCGATTCCGAAAAGCCAAATTTACTCGCCGGTGTGCCCACCGTGTGGCTGGGGCTGCTGAATTATCTCGACAGCATTAGCAAAACTATGGACAGCGTCGAATCGGTTGTTGTCGGTGGTTCTGCGGCGCCACTATCCATGATTCGCGCCTTTGACGAAAAACACGGTGCCTTCCTGCTCCACGCATGGGGTATGACAGAAATGTCGCCCATAGGTACGGTGAACGCACCTAACAAGCACATTGCCGCATTGCCCGCCGAAGAGCGCTATGCCATTCAGCGCAAGCAGGGCAAGCCAGTTTTCGGCGTGGAAATGAAAATCATCGACGACGAAGGCAGGGAGTTGCCGCACGATGGTAAAGCCTATGGTCGATTAATGGTGCGCGGCCCGTGGATTGTGAACAGTTACTACAAGGCTGAGGACGTGGCGACCGAAGACGGTTGGTTTGATACCGGCGACGTGGCCACCATCGACCCCGACAATTACATGCAGATCGTTGATCGCAGTAAAGATGTAATCAAATCTGGCGGTGAATGGATTAGCTCTATCGACCTAGAAAACGTAGCGGTGGGACACCCCGCTGTAGCCGAGGCGTGCGTGATTGGCATTCCCCATGAAAAGTGGCAAGAGCGCCCGCTGCTGCTGATTGTTCTGAAGGACGGCGCCAGTGCCAACGCGAAGGATATTCTGGATTTTCTAGAACCCCAGCTTGCCAAGTTCTGGCTGCCGGATGACGTCGTATTCCGCAAAGACTTACCGCACACCGCTACCGGAAAATTGCTAAAAGTGCCGATGCGTGAAGAATATGCCTCGCATTATCTCTAGTAATAGAGTTCAGCGGGCACGACGGTGAGTGATGGGCGTACTAATATCGTCCTCATCGGTATGCCCGGCGCAGGTAAAAGCACTATCGGCGTTCTGCTCGCCAAAACACTGACGAAGAATTTTATCGACACCGATGTGCTGATCCAGCGACGGGCCGACACCAACCTGCAAAATATTATAGATAGCCGTGGCTACGAAGCCCTACAAGCCATAGAGCGCGAAGTGTTGCTTGAGCTGCAATGTGAGCACACGGTGATTGCAACCGGCGGCAGCGCCGTCTACGCGCAGCACGCCATGGCGCACTTACAGAAATCGGCTGTGGTGGTGTTTATCGATGTGCCGCTGCAAGAACTGCGTGAACGCATACACAATATGGACAGCCGCGGCATCGTACAAAAACCCGGGCAAGATTTTGATGCTTTGTTTCAGGAGCGCTGGACCCTATACCGCGAGTTCGCTGATATACACATCACGGCGGGCTCTCATTCCCAAGAATTCGTATTGGCGCTTATCGTGGATGCGCTGCACGCAAGCCAAAAGTAGAGAGTAATGACAAACCACGAACAAACCCAGGGCTACGGCCGTTATGTGCTTACCTACAAATGCCCAGACCAGCTCGGCATTCTCGCCCGGGTCGCCAATCTTTTGTATCAGCGCGGCGCGTTTATTACCGAGGTTGCGCAGTATTCAGATCCTTACACCCACAGCTTTTTTTCACGCATGGTGTTTGATGATCGCAGTCTGGCTTGTGCGATTGAAGCCTTCACCGTCGAGCTGGATGGCTTGGCCAGTCACTTGGATATGGAATATCACCTGCGGCCCCTTACGCAAAAACAGCGGGTGTTGCTCGCGGTATCCAAAGAAGACCATTGCCTTAATGTGCTGCTTACTAAATGGCGTTCCGGCGCACTTCCCGCTAATATTGTAGGCATAATTTCCAATCACGATGACTGCCGTGGTTTGGTGGAGTGGTATGGCATTCCTTACCACCACCTACCTGTGACCGCAGCAAATAAACCACAGCAGGAAACACAAATTCTCGACCTGATGAAAAGCGAACGTGTCGATCTGTTGGTGCTGGCAAGGTACATGCAGATACTCTCTGATGAGCTCTGCGCCGAGCTGGAAGGCCATGCTATCAATATTCACCACTCATTCCTGCCCAGCTTTAAAGGCGCGCGTCCCTACCATCAGGCTCACAGCCGTGGCGTAAAAGTGGTTGGCGCCACCGCACATTATGTAACCGCAACCCTCGACGAAGGGCCGATTATCGTGCAGGAAGTGAAACCCGTTAATCACACCTTTACCATCGAGCAGCTTGTTCACTTAGGGCACGATATTGAGGCAACAGCGCTGTCGAACGCGGTAAGGCTACATTGTGAGGATAGGGTGGTCTTGAATGGAGATAAGACGGTTATTTTGCAGTGAGGTGGCAGGGAGTTCTTCCTACGAGATATCTCTTTGCAATATGATTAGGTTGTTTACAATGTGTGAGCAACATCCCAATCACATTAATCGCTGAAAAATGAACCTATTTAAGAGTATGCATATTTTTGTCGAGGTCGCGAGGACGAAGAGTTTTTCGCAGGCGGCTGAAGTTCTTGATATGACCAGTTCAACGGTATCGCGGCGTATCGCCGAGCTAGAGGATGAAGTTGGATTGCGTCTTTTTAATCGCACAACTAGGCAGGTGGAACTGACCGACGCCGGCGCCACCTACTTTGCCAAATGTCAGAGCATTCTAGAGCTCGCGCAGGATGCTCACGATGAGTTAACTAACATACGCGTTAAACCAAGCGGACTGATCCGAGTCGCAATGCCGGTAGAGTTTGGGACAGAATGGTTGGCGCCCTTGATCCCAGAGTTTGTCTTGCGGTATCCCGATATCCAGCTAGAGTTAACCCTGATGCCACCGCCGCTAAATTTGCTCTCGGATTCGATGGATATCGCGATCGTGTTCGGATTGCCAACAGAACAGGACGCGGTGGCGAGAAAAATACTTCACACAGAAATAGCGCTTTTCGCATCACCTGATTATTTGAAGCGCCGAGGAATACCCCAAGTTCCCCAAGATCTGGCCGACCACGAATGCCTCCATTACCAAAGAGGAGCGCCGTGGCAACTTTTCAATATAAATGATGGCAGAAATGAAATAGTCAAAGTAAAAGGCCAGATTTGTCTCAATCTGTTTACGGTATTAGGCCGGTTTGCCATTCAAGGTTTGGGCATCATACCGTGGACGATAGAAGGAGCGGCCGACGATGTTGCAAACCAGAGGCTAGTAAGAATTTTGCCCGATTGGGTCGGTTCCGCCACCGATTGGTACGCGCTGACTACAAGTCGGCGTATGCCCGCGAAAGTTCGTGCTTTTATCGACTATCTGGAAGAGAAGTCGGCAAGCTGAACGTCGCTATACCTGCCCGACGATTGATTATTGCATTATTGGGATAGTGATTCCCAATACGCCTCTTTTTCCCTTCTGCTACTTGTGTGATTCTGGATTCTCAGCTGTAGGCGTGCGATTGAGCTGCGCGATTCTCCGCGTATCCGATCTGTGTCGCCCATATAAAAGTAACAGCTAACGACTTGCTGTGCGGAGCTTTGATGAGAAAAACTATGGTTAATAGAAATTCAATGATCTCGAATAGGTCGCTAGTGGTTGGCCTATTCCTTGTGATGTTCTCGGTGGGTGCAAGTGCGCAGTCCGAAAAACCTGAAGAAAGCAATCCGAAACAAGCCGAAAAACCTGATGAAAAGCCGGTTAGTAAAGCGCGCACGAGGGACATTGAAGAAGTCATAGTTACCGCCAATCGCCGAGAGCAATCTGTTCAGGATATCGCGAGCGGCATTCGGGTGTTGGATGGCGAGGCGATGGAGCGCAATGGCATCAGCGGCATGGAAGATTACGTGTTTTCTGTGCCAGGTGTTGATTTTGCGGATTCGGGGCTCGAGAAAAAGATTGCTGTTCGAGGCGTTGCGAATACGGCAGCAGATGGCGCCGGAGGCGGAGGGGCGTCCTCGCCAATTGGCTTATACCTCGACGATACCCCCATTCAAGGTAACGGTATAATGCCTGATTTAGCCCTATTCGATTTGCAAAGAATGGAGGTTCTCAAAGGCCCGCAAGGGACTCTTTATGGCGAAGGCGCGATGGGTGGAACCATCAGGATGATTCTCAATCAGCCTGATCCCGATAGCGTTGCGGCGAAAGTTGAGCTAGGCGAAAGCAATACCCGAAATGGCGGAACCAATCGAGCGACCAATGTGATGCTGAATGTGCCGCTCTTTGGAGAGTGGGCGATGCGGCTCGTTGGGTCTAAGCGTCATGATGCGGGGTTCATCAACTACTTCAACCGTGGGCCCGAAGGTGAAGATGAAAACAGCTCGAATAATTTTACCGCACGTGCAGCACTGGCGGGAAATGTCACAGATAATTTGCATTTAAACCTCATGCTGCTCCACCAAGACCAGCAAATGGATAATTTCAATGCTGTTCAGTTCAAAAATGGGGATCTAAGAAATGACGGTAGTGAACCTCAGTTTGCCGATTCCGA
Organism: Paracoccaceae bacterium; assembly: GCA_047622145.1. GTDB lineage: Bacteria > Pseudomonadota > Gammaproteobacteria > Pseudomonadales > Spongiibacteraceae > Litorivivens. Next base: position 3,781 of record JBLHMO010000021.1, on the reverse strand, counting down.
CCTGGATTTGGCAAGTGCGACACTAAGCTACGACTTTGATTTTGCCACCCTAACCAGCTCGAGTAGTTATTTCATCAACGAACGTCAAGCCTTGAGCCGATTGGGATTTCTTGAACCACTAAAAAAGGCTTTGATCACACCGACCTTTGGTAGAGATTTTCAGGCGCCAACGCTCGAAGCGGAGAACGAGTGGGTAACGACTGACAATCATCAGCGAGCTTTTGCACAGGAAATTCGCCTTGTTTCGAACAGCGAGGGCTGGATTAACTGGGTTGCCGGCGTTTTCTACCGAAAGCGAATCAATGATTTTGATTTTCTGATAGACAACGACGCGAGTGATGAGCCATCACCGATTGGGCCAGGTGTAGTGGGGGAATGGGGGCGCGAATCATTTGAACAAAAAGCCGTTTTTGGCGAATTGACGCTGCGTTTACTCAGTAGTTTAGAGCTGACGGTTGGGGCACGTAGTTTCCGTGAGGAAGTTGGATTGTCCGCCACAGCAGCATTGCGGGGGCCGCTTTATGCAGCGGGGGTAACCGCATGCAGTTGTGTGTCGGGCGAAAGTTCGTCGGAATATGAAATTGAAACTTCGGCGACGACTCCAAAGTTGACCTTGAGTTGGTTTATCGATGATCAGCGTATGGTTTACTTGAATATCGCTGAGGGTGTCCGGTCTGGCGGAACCAACCCAATCGCTGCGTCGACCACCGCGACTCCATTCTTCGAGCCGGATAGGCTGTGGAGTTACGAGATAGGCGCGAAGACCCAATGGTGGGATGGTCTCTTGCTAGCAAACCTGTCTCTTTTCGAGCTCGAGTGGACCGATATGCAGGTTCAGACTACTGAGCCTGCGCAAGCTGGGGCACTCGACAGCGAAGCTGTAGTAATTCTCAACGTGGGGGAGGCGGTGAATAAAGGCGCCGAGCTTGAGTTGGGTTTGAATCTTATTGACGGTTTGGTTGTCGGCGCCAATTTCTATTGGTCTGACGGTGAAATTGTGAAAGGCGATACAAAGGGGATGATACCCGCAGGCTCCGCGCTACCTCAGCAGTCCGATTTTAGTTGGTCCGCGAATGTAACTTACCGGCCTGTCGATTTTAATGTTTTCGGGTTTTCGCCTTTTGTGACTGTCAATACGAACGTAACAGGCGATAGGGCGTTTAGACCCGAAACGATTGACTACGACCCCTCTATGGATGGCTTTCAAACATGGGATGCCATAGTTGGCGCCAGCAATAACAGCTTTAGCCTAAGTGTTGGGGTGAAGAATATCACTGACGAACGTTACCAGTTGGGAAACATGGCGCTAGACCCAGACACCTACATTATTGGTAGACCACGCACGGTAGATCTCCGCCTTAGTTACACCTATTAGATTTTCTATTGATACGGGCACGGCACTTAATTCCCACTGCTTGCCCGTTTTAACAAGTCGATGTCAGAAATTATGGCTGCCCTGTAATTGGGTGCCTACATTTATTTTAAGGCCTTCTCGTACACGTGGCCGCGTTTCATGAGTTCATTATTCAGTATTTAGTAGTGTGTGAACTGAGCGTTGCGAAGGGTCTATATTGAGTTTTACGAGGTTTTGTTATGTTTGATTTATCTAATAATTCTGACGCCTGTCAAGACGCCGGCAATACGCTGCCCAAAACTGTTGATGGCAGAAAGCATGGTTTTTCAGACGAGAGACTGGAGCGTATTGCGCCAGTCTTGAAGCGTTTTGTAGACGCAGGAAAAATTCCGGGCACGGTTTCGCTTGTTGCTCGCAAGGGCGAAGTCGTGCATTTCGAAACGACGGGGCTTAGAGATATTATCCAAAATCTGCCTATGCAGAAGGACACGCTGTTTCGTTTGTACTCCATGACAAAGCCAGTGACAGCGGTCGCGGCTATGATTCTTATTGAGCAAGGCGAACTGCGCCTAGATGATCCCGTGTGGAATTTCCTACCCGCGTTTAAGGAAATGAGCGTATTCACTGGTATTAGAGACGGGAATGTCACAAGCGAGCCGGCAAATAGTGCAATAACGATCCGCCACCTGCTGACGCATACCTCTGGTCTTACTTACGATTTTATTCCAACGCCCGTTGGCAAGTTGTATCAGGATGCCGAGATAAGCGGTAGTTCGTCGCCTCAGAGATACAAAAATCTGGAGCAGTGGACTTCGGCGCTGGCAGAGCAGCCCCTGCTTTCGCAGCCAGGATTCGAGTGGAACTATGGTTTTGGGCTGGACGTTTTGGGTCGAGTGATAGAGGTGTTGACGGGGCAAGGGTTGGGAGAGTTTCTGGAGCAGAATATATTTGCCCCATTAGCTATGAATGACACAGGGTTTTGGGTTGATTCCAGTCGAGCAGAGCGTTTTGCCGCACTTTATATTCCGACATCTGAAGGTGGAATGAGTCAAATTGACCAAGCGGAGGTAAGTCAATATTTAATGGGTACTGGGCTCGAAATGGGTGGCTCAGGCCTAGTGGGAACTGCAGCTAACTATCTTCAGTTTGCACATATGTTGTTGAACAGGGGGGAGTTTGGGGGAGTGCGTATTATAGCGCCAAGTAGCGTCGATATGATTATGTCTAACCAGCTGCCGCCATCAATGGGAGAGGCGCCGCTGATGAGCTTAGCTGGGCCGTATACGGCTAGGGCAGGCCTTGGCTTTGGTCTGGGTGGATACGTTATCACCGACGCAGGGCTCGCAGGTTTGGCCGTGTCGGAAGGCACTTACAGCTGGGGCGGCGCCGCGACAACCCATTTTTGGGTAGATCCCCAAAAGCACCTTGTGGGAATGGTCATGACCCAGCTATTACCTGATGGTACATACCCCGTCGTAGAGACCATGATGCAGATGACATATCAAGCGCTTGTTGATTAGCCTAGTGAATGCCCAGTAGTTTATGTATTGAATTAGAGCGGCGGTTCACCCAATTCATATAACTGAACTTGAATTGCGACAATACATAGGCGAATTCCTGATGACATTGTGTCAATAATCGATGCCCAAGCGGACTAAGCGTGTCGCCACAAGACGCAGCCATATCTTCCTGCGCCACCAATTCCAAGTTGGGGTGGGACATTTTTGCAATGTAGTGGACAACTTCGGCGATGTCGGTGTGAGCTGACGACTTACTCGGCAGTTGGTGAATGAGCACCAGCAGCAAGTGCAGCTTTGGGTCGACGATCTATCGGCTCTGCCGTGATGGTGCCGCAGACCGATGTCGCGTCTGGCAGTCAGCGTATAGTTTGTCCGCTGGTTTAGTCGGTGCCTAAATTAAAAGCCCATTCAATGTCGGCGTCGCTGAAGCGATAAATGCCGTTGCGGTAATTGCGCGCATTGCACTGATAAAAACGGGCGTTAATTTTATTGGCGGCGCTACTGTCTTTAGTGCCAACCTGCTTGGCCGGTACCCCGGCGATAACGGCGTTATCGGGAAATTCACTGCCTTCGGTGAGTATGGCGTGCCCGGCGACGATGCAGTTGTTGCCGATTTTAACGCCGTCCATCAGGGTCGCATTGATGCCAATCAGGCAATTGTCGCCTATGTCGCAGCCGTGCAATGTAGCGTGGTGGGTAATCGAGCAATTACTGCCAACTCGGGTGCCGCAGGCGCCACCGACGTGTACCATCACAAAATCTTGAATATTGGTGCCGGCGCCAATCGCAATCTCATACATTTCTGCACGGATCACGACGTTGGGCCATACCGATACGTCTTCTGCCAGCGCAACCTTACCGTAAATCTGCGCGCTATCGTGGACAAAGGTTGAGTCGTGAATTTGAA
>JBLHMO010000020.1:0-30250 GCA_047622145.1 Paracoccaceae bacterium | reverse complement strand
TGGCGCAAACCGAAAAAATGAAGGTCGGCACCTGCATTATGCAAATGCCTGCGCGTACTCCTGCCATGGCCGCCATGACCGCCATCACACTGGACCAATTGTCCGAAGGCCGCTTTCTGGTAGGCCTAGGCGCTTCCGGTCCGCAGGTTGTTGAAGGCTGGCACGGCGTGCCCTACGGCAAGCCGGTGACTCGCGCCAAAGAATACATTCAGATTATGCGCAACATTATGGCGCGCGAAGCAGCCTGTGAATTCGACGGCGTCATGTACCAAATACCCGTAAAAGGCCCCGGCACTACGGGCCTAGGCAAACCCTTGAAATCCATTCTGCACGGCAATCCAAACATCCCGATGTATCTTGCATCGATTACGCCTGCCGGCCTGGCCAATGCCGCTGAAGTTGCCGACGGTGTCTTTCCAATCTTTATGATTCCGGAAAAATTCGATGTACTGAAGAAAGACCTAGACCGGGGCTTTGCGAAAAGCGGTCGCAGCATGGCCAACTTCGACGTTGCGCCGAGCGTGCCCGTCATCATGGACGATAACATTGATGGCTGCCGCCACTTCGTAAAAGACTTTCTGGCTCTCTACATTGGCGGTATGGGCGCCAAGGGCAAGAACTTCTATACCGATTACGCGACCCGTTGCGGGTATGGTGCTGAGGCCGAAAAGATTCAAGATCTGTATCTGGCCGGCAAGAAAACGGAGGCCATAGCCGCTGTTCCCGACCAGCTGGTTGATGACATCGCTCTGGTAGGGCCAGAGGGCCGTATTCGTGAACGCGCCAAGGACTGGAAAGCTGCCGGAGCCCGCGGTGAAATTGGCACGATGCTGATTAACGCCCAGCAGCCTGAAGTTCTGCCGATACTGGCAGACTGCATACTGTAACTTTATAAGCGTCAGACGTCGCACGACTGAGGTCTGACGCTTAATCAGCACTTCGCAACCCCCCCCCTACGCGCTATCATCGGGTCTTAACCCACCCTCTGCCAATTCCGGAGCTTCCCACCTCGTGACAACCATAACCCGCCGTTTGGCGCTGGCTATTCTCAACGGCTTTGATGCCTTTTTTGCTGAATACAAAAATATCACGCTAGGTGCCCAGGCCCGATTCGAGGCAGCAGACTGGCCCGCCGCACAAAAGGCCATGCGCGATCGATTGGATTTATGGAAACAAAAGCGAGCGATAGTCGCCGATGCCGCCACAACCATCACCGCTGGCGGCGTATACGACAGAGAAAACTGGGAAGTTGCCAAGTCAGAATTTTCCGAGCTGATCCAGCATCACGTCAATTTTGAAATCGCACAATCTTTCTTCAATTCCATTTACTGCTATATTTTCAAACACGAAAAAGTGCGCGACCAGCATGCCTTTGTATCTGCCCCGCATGGCTACAAGCCCGAAGGTGGCGAACAAATTATTCACAACCACGCCTTCAGCGGCGACGGCACTGATGTTGTCCGGCAGATACTCGACAACTGTCATTTCAATATCCCTTGGGAAGATCAGGAGCGAGATATTGGCTACATTATGGATGTGGTTAACCGGGAGGTCCTTCCTAAACTCGACCTAAAGAATCATCAAGCGAGAGCTGAAACACTGGAATCCCTATTTTTCCGCAATAAAGCCGCTTATCTGGTTGGCCGCGTTGTCTGCGGCGATCTGTCACTGCCCTTTGTATTTCCGATCCAAAACAGTGGCGACGGCTCGGTGTATGTCGACACCATACTGCACGACCCCGACGAAATCAGTATCGTGTTCAGTTTTAGTCGAAGCTATTTCATGGTCGATGCGTCGATTCCATCCGAGTACGTGGCCTTCCTACAAAAAATTATGCCGCACAAGGAAATCTTCGAACTCTACAATGCCTTAGGTATGCCCAAACACGGAAAATCCGAGTTTTATCGGTTTGCGGTAGACGAAACCCTTAACAGCACGGCACCCTACATCACCGCACCCGGCATTAAGGGTATGGTCATGTTGGTATTTACCCGGCCGGATTTCGACTACGTCTATAAAGTCATTAAAGACCGCTTCACCCCGCCCAAGGAAATGAGCCAGGCACATGTCAAAGCCTGCTACAGTCTGGTTAAACGCTGGGATCGCGGTGGCCGCATGGCGGATACACAGGAATTCAACAATCTCGCCTTTGACCGTCGTCGCTTTTCTGGCGAGCTCATGGCCGAACTCCAGAAAGAAGTGCCTTCCAAAATCTCCGAAAGCGGCAATGCGCTGGTGTTCAAACACGTTTACGTTGAACGCAAGATGGTACCGCTAAACCTGTATCTTAAAAATTGCACGGACGAAGAATTGCGCAGCGTCATGGATGAGTACGGCAGTGCCATCAAACAGCTCGCGGCCAACAATATTTTTCCGGGTGACATGCTGTTGAAAAACTTTGGGGTAACCCGCCACGGGCGTGTTGTTTTCTACGACTACGACGAGTTGTGCCCATTATTGGATTGTAATTTTAGAGCCCTACCCGAAGCGCAGAATGACGAACAGGAAATGGCCACCCAGCCTTGGTATGAGGTCAATCCGGAAGACGTATTTCCGGAAGAGTTTCGGCTATTTTTCTCTGGCAACCAGCGCGCCAAAAAAGTCTTCGACGGACTACACAGCGACTTGTACGAGCCGGAATTTTGGCGTGACCTTCAGGAAAAGATTCGCAACGGCTTTATTCCGGATCTATTTCCCTATAGACGCAAGCAGAGGTTCCAGCAGAGGACTTAAGGCCTTGGATGCCCGACGCAATAAAACCTAGAGCAACAATTTTCGGATATCTGAAAGTGCCTCAGCCAGAAAGGTGAAAAACTTACCCGCATCGGCGCCGTTAATAGCCCGGTGATCGTAGGACAGCGACAGCGGTAGCATTTCTCGCGGTACAAACTGACTGCCATCCCACACAGGCTTGGTCGTCAGCTTGGATACACCCAATATCGCCAGCTCCGGCGTATTGACGATGGGCGTAAAGCCCTGCCCGCCGATACTGCCCAAACTGGAAATTGTAAAACAACCGCCCTGCATTTCTTGTGGCTTGAGTTTGCGCTCTTTTGCCTTAGCCGCCAGTTCAGCGGTTTCCGCTGCCAGCTCCCACAATGATTTTTTATCCACATCGCGCACTACCGGCACCATTAACCCTGCTGGTGTAGCGACCGCAATGCCAATATGAACATACTGTTTGTAAACAATACTTTCACCGCTGTCTGCCAGTGCGGCATTGAATTGGGGATTGGCGCGCAATGCCGCTGCGCAGGCCTTTAGCAAAAAAGGCAAGGGCGTCATTTTCACGCCTTTTTTCTCGGCATCAGCTTTCAGACTCTTGCGAAATATTTCCAACTCGGTGATATCAGCATCATCAAATTGGGTGACATGGGGCACGTTCAGCCAGCTGCGGTGCATATTGGTGGCTGTCAGTTTATGCAGCTTACTTAAAGGCTCTTTTTCAATCTCACCGAATACGGAATAATCCACTTCAGCTACAACCGGTATGCCTGAACCTGAAGCGGATGCAGCAGGTTTTCTCCCTACCAGGTTCTTAACATAGCTCTGCAGATCTTCCTTTAAAATCCGACTCTTGGGGCCGGAACCCGAAACAGCGTTGAGATCAATCGAAAACTCGCGGGCAAGCTTGCGTACGGCCGGGCCTGCATAGACGTCGGTCCCGGCACCCGCAACCGCTGGCACATTTTTAACAGGGGCTTGGTCTGCGCTCACTAAAGGCTCGGCAGATTCGATTGGTGTCTTGTCGGCCAGGGTATCGGGTTTCGACTCAACTGCCGCAGGCGGTTTGTTTAATGCTGGCGTCAACATCACCAGAATTCTGTCGCCCTGCTTCGCCGAGTCGCCCACCTTGAGAGCAAGCGACTCGACCTTGCCGGCAAAGGGTGCCGGGATTTCCATCGAAGCTTTGTCTGATTCCAGCACAATTAGCGAATCACCTTCGCTAACGTCATCACCTTCGCCAATGCAGACTTCAATGACTTCAACGGCGTCTTCCGTGCCGATATCGGGAACCCATACGGTTTGAGACTGAGGCTTGCCTGCAGCGTCAGAATTCGCTGACCCGCTTTCTTCTGCTAAGATTTCTTCGACGGGCGCTTCGGAAACAGAGGAAGCTTGATCGCTCACGGCTGGCGGACCGGCCGACGCCTCTTTAGCAGAAACGTCTCCACCGCTGCGGACGTCGAGTTCGATCAAGTCATCGCCTTGGCCAACGCTTTGACCACTGGCCACCAAAATAGCAAGAACCTTACCGGCCTTGGGTGAAGGCACTTCCATTGACGCCTTGTCAGATTCCAGTACAACCAGTGAATCCTCGGCTGCGACCTCATCACCCACTGAGACGCAAATTTCAATAACTTCAACCTGATCCGAACCGACATCAGGAATCTTGATAATTTCGTTGCTCACACAATCGTCCTTATGTCTCAGAAAAACAGGGGGTCGGCCTTGTCGGCACCGATACCCAATTTTTTCATGGCTTTGCTGACCACAGATTTTTCCAGCTTGCCGTCGTCAGCGAGCGCCTTTAGTGCCGCCAAGGCAACAAAGTTGCGGTCCACTTCAAAGTGCTCACGTAGTTTTGCGCGGGTATCGGAGCGGCCAAAACCATCTGTGCCCAACACAACATAGCGACCGGGAATAAACGGTCTGAGCTGTTCACCGTAAGTTTTTATATAGTCTGTCGAACAAATAAACGGCCCGCTGTGTGCGCCCAACTGCTGGGTAACAAAAGGCACTTTCTCTTTTGCCTCTGGGTGCAGGAGGTTATGGCGTTCACACGCCGCGCCATCGCGCTGTAATTGGTTAATACTGGTGGCACTCCAGACATTAGCCGCCACACCAAAATCCTTGAGGATAACTGCTGCTGCCTCCACTTCCCGCAAAATTGTACCGGAGCCCAGCAATTGAACCTGATGTTTAGCCTTTTTGTCTTTGTTCTCGGCAAGGAGATACAGTCCGCGAACAATGCCGGCCTCACAACCCGTGGGCATTTCAGGATGACTGTAATTTTCATTCATCACAGTAACGTAGTAAAAGACGTTTTCCTTGTCCTGGTACATACGCTTCATGCCGTCCTGAATAATCACGGTCAATTCATAGGCGTAAGTGGGATCATAGGAAATGCAATTTGGAATCATATTGGCCATCAAGTGGCTGTGGCCGTCTTGATGCTGCAAACCTTCGCCATTCAAGGTTGTACGGCCCGATGTTGCCCCCATCAAAAAACCGCGCGCCTGACTATCGCCCGCAGCCCAAGCCAAGTCCATAATGCGCTGAAAACCAAACATAGAATAAAAAATGTAAAACGGAATCATCGGCAGCTTGTGATTGCTGTATGAGGTCGCCGCCGCCAGCCACGCAGAAAATGCGCCGGCTTCGTTAATGCCCTCCTCTAAAATCTGTCCTTGCTTGTCTTCCTTGTAATACATGATCTGATCGGAATCATGCGGGGTGTAGCGCTGCCCTTGGGAGGAATAAATACCCAATTGACGAAACATACCTTCCATTCCGAAAGTCCGCGCCTCATCCGGCACGATAGGCACCACAACCTTGCCGACGCTCTTGTGCTTCACCAGCGTTGACAGGGTGCGCACAAAAGACATGGTGGTCGATATCTCGCGCTTTCCGCTGCCTTTTAATTGCCCGCTTAAATCATCCCGGGTGGGCACGTCCAGCGCGTCAAAATCTTTACGCCGTGCAGGCAGATAGCCACCGAGCTTTTCTCGGCGCTTGCGCATGTAGACCATTTCAGGGCTGTCTTCGGCTGGCCGGTAATACGGCACATCTTTGAGTTCAGCATCTGAAATCGGTACCGCGAAGCGATCGCGGAATTTTTTGAGGCTCTCCAGATCTAGCTTTTTAATACCGTGGGTTTCGTTCTGGGCTTCGCCGCCCTTACCCATGCCGTAGCCTTTGACCGTCATCGCAAGCACGACTGTGGGCTGACCCTGGTGTTCAACAGCATTTGCATACGCTGCGTAGACCTTATAGGGATCGTGGCCGCCGCGGTTCAGGTACATAATGTCGTCGTCGGACAAGTCTTTGACCATCTCCAGCAGTTCGGGATATTTGCCGAAAAAGTGCTCGCGGGTATAAGCGCCGCCATTCGCCTTGTAGTTCTGCAATTCGCCGTCGCACACTTCATTCATGCGACGCTTGAGAAAGCCGTCTTTATCTTTTTCCAGTAATTTGTCCCAGTGACGCCCCCAAATAACTTTGACGACGTTCCAACCGGCGCCGCGAAACACGCCCTCTAGCTCCTGGATGATCTTGCCGTTGCCACGCACGGGGCCGTCGAGTCTCTGCAAATTACAGTTCACCACAAAAATCAGGTTGTCGAGATGCTCGCGGCCAGCGAGGGATATAGCACCCAAGGACTCGGGCTCGTCGCATTCGCCATCACCTAGAAAACACCAGACCTTGCGATCGGTTTGATCGGTGAGCTCGCGACTGTGCTGGTATTTCATCACATGCGCTTGGTAGATCGCTTGAATAGGACCTAGACCCATGCTCACCGTGGGAAATTGCCAGTAATCAGGCATTAACCAAGGGTGGGGGTAGGACGACAAACCGTTGCCATCGACTTCACGCCGGAAATTGTCGAGCTGATCTTCGTTGAGGCGCCCTTCCAAATAGGAGCGCGCATACATACCCGGCGCGCTATGGCCCTGATAGTAAATTAGGTCAGCTTTTTCGCCACCCTTGAAAAAATAGTTAAAGCCGACGTCATACAAAGTCGCAGCCGAGGAAAAGGACGAAATATGCCCACCCAAGCCTTCGTCATTGTCATTCGCGCGCATAACCATGGCCAATGCGTTCCAGCGAATAAGCGAACGAATCTTGCGCTCCATAAACAGGTCGCCAGACATGCGCTTTTCGGCGGTAGGCTCAATGGTATTTCTAAAGGGTGTGGTTATGGCCGGGGGCAGACGGGTGCCCTGCTGGGCCGCGTGACGAAACAACATCTTGAGTAGGTAAGCCGTTCTGGCTCGACCTTGATTGCGGAGCACGCCATCCAGCGCATCTAGCCACTCTTGGGTTTCCTGTGGGTCTAAATCATCACGAAGCTGCTCACGCAGCTCTTCGAGTTCCTGAAGCATGCAAACCGTCCCTTACCGACCAAGTGAATGCCAAGGGGTGACTTATCCAAAGGATAGCTCACCCCGGATATGACCCGGTAGAAACACTACCTTCGAATCTGCAACGTCGAAAATGTGGCGAGTACAAACTCCCCAACTTTGAAGACTTGCCGATAGGTGAAGGTTATCACCTGGCCATAGCTGTGCTCACCGCCTTTTGAGTAGTAGAACACTATTGAATTGTCGATTACCGACGCGGGTATAAGACTGTTCAGGTCACCCGTTAATTGTAAAATTTTTACAGTTTTACTCCTAAACTGCAAGAACAAATCCGCAAAAACCGCAGACCACCCGATAGTATTCACTGAAAACATTTTAACTTTTAACGGCTTAAAGGCCAAAAACCACGACTACATATTTTGTAGTTATACTACAAGCTGCGTCCTATTTTCGGATGCTCATATAGGTAGTACTGCCGTTTTTTACCCACACTTTGCGGGCCAGGAAGCGCTTCAGTGCCAAGTGCTTTTTCTCCCCAGCGCCCGCCCATCTGCAACCAGAGCGAGCGCCGGTCGGCGTCGGCCAGCGCTTCGCGCAACTCTCGCTGCCAAGTGTCATAGCCCATATCATCGAGTACGGCGACCAAGCGGTCCTGACTGTCAAACTGTGTGTAGCCGTTCATCAGGTCCTGCCAAAAGCGATCACCGGCCTCCCACAAGTTACGGGGCGACTCCTTCAGCTTCGCGCGTAGCGCCTGCTTGTGGCGAGTAAACTTGTCTTCTGACAGGCCGTCGTCCAGCCACGCTTTAAGAAATCCCTTAAACTCGCTTTGCAGTTTTTGTGTGTCGGCAACGGGCGATTGCGCCATAAAGTACAAGCCCGGCACTTCTCGCACCGGATAGACTCCGGCCGATACCACATAGCCCAACTGCTTCTCTGTGCGTAGTTTGTGAAAAAATTCGGCGCCCAACATCTGCCCGGCGATACCCATCACAATGCGCGCGCGATGCCCTGAATCTGGCGCTTGCAAATACCAGATCAGCCCCGCATCCGCGTGCTCCGTTTTGTAGCTTTTGCCGAAATCGCCAACTGGAATCCTTCGTATCTGCTGGGGCTGTGCATCGGGGATGCGATCTCCCAGTAAAAAATCGGCTGCAATATTGGCAAATTCGCGCGTCTCGATTTCGCTGTAATTGCCGTGCGCCTGCACATAAATCTGAGTCGCCGACATTAGCTCACGCGAATAAGCCTTAACTTCTTTCAAGCCAAGTTGATTTGCTGCCACCAGCCGCTCTGCAGCCGACCAGCGGTAACGGCGAACTGTCTGAGACAATTCCTCCGATAGATAGCGGTAGGGCTCATTGTGTTCGTTGTTTTCTAGATCGCGAATATAATCCATTTTTACGCGCCGAAAACGCACCTCATCCCACTGCGGATTTGCCAGTCGGCTGGCAATACTGTCCAGCAGCATTCCCTGCTTGTCGTCGAAGCCGCGGATCGACAGGGACAGACCGTCCCATTCGGCCTGCAGGGAGTAATTGAGTCCGGCTAATTGTGCTGGATAGGTATAGGCATTGAGTTCATCGCGGACCATGCGCACCCAAATTTCCGCCGCCGCCTGACGGCTCGCATCACGACTAGCACTGGGGGAGCGGATCAAAATATTTAGATTACCCTTAGGCAGCTGGAAGCGTTTATCCAACATATGCCAAGCTGCAACACGATCGGTATCGATAATACGCTTGGGAGTATCGCCTGCAGCGCCCTCTTTGATGTCAAGCGATGTGGCGATAAAGGGATTGGGTTTGGGCAGTGTCAAACCCGGCAAGCCCGTGCGCTGCCGCCAGCGCTCCAACACTTCTTCTGAGGGCAGGGCGACCTTGTAGGGCACGGCGTACAACTGCGACTCTTTATCCGCAATCAGGTCCGGACGCGTTATTGCGACTACCGCATTGTTGACCGTCATTGCCTCCAGCACAGATTGAATCAAGTCTGCATTGAATACCTCCATCACATAATCGCCACGAATAACATCGTCTGGGCTGTAGTAGTGAAGATTACGGGCTAACTGGCTAACCTCATTAATTTCGTCAGGGCGAGTGCGAAAATCAAATTGCAGGCGGGCAATATCAGCGAGCTCTTGATAGCGCCAAGCTTCTACGCCGGAATCGCGTAACAAGGCAATGGCTTCAAACACGGCGTCGCTGACGTCGTCCACATTCGCCATACCGGCGGGCGTTAAATCAAGGTCTACGGAAAATAGCGCGCCGCCGGCAAATTCGACACTACTACCCGCGCGCAATCGCTCTGCCCAGCCCTTGGCTTTAAGCAGATACAACAAACTTCCTTCGGATTCGTGCCCAAGAATATGGCCAATATAGTTCAAGGCTTTTTCGTGATAGCGGGCCCTCAAATCAGGCACAGGAAAACTTATCGATAACTCGCGCAGCTCCTTGCGCGGCTTCAAGCTGAACTGCATTGGCGATTCTTTTAGCAGAGGCAGCTCTATATCTTCGATTTCTACTTTGTTGTTTTTCACTTTACTAAAGCGCTGACCGACCATGGACTGCAACTCGTCCAAACTCTCACGTCCAATGACGACCAGACTCATCCGGTTCGCCGAATAATACTCGCTATAAAAATCCAGCAGCGATTGCCGCAAGGCGGATTCTCCGCGCCCGCCAAGTAACGTTGAAAGATTACCCACCGTAAATTTGGCTAGGGGATGATCAGGATTAATCAGCTCTTTGAATACATCGAGAGCCCGCCGGTAATCATTCTGAATGCGCGCCTGATATTCAGAATCAACGGCATTGACCTCACGCATCACAAATTCGGTATTAAATAAGGGTGAAATAAAAAACTGTGCAAAACGATCAAGGCCTTGCTCGAGATGGTCTGCACCAACATCAAAAAAGTAGTTGGTATGCTCAAACGAGGTATAAGCATTATGTGAGCCGCCACGAGAAGAAACAAAGCTCTGATACTCGCCCGCATCTGGATACTTTTCGGTGCCCAGGAACAACATATGCTCAAGGAAATGCGCCAAACCCTGTCGGTCCCAGGGATCCTGACGACTGCCAATTCGCACATCTAGCGACGCAGCGGCTTTATCAGCGCTCGGATCCGAAATCAACACAAGCTGCATATCGTTCTCTAGGCGCACATAGCGTACATCGCGGCTGTCTGTCTGCGGCAAGGTCACCGCAAAATCGGTTTTGCTGCCACTACACGCGGCTAGCAATACTGCTGTCATTAGCAGGCTATAGCTGATTGCTTTGTAAAATCTCATGACGCGGATATTTCCTCATTGGGCGCGCTGCCCGACGCATTTCCATGTGTAGGCCAAGCATTGATGATGGCCTTGACTAAAGTCGCTAAAGGGATCGCGAAGAACACCCCCCACAAACCCCAAATACCACCAAACACCAGCACCGAAACGATGATGGCCACCGGGTGCATGTTGACGACCTCTGAAAACAACAAGGGCACCAGTACATTGCCGTCCAAGCCCTGGATGATTCCATAGACTATAAACAGCGTATAAAATTCCGTGCCCGTACCCCACTGTAAAAAGGCCACCAGCAATACCGGCACAGTGACAACGGCCGCGCCAATATAGGGGATCACCACAGAAAGACCGACCAGCAAGGCCAACAACGCTGCGTAATTCAAATCCAGCCAAATAAAGCTGATGTAGGTCGCTGCCCCTACAATAACTATCTCTATGCCCTTGCCGCGCACATAGTTGGCCACCTGATCATTCATCTCATTCCAAACTTTGACCATCAATGGCCGGCGCCTCGGTAAAAAGGACGCCAGCCAGCGCAGAATTTGATCCTTATCTTTGAGTAAAAAGAAAACGAGTATCGGTACAAGCACAAGGTAGAGAAGCAAGCCAAACAGATTCGGAATCTGGGCAATCGAAAACGACACGACACTCTGCCCGAATTTTCCAACTTCTGCTCCGGCCACGCCAACGAACTCGCGAACTTGCGCCTCGGAAATCAATTCCGATCGCTCGGGAAGTAAAAGCAAAGACTGCTGGAGCTTTCTAAGTAGTGCTGGCAATTCCTGAATCAAACTGGTCAGCTGTGTCCACACCAAAGGCATCAGACCAAAGATAAAACCGAAGAACATCGCCATGAAAATCAGGTAGGCTACCGAGATCGCCAGCCAGCGTGGCGCCCCCCGCCTAGTCATTTGCCCCAGCATGCCCTGCATCATGAAGGCAAAAACTATACTGGCGATCAGCGGTGCCAACACGCCACCCAAGGTGACGATGAGCACTAGTGCAACAATAAGCAGCAGCAGTAACACTACCGTCTCTTCTTCAGCAAATAGCCGGTTAACCCAATTGCGAATAATAGTAATCATGCCAGTGCTCGATCTCAGGATTTTTTGATTATGTAGCGGTATTCGCCGTTCAATTCTTCAGAGCATAGCAACCGGTGGCCGCTTTGCGTGGAGAATACCGCAAAGTCGCGCACCGAACCCGCATCCGTTGCGCAAATTTCCAGCAGCTGCCCCGACACCATTCGATTCAGGGCCTGCTTGGCTTTTAGTAGTGGTAGCGGGCAATCTAGACCACGTGCATCTACTAGCACGTCGCACTTCTCATTCATCAGTAATACCTATTGTTATCGGCAGCAATCATAGCAGGCATTGTTAGCGTAAACGCGCGCGCGACCGGTGAATGCGACAACTGCCAGTATAATCGCAGTGCCTGCAGGGTCACAGCGCCCTAACCGTCGGCACTTTTGACTAAATGAGTGGTCTGAACGATTGTGGCTTGTTTTGCATACAAGCTAACCGCTAAAGTGGAATGCTATTTAACGATGCCCAATATTGCTGTGACCAAAACTCTGACGCTTTTCCTACTGCTCGCTTTTGCCCTACCGTCACTCGCCCAGCGCAGCGATGAAGGCAGCGCTCAGGCCGATTATAATTTACCGGAATTGGGTGACGCCAGCTCAAGCAAATTCAGCCTCGAACAGGAACACGAACTCGGGCGAGCTTGGTTGAAGGCTTTTCGCGGCAGGGTCCACACTGTAGACGACCCACTCATGCAGGACTATCTCGAAGACCTAATATACCGCTTGGCACGGCATAGCGCCTTGAGCGACAAACGGCTTGAGCTGGTTATCATAGACAATCGCGCGCTCAACGCCTTTGCTGTGCCCGGCGGTGTTGTCGGCGTACACAACGGCATGCTCCTGTATGCAGAAAACGAAGCGCAACTAGCAGGCGTTCTGGGTCACGAACTCGCCCACCTTAGCCAGCGCCACTTCGTGCGTTCGATTGACAAGCAAAGGGCCGGAAATCTGTCGATGATGGCCGGCCTACTGGCCGGCATTGTACTCGCCGCAACCACCGGCAGTGACGCCGGCATTGCCGCGATAGCAACCGGACAGGCTGCCGCTATGCAGTCGCAGCTTCGCTTCAGCCGCGAACACGAACAAGAAGCAGACCGCATTGGTATGCAAACCCTGTCAAAAGCCGGCATGGATCCCAACGGCATACCCTCGATGTTCGAAATCATGAATCGACGGCTACGATTTAACAGCAATCGGCCGCCAGAATTTCTGCTGACACACCCTCTCACTGAAAGCCGCATCAGCGATAGCGCAAACCGTGCCAGACAATACCCGCGCAACGTATATACCGACAATCTCAACTTCCAACTGATGAAAAAACGCGCAGAGCTATCGCTGGCCAGTAACAAGCGCGAATTGCTCAATCAATGGCAGTACGAGCAAAAAAACAAACCTAGTGAGGCCAGCAGCTACGGTGTGGTTATCGCCTTAATGGCGAACGATGAATGGCAGCAAGCCGACGAGCAACTAAAACCCTTGCTGACAGACGACCCGAACCGCATTGCCTACTTGATTGCCAATGCCAACATCCTCGCCGGCCAGCGAGACTTCGGCACTGCGGTTGAGCAGCTACGCAAACAACTTGCCCTAAACCCTAACAACAATGCGCTTACCATGACACTCGCAGACCTATTGCAGCGAGCCGGAAGGGCACCGGAGGCGGAAGAATTACTGGTTGAACAAAGCAAGCACCGACCCGAAGACCCCGCTCTGTGGTACCAGCTGGCAGAAGTGCATGGCTTGGCCGGCAATATTTTGGGGGTACACACGGCTCGCGCCGAATACTTTATTCTGAGGGGCTTTCTCGACAGTGCAGAAAAACAATTGCACTACGCTTGGCCGCTGACAGAGGACAATAAGGTTGCCCGACATCGCTTGAGCCGTCGAATAAAAGATTTGCAGGAGTTACGCGACACCTTGAAAAAGTTTTAGTTTTAGAATTCGAAGATCTTGAATTTGAGCACCTTCAATCTAAAACTATTACCTCAGAGATTCGCGCGGGCAAAGTCCAACATGCGATCGAGCGGGACCATGGCTTTCGCAGCCAAAGTAGAATCAACAAACACTTCATTCAAGCCGTGATCCAGCGAATCAGCGAGATTATCCACTACATTCATCGCCATCCACGGGCAATTGGCGCAGCTGCGGCAGCTCGCACCATTACCTGCTGTCGGTGCAATCAAAAATTCCTTGCCAGGAACCAACTGCTGTAGTTTGTAGAAAATACCCTGATCGGTGGCAACGATAAATTGCCTGTTGCTCATGTCTCGTGCTGCATTGATGATCTGCGTGGTCGAGCCAACCATATCCGCCAACTCCACCACCGAGGCCGGAGACTCCGGATGCACCAACACTGCGGCATCGGGGTAGACTGCCATCATATCGCGCAGACCCAGAGCCTTGAACTCATCGTGCACTATGCAGGCACCGTCCCAGAGCAACACATCGGCGCCGGTTTCGCGCTGCACGTAACTGCCTAAATGCTTGTCAGGCGCCCACAGTATTTTTTCGCCTTGTGAATCGAGGTAATCCACCACCTTCAGCGCGATGCTCGAGGTCACTACCCAATCGGCGCGGGCCTTCACTGCGGCCGATGTATTGGCGTACACAACCACAGTGCGATCAGGGTGCTGATCACAGAAAGCTGAAAATTCATCAGCAGGACAACCAATATCCAGTGAACAGGTCGCTTCCAGCGTCGGCATCAACACACGCTTTTCGGGGGAGAGGATTTTAGCGGTTTCTCCCATAAACTTGACGCCAGCGACCACCAGTGTCGAGGCCGGATGGTCGCGACCAAAGCGCGCCATCTCAAGGGAGTCAGACACACAGCCTCCAGTTTCTTCAGCCAGCGCCTGAATTTCCGGGGCAGTGTAATAGTGAGCAACCAGAACAGCGTCGCGCGCCTGTAACAAGTCCTTGATACGCTTTATTTGCGCATCACGATCCACGTCTACACGCTCAACGCCCGTCTGAAGACCGGAAATCTCATCACGAACCCATTGCTGAGGAGATACTTGCTGCTCCATCCGATACACAACCTGTATAAACTGCTAGACCGGCTATTTTAACAGAAAGCAGTCTGAATATAAGCCACTGTAGCGTTAGAACGAAAAGGAGGCCTTCGTCGGCCGATGAAAACCTCGAGAATTCAATCGTACCTCAGCAGAGTCTCTGGCGCGCGCGGGTAAGACGCACACCAAAGGCCCGCTAAACAGGGGGGGCGGTATCGGGAAGGGGTTTGGCTCCTCCTCGGCTTCGTTCAATGGCAGGTAGGCCGAACTGATGTCGCCAGGCGTAGCCTCAAAATTACTGATATTGGGGAATATCAGCGGCATATCGGCATCGGAAACACCAAACCAGCTGGCTGCAGATGCCAGCACCTGGTCGACCGCGGTGCTTGGAATGAGTCGCCATTTGGCGCTTGCACCTGAACTGATATCACTGCCACCACCCGGGCTCATGTCGGGTAACCGACCTAACAAGCGGCCGCCATCAATTCCGCCGCCTATAATCAAGTTGTTACCTGCCCAAGCATGATCGGTGCCGTCACCGTTATTTCCCGAGGTGCGCCCGAACTCTCTCATGGTCGCGACCATAACATCATCGGCAATACCGAGCGAGGCCATAGCCTGCTGGAAACTCCACAGCGCCAATCTAATTTCACGTAATAACAGAGGGTGTTTGCCGGTCAGGTCGCTGTGATTATCAAATCCTCCCATGCCAACATAAATAACCTGCCGGTTTAACCCCAGCGCATTTCGCCCCAAGCTAATCATGCGAGCCGCCGCCTGCATACCGCTGAGTGTACGCCCGGATAATCGGCGAGAAAGATCAAGCTGTTCTGCCTCGGGGTTGCTGAACAGTGCATTGCCATAAGGGTCGAGTAAGCCGTCAAAATCGTCCTCAGTTTGCACGAATTCGTTGGCGAGAATTTCTGACAGATCATACGCCTTGCGGTTGGCCTTTTTTAGTACCCGTCGCAATGGGTGATCACCCGCCAACTCCTCATTCATCTGCTTGAAAGCTGCAGTTTCAAAGCTGCGGTTTCAAAGCCGCTATTGGTGACGTCGAATAGCCGACTGCTGTTGGGAGACAATACGGCGGGGCTATTTTTACGCCCGTTCAGCAGCCGGCTATTGCCGCTGAACGACACCTTCAAACCCAGCGGCGAGCCCGAATTAACGCCTGATTCTGTGTGCGCTTCCCACAAATCCGCAATGCGACCGGCCCAACCCATGGCCTTGAGGTTATACGCCCACCCCGTTCCCATTGCCTGCGTCTGATGATTGTGGGCAAACAAAAAGGGCGGCAGGCTTTTTCCCGGAAATTTTCTTTATTCACTGGCTCAACGAGGCTACCAACATTGGCCACCACCGCCGCGTACTTATCGGCCATCAGCTGCGTCAGCTCCGGCATCATTCCATGGATGCCGATATTCTGATCACTAAACGGGTAAAGCCCGGACAGGTATTTATCGGTGTCGCTTCCCATCGCCACGGCATAGGGGGGTTGCCTGCTAATAAAGGGGGGCAGCATTGCTGTACTGAAACAAAATATCCAGCGCGAAATCAAGGTCGCGCCCAGCAACAATGCCGGCGGAAACGTCAACGCCAAGCACTCGCTTCGCTTCGAAATCGTGCTGCTCGTCATTACCCGCGCCAGTTCTTCAATATCTCCCTGTTCGTAGCTAGGTCGCAGATTGCCCTGCTCGTCTGTTTTACCACTACCGTCCAAGTTCAGCTCATAGAGCCCTATCGTGAACAGCTGCATCAATTCTCTCGCGAAGTTTTCATCGGGCAGCGTATTGCGGCTGGGGTTGCCTTTGCGATTACCCTGATGGGGTAGGAATATCCCCATTGCCGGGCTGCGCGAAACTTCACCGATCAAATCGCGAAAATTGCCGAAGGCGTGCCTGGCCAAAATATCGTAGTAGTGCGCCAAGGCTTCTACTCGCCGCTCCAGCGGGAACTCTACATGGGCAACCACCATGATTTGACTCAGCGCGTAGGCAACCCGCTGGCGCAGCTGATCTTGCGAATCCAGAGCATTGGCGAACCAGACACTGTTCTGGTAAATATCGGTAAAACACGACACATCACTGAAAAAAATAAGGCTCGCCCGCGGGCGAATGACGAAACCATTCCAAGGTTGGCTCAAGAGATGTTGCCATCGCCTGAAGCAACTCAAGATGAGACAGCATTTCGTCCGACTCAGAACTGTAGGCCGAACGCATGCTTATTTGATCATCAATCCAGCCCGAAATTCCAAGCGCCTGAGCACGCTGCAAGGATGTTTGATCCGGCCCAAAGCTAGCCTGACGCAACAGGCGGAAGGCGTCACCATAACTCGCAGTGACAACGACCGGAGGGTCATCGCCCGGCACCGCCGCGCCCGCAATCGGATCTGAGCTGGACTTGGAACCGCCGCAGGCAGAGAGGCCTAACGACACCAGCGCAATAGCCAGTGCACGGAAGCGCATCGTTCCCCGAATACCGTGCTGAATCACACTGTTTTCCCGAAAACTACCAAAGACAACCCACTCGCCATAGAAAGCAGCGGCGCCCTCAGTTACTATTTTTATAGTCTGTGTTTTTATAGACGCTGTTAGTTACGCAAGCCGGAGTAGTTATAAGGGCATTACTCGCAAAATAACAGCTAAGCCGCGGGCAAGCGTCACATGCAGTCTTCGCACCGCAACCTTTACGCCAAGTAACTGAAACATACTGTTAGAGCCTTTTCAGGCGCTGCTTCACTATACATAAAAGGCACAAGCACAATCATGGATCTATCCCGCTACGCTACCCTCGGTGACAATGCCCACATTAGCCTGCGCAGTTTTCGCACAAACGGTGAGGCGGTAGACACAGCCGTCTGGTTTTGCCTCTATGACAACTGCCATTACATTCGCACTGTACGCGCCAGCGCCAAGATCCGAAGACTGCAAACCCTGCCCTCTGCGGCCATTGCCAGCTGTCGCTGGAATGGCGACTTACTCGGCGATTGGCGTCATGTTCAGGCGGAAATACTGGCCGACGAAGACGCCCGCATACCGGAACTGGACCAGCGTATGAACGCATTCTATGGCGACTACCGGCGCGAGCTCACCACACTTATGCAGCAACTGAAAAAACCGCTGTGCTATATATGCCTCACGCCGCTTGCGGCCAGCACCGTTGACAGCAATCAAGAAAACAGCGCAATGGACGACATAGTGAATTATCGCTAACGTAACGCCCATGACTGAATATGCCGCTGTTGCTCTCACCACATTCTTTGCCACCATCGGGCCCATCGATGTCGCCGCTATGTTTGCGGCGCTTACCGTTGCGGTTCCTAGGCGAAAGCGTTGCAAGATTGCTGCGAAAGCGTGTGCCATCGCACTATGCGTACTGATTGTTTTCGCACTGATAGGCCGGTTCATACTCGATAGCCTAGGCATTTCGCTGGCGGCATTACAGGCGGCGGGCGGAATTCTGCTACTGCTGATCGCCATTGATATGGTGTTCGCACGACAGTCCGGTGCAACCCGCACCACCATCGAAGAAGACAATGAAGCCATCGAAAAACACGATATCGCCGTGTTCCCGCTCGCGACCCCACTGATTGCGGGTCCCGGGGCCATTGGCGCCACCTTACTGCTGATGGCCGAAGCCCACGGCGATATCGCACACCAGGCCATCATTGTGTCGTCGCTGGCGCTTATTATCGCGGTCACCTTCGTGTCGATGCTAATGGCGAGCGAGATAAACCGCTTTCTCGGCGTTACCGGCATTCAGGTCATTACCCGTATTTTGGGCATCGTGTTGAGCGCGCTCGCGGTTCAGTTTCTATTCGACGGCATTGCCCAGAGCCAGATTTTTAGGGGTGGATAAGCCAATGCTGGAATGGGATTTACCAAGCCCTTTTGTGCTGGAGTGCAGCGTCGAGTCACTGCATATAGACAGCCTCAAGCACGTCAACAACGCGGTCTATGTCGGTTGGTGCCAAGACGCAGGTTGGGCGCACTCGCAGGCATTAGGGCTTGGCATCGAGGAATACCGAGGGCTGGACACCGCCATGGCGATCCGCCACGCGGAATACGACTATATCAGCGCCGCCTATCTCGGTGACAGACTGCGCCTTGCCACTTGGCTAAGCCATTGCGACGGGCGCCTGCAACTGGAGCGTCGCTTTCAACTGCTACGTGAAAGCGACGGCAGCTGCCTGATGCGCGCCCGCTGGAAGCTGGTCAGTATCAGCATGACCTCGGGCAAAGCCCGGCGTATGCCTGCCCGTTTTATCAAAAGCTACGGCGACGCTGTGGTGATAGCACCCGAGGCCGAGGCCGCCGTACAACAGTAACCCGGGGCAGCTTAGTCCGGACTCTCATCCCCCCTGAACGGCTGTAAAAGCAAGGCAGGCACACGCTGGTCCTGCTCGCGCCGAAACTGCTTCAAACCAATAGCCATCGCTGAATGGCCGTCGGCTGGCTGCGCTCGATAACTCCCGAACAGACGATCCCAAACCGATAGGTTAAAACTGAAATTACGGTGATGCTCATCTGCGCGCACCGAGTGATGAACACGATGCATATCGGGTGTAACGATGACCCTGCGTAATAGCCGCTCCAGTCGATCCGGTAAGGTGATATTGCTGTGATTAAACAAGGCTGTCGCGTTCAGTAGGACTTCAAAGGCCACGACCGCCAGCAAGGGCGCGCCAAGACCCAGCACCACAAGCATTTTTATCAACATCGACAGCAGAATTTCGAGGGGGTGGAAGCGCAAGCCGGTGGTGGTGTCCATATGCAAATCGCTGTGATGCATGGCATGCAGCCGCCATAGGGGCTTAAACCGATGAAACAAGCGGTGTTGCCAGTATATCGCCAGATCCAGCACCAACAGCGCAATGCTAAACTTCAGCCACAGTGGCAGCGCCAGCCAATGCAGTACGCCGATTGATCTCTCCTCAGCAAAAATAGCCACACCGGTAGCCATTACTGGCAGACCGACTCTTAGCGCCACCGTATCCAGCACAACAAGGCCCAGATTGATACGCCGGCGCGCCCAGCGCCGATGATCCGCTCGAAGAGGACGAAAGTATTCCCAAAGCAGCATCAGCAGCAAAATGCCACCAAAGCCGCACAGGCGTGCAAGTATTTCCATCGTCATAGTTTAGCGCCCGAGCTGCTGATGTCCACTATATGCCGAATACTAATAAAATATTTATCCGTTACTTTACAAACACTTACGAGATCATAAATCGACCTATACACAGTCCCAGCAAAAACCGACTCGATCCCGCTGTGCCCGCCTACCCGCAATCTAACGTATTAGTATAGTTGTGAATGCCGGCACCCCTGTATACTATTCAGCCGCATTGGCGGGAGTTCGTGACTTACCCGCAGCCGGGCAGGATTGCACAAAGCTATGAGCTGCGTCACAATAACGTCACAAGCCCCCGGAAATATGCTGAAAATGTCAGGCTGTTCGTTTATAAAACGCAGCGCTGTCGACGACCAAAATTAGGTGCCAAACAAGAGCCTGTATAATGCGAGACCGATATACCGTCACCGTTACAGATTATCGTGGGGCACGCCATTTCAATCTCAGCCAGCTAATGGGGAGAATGTTGGGGGCCTTCGGTACCGTTGTCACCCTGGGCTTTATTGCAGGCGCGTTCGCTATCTACCTGCTCTCCTCCAAAGTCGCCACGCTAAACTCCGACTTGCAGACGCTCGAAGATTATCAAGCTCATATCAAGATTCAAAATCAGGAACTCCTGCACAAGCAGAAAATACTGCTGTCCGCGGTGGATAAGAAAGTTGAAGCACTCGGGCGAATGAGTGACGAGCTCGGCGATCTAGAAATATTGATTGGCCTTAAACCGGAACAAGCGAGCACTCTATCAGAGCGCCTCGACAGCGCCAGCCTCACCGCGCAACAAAAGCGCACAATGCTGGAGTCAATACCCAGCGGCCTGCCTCTGCGGCAAACCCACCTCACCAGTAATTACGGAATGCGTATTCACCCGATTCTCAACCGCAAGGCCATGCACGGCGGTCTCGACATGAGCGCCGCTTTAGGCACGCCCATTTATGCAACTGCAAACGGCGTGGTCGAATGGGCCGCCCCCCACAAGAGCAGCGGCCTGGGCAACATGGTCAAACTAAATCACAATTATGGTTTCAGCTCGACGTTCGGGCATCTCAGCAAAATTCTCGTCAGATCGGGTGATTACGTGCAGCGCGGTGATCTAATTGGCCAAACGGGCAACACCGGGATGAGCAGTGCACCCCACCTACACTATGAAATTCGCTACCTGCATCGCCGCCTAAACCCAAAACCGTTTACGGAATGGTCGTTTGAGAACTATGATGTGCTCTTTAAAAATGAGGGGCATATTCAATGGGATTCCTTAGCAGAGTCGGTAAGGAAAGCGGTCGGCAGCCCAGAACGACTTTTGTTGCAGGGGCAACCAAAATTGTCGGTGATCTCGAACTAGACGACGACTTCCACCTCGACGGCACCATGAATGGCGCGCCCACCTCAAGCTGCAATGTCACTATCGGCGTGGGCGGCGCATTTAACGGTGACATTCAAGCCAAAAAAGTGTTCGTTAGTGGCCAAGTTGAAGGCAGAATCGACGCCCAGTGCCTAGAAGTTGTTGGCCCTGGCAAGGCGCGCGGCGAAATTCGCGTTAGCCAGTTGGTTATTGAGCCGGGCGGCCAGTTTAACGGCAGCAGCCAGATCAAGTCTCTTGAAGACCAAGAGCCGTGGCGCATCACCCATCAGCCAGCCAGTGGTAAAACCGAAACCTCACGCCCCACAGCACCGGCGATGCCGACGCTAACAAAACCCTAGACGCTAGCAGCTGAGCCCCTCATCTAAACGGATGATTCTCAACCGAGGTGCCGAGCCTAGAATAACAACTAATAGCTAGAAGTAAGATCACCCAGAAGCATAATAACAACGCGAGGCCACTAGCCCCGCATACAGGATTCTAAAATGAAACTGACTTCACCGTGGCAATGTCAGGCACTTCGTCTGGCTGCTTCATTGATGTTGAGCACTGGCGCACTGGGCCAAGCTGCCAACGACAGCTCAAATACGAGCCAAACTGAATCCAAACGCACTTTCTCGACAACGTTGGAGGAAGTGGTCGTCACCGCACGCAAGCGCTCTGAAAGCATTCAGGAAACCCCGGTCGCGGTAACGGCTATCAGCGGTGACGACCTGCTCGCGCGGGGCATCGTCAATACGACTGAACTGGCCAAATCGGTGCCAAGCCTGCAAATCAACGACAGCACCTCCACCCAAATTTTTATTCGTGGTATTGGCCAGCGTGCTGGGCTTATACGCCAGGACCCTTCCGTTAGCGTGTATCTGGATGGCATTTTTATTCCCCGCGCAGACGGACAACTACTCGACACCATCGACATAGACAGCATTCAGGTCCTGCGGGGGCCACAGGGCACCCTGTTCGGCAAAAACAACACCGGCGGCGCATTGGTATTCACCCTCACCAAACCTTCCGAAGAACAGCACGGCTATGTCGAGGCGGCGCTGGGCAATTACAACGACCAACGCATTCGCATGGCCTACAACTTCCCCGTCAACGACGAATTTTTAACTCGAATTGCCTTTAATAGCCATCGCCGCAACGGCTTTTTGAAAGATTTATCAACGTCCAATAATCAATCAGTCGATCGCCTGTCAGCTATTTTCCAAACTCGCTGGCTGGCCAGTGAAGACCTTGTACTGGACACCTTCACCTTCGTCGGCAAGATCGACGAGCGCTACCCCTCTTACCACTGCAAACTGACCAATGAAAATGCGCTGTTCGTGAATGGCTTGGGACTACTTTGGTCGGGCGACACCGACCCGGCCAACCCTCACGCCTACAAAGACAATTGCCTTGCCAACGATCGCGACGCACTGCCTGACCTGACGACCAACATGGGTACCAGTCAGCGCCAGCGTAAAGAAATCGAAACACTGATGGCTGGCGTCACCCTAGACTGGGCTTTCAATGAGACCCACGACCTGAAATTCATCCTCGGCTATCGTGATGCACTTAAGACCGGGCCGCAAACCAATAGTGACGACGGTGGCCCTGCCGAGTATCAAAAGGCAGTCATTCTCGACGCCGGCGACCAGGAATCCCTGACCCTAGAATTCCAGATAAACGGCAGTTTGTTTGAGGCCGCCGTTGACTACACGGCTGGTATTTTTTGGCAGGACGAGTACAAATCCGAGACCTTCATGACCGGCGACGCCATTATTGGCATGGACCCGATCAATCTGGCGCAAGTTGCCGGCGGCCGCGCTCCTGGCGCAGTACCCATTTTAATCGGCACTCCGACCCCGGTGGTGGCCGCACTACTGCCGCTGGATACGGTTCAAAATTTCCAAATTAACGGACAGACCAGCGCCATTTTTACCCAGGCAACCTGGCACGTCACTGAAAATCTAGAATTGACGGCTGGTGGTCGCTATACCGAAGAAATTCGCCAATCCGACCTGACAACCCGAGTGACCGATAATGCCGCGGTTAGCGCAATTGTCGGAGCGAACCCGCGGTTCACCACACTAGACGCTGGCCTGGCAATTCACTCCTTCGCCGGAGCTTGGGCAGAAGATCCCATCACGATGGCCAACGATATTCTTCGCGCTGGCGTCGGTGGTGATGGCGACATCACCTCGCCGCTCGGGCCTGCCAAACTAGACAAACGCGAAGTCACATTCCGCCAATTCACGCCGATGGTCTCTGCCTCCTTGTTTGTACCCGGTGAATGGCTGGACGATTCAATCCTAGACTCGCTGCTGCTATACGGCACGTGGAGCAACGGCTTCAAATCTGGCTTTCTCGAACCCAGCGGTCAAGACGGTCTTGTTGTCGTGGAGCCGGAAACCCTTGAGAACCGCGAAATCGGTTTTAAAATTGACGCCTTCGAACGATCGGTGCGCCTGAACGTAGCATTGTACTCAATGATCTTTGAGAATATGCAGCTCATCACCGTGGGCGTCGATTCTGCCAACACCCTCGTTGTGACCTCGCAAAACGCCGGCAAATCGATGATTGAGGGTGGCGAACTTGAGCTTTCATGGTTGCCCACGCCGCACCTGATGATGAGCCTGAGCTACAGTAACAACAATTATAAATTCCTGGAATTTATGGATCAGGATTTAACCACGCTGGCCATCAGTGGCGCATCGGTTCCGATCGATCGCAGCGATGAGCAATTTCCGGTTTCACCTGAAAAAACGGCTTCATTTGGGGTGCAATATACTTTCGATACGGCTTTCGGCTTGGTGGTACCCCGCATCGATTTCAGCTACAAAAGCGAAATATACCTTGGCTTCGACAATGGTGCTTGGGATGTGAAGGACAGCAACCCCGAGGGCGTATACTCTGAAGCCTACACGCTGGTCGATGCCAGAGTCAGCTGGGCGAACAATGACGAAGACCTGACCATCGCGGCTTACGTCAAAAATGCGACTGACGAACGCTACGAGATTGGTGCGGTCGCAACCGGCGACTCTATCGGCACTTTTGCCCAAGCCTTGGGGAATCCGCGCTTCTATGGCGTAGAAGTACGCAAATCATTCTGATCTATCTCTAGCGGGGCCGACAAATGACCTTTGTCGGTCCTTACACATCAGTTTTGAAAAAAGCCAAATCAAACTCAGGCCGCCCAAACCGCTTCGTACAGTTCGATAATTTCACCCAGCGCCGGCACTCTCGGGTTATTCGCAGGTGAGCCCGAAGCCAAGGCTTGCTCGGCCATCAAATCCAATACCGGCGCCCATTTATCCCTGCTAATGCCGTAGGCCTGTGGCCCCGGCACAGACAAATCCGCGCACAGCGCCCGCAATCCATCCACCAATTTTATACAGGCCGTATCATTACTGTCAGTGGCCGTTGCCAGCGCCATTGCACGCGCACAATCGGCGTAGCGAGCCGGCGCTGAACCAATAGACCAAGCGGTTACTGTCGGCAGCAGCATCGCGTTACTAAGCCCATGGGGCACATGGAAATGCGCTCCAATGGGCCGGCTCATGCCATGAATTAAGGTGACCGACGCGTTGGAAAACGCGATCCCGCCTTGAGTAGCGGCTAGCATCATGGCTTCCCGAGCCGCCAGATTATCCGGTTCGGCGCACGCTGTTCGCAAGGTGCTGGCAATGATCGCCATCGCAGCCAGCGCGACGCCGTCAGTAAATCTATTCGATTGACGGCTAACGTAAGCTTCTAATGCATGACATAGACTGTCGAGACCCGTATCGGCGGTTAGCCGATACGGCATACTGAGGGTCAGCTCGTAATCAACCAGAGCCGCCACTGGCACCAGCCCGAGCCCCATGCACAGCATTTTTTCTTGTGTTTCCGAGTCTGTAACCACAGCGGCCCGAGTCGCCTCTGAGCCGGTACCGGCTGTTGTCGGAATGGCGATAACCGGTAGACCATCATCCAAGGTATTGGGTACTTTGTAGTCACGCAGTCGCCCTTCGCGCCGCGCCATCACCGCGACCAACTTGGCAGTGTCAATCGCACTGCCACCGCCCAGAGCTATCACACAATCGTGATCATCCGATCTAAGCGCCTCTAAACCCGCACCCACTGATTCTGTCGTTGGGTCGGGAACAACACCTGAAAACACCCGCAAGCTCATGCCCTGATCAGCAAGTGCTTTCGACATGGTACTCGCGTGTCCCTGCAGCACCATAAATTCGTCAATCACCAGCAAAGGCTTTGCCAGCCCCAAGCTGCGCAGCACATCCGGCAGCTCCAGACGTGCACCTCCACCGATGCGTAAAATTCGTGGCAAATTTATTGTTAAGCTCATGCGTAAATCCCGAGTGCATTCTGACCATAACGGCGCGCTGCATGGCACCATAAAGTATAAGCACGATATTGCTTATTCTACTTCCGTACAAGCAGATCAGTGCTCGGGCTGATACCATAAACACCTAAAGCTCTTAACATAAAGGGGATTGTATGGGACCGCTTGTTCACAGCATAAACGCACTCTTTCAACAATTGGGTTTGCCGGACAACGATTCGGAAATTGAACAGTTTATTGCTGAACATAGCCCTTTAGCGCCCAAAACCGCCCTCCAGCAAGCCAGCTTCTGGAGCCCTGCACAAGCCGGTTTTTTGCAAGAAGCTATTAATGATGACGCGGACTGGTCAGAAATCGTCGACGAACTGGACTCGCGATTACATAGCGAGCCTGCACGCGCGGCCATGCCGGAAAATGCGTGGCTCAGTAAAAGCTGCAACAGTTACTTACCTGAGCTTTGCGGCTACTAAGCGCCTACAAGCAAACACTGCAGCGCGACCTCAGCAAAACTTCCCTCGCTGATTTGAGGGGAAAGCGCCGCGACACTCAACAGGATAGTCGTTTTACCGTTATACTCCTCACCTGGATAAAGGAGGTGTGGTTTTGCGTATTGTCTTAGTTGCTCTTGTCTTCTCGATTCTGCTGGTATTGCCCCTGTTCGGCCCTCAATTCGAAAGCCCGCAAGTACTTACAGAGCAGCGTCAACAACAGTCAGCCGATACCGTAGAATCGACCAATGGCAGCACCCGATTTGAAAGCTGGGGCGATCGCCGCAAGCCGACTGTCATCCTGATTCATAGCTTCAACGGTTTTCTGGAAACGTGGCAACCCAATGTCGAGGCGCTGGTTAAGTCGGGGTATCACGTCGTAGCCTACGATCTATTCGGTCGAGGACTCTCCGATCGGCCACTGCGACCCTTAAGTCTGAACGTATTTCACGAACAAATTATTGCCCTGCGTAAGCATCTGGATATCCAGACGCCGGTCCACTTGGTGGGTGCCTCATTTGGATCAGTGATTGCCGCCGATTACGCGCTGACCTACCCCGACCAAGTACACAGCCTCATACTGACCGGCCCCGCAGGCTGGCCAAATAGCGATGACAGCACAGCAAAACTGGTAAGCCTGCCCTACGCGGCAGATATGCTGTTTTTCTACGCCGGAAAATTCATACTGCAATCTAAAATCCAAAGCTATCTACTCAATGACGAGGAAGCAAAGTGGGCAAACGCCTACTGGAAAGTATATAACCAGTTTCCCGGCGTGGCGCGTTCTGCCTTGTCGACGCTGCGACATTCGCCGGTACTGGACTACCGCTACGGCTGGCGGAAATTGGGAAAAACGAAATTGCCGACGCTGCTTATCTGGGGCCGGCAGGACAGCAGCTACCCCTATTCACAAGCCAGAGAAGCACAAAATCTCATTCCACAGGCAAAAATTATCGCCTTAGACAGTGCCGAACACTGGGTCAATATCGATCAGGCCGACGAAGTGAATAGCACTATGATTGGATTCCTCAACGGCCTGCGCTAGAAGCGCCAGAGTATGAATCACGGATAGCTGCCAGCCATCTAGCATGACTCGGCAAGAGCTCTGCTGCTGTTTGCCCGCATCGCAGGTTAACCGCCGTTAATCTGAAATGTCTTGGGCCTGTGCCACAATAAGGCTTTACACCACGAACAATAGGGATGCCCTCATGCCAATGCGAATCAATCATATGGAACTGACTTTTGCCGAGGGCTCGCTTGACGCAAAACTCAAAGAAGAAATACAAAATTTCTACCAAGAGCTGTTAGGGTGGAGCGCCATGGAAATCGAGATTGTCGGTCAAAAGGCGCTACTGCTAATGCTCGACGGCGAAGTGAGTCAATTTATTCTGTGCGCAGAAAGCCCCAAGCCCATGAGTTCGCCCGGCCTAGACCATTTAGGCCTGCTCTTTGACGACCGCGCCGAAGTAGACGCCCTGCTCGTAAAAGCCAAGGCCATGCAGGCCAAAGACAGTCGCATTCAGATCAAGGAATACGAAGACCTGAATGAATTAGGCACGGTCGTACATGCATTCTATGTTCGCCACCTTTTACCACTCTGGTTTGACATACAATGCATTGAGTATGAAGCGGGATCAGAACCGGCCAAGCGCTGGCAATTTGGCTAGGCTGC
The DNA here is from genome assembly GCA_047622145.1 of Paracoccaceae bacterium. Classification (GTDB taxonomy): domain Bacteria; phylum Pseudomonadota; class Gammaproteobacteria; order Pseudomonadales; family Spongiibacteraceae; genus Litorivivens. The sequence goes on along the minus strand of JBLHMO010000020.1, from coordinate 2,801 downwards.
AGCTTGACCGCTGCCAGTGAAGGTCAACGGTCAAATTAAGGAATTTGCATGAAAGAAGAGTTATTCAATCCCTTTTTATCGGAAGAGGTTGCACCAGCCAACAGTAAACTCTGGGCAGCCAAGCGCCGGGTGGCTGACGCTATTCGCCAGTTAAATGAGGTGCTGGTTACCAGCACCCCGCCGGTGGATGAACTGCACGACATTGCCGAACAGCTGGAAATCACCGCGGGCAAATTCAGTCGTCATCCCCGCCTCTATGGCCGCTTTGCCTTTACCGAAGCCGGTCAGGGCACCTACGGCGAACTCTTCCACGAGCTCAATCCACTGAGCGGCCGCAGCAACCCTATCGCCCCACCCCTGAATATGTGGCAGGACAACGGTGTCGCCCGGGCTAACGTCACCATGGGTTGGCGATTCGAAGGCCCACCTGGTAGCGTCCACGGCGGTTTGGTGGCGGCGCTATTCGACGATTTTCTTGGTATGGCGCAGATGATGGGTAACCAGCCCGGCATGACCGGTACGCTAACGGTAAAATACCGGCGCCCCACCCCGCTGGAAACACCGCTGGAGATGAGCGCCTGGGTCGACCGAACCGACGGGCGAAAAACGTTTGTGCATGGCCAGATTGAGGCAGGCGGCGCTATCACCGCTGAATGTGAGTGCATATTTATCCGCCCGAAAGAAGATATGGGCAAACTGCGCGAAGCCGTAATGGAACGCAACCGGATTACTGCCGAGAAATCCTCCTCCAAAGGTTAATTCGGCGGACGGTACCAAATCGCCGACGATATCGCCCGCTCCTGAATACTCGCAGGTTCGGGCGGATCTATTCCCAGTAACTTAGCATCAAAGGTCGTCCATCGCGGCGTCGGGATTTCAATTACCCGCGCGTAATAAAAAGCCTGCCGGCTTTTATCGAATTCCGGATCAAGCCATACGGCCATCAGCTGGCTAGCGCCAATCGTATTTTCATAACTCGCGGTGGAGGCATTGACGGTATTTCCCACCGAAGACACCCTGCCCCCCATCTCCACTTGTCGAGCATCCGATAGCGCAATATCAAACACCTTCTCGTGGGAGCGCCCATCGGGCGTCACCCAGCCTTTTACAATTTGAATACGATCGAGATTGCCGCTCTCCGGATCTTTGGCCGCCCACACCGCAAAGCTCGGAGCCCTTGCCGAGTTAATCGGTAGCGGCAAATCCCCGCCCATCGCTACGCCATTCAACTCTGCCAGCGCGATGCGATTATTCTGCACTGGCAAATCCTCCGGGTAATTCCAACCGCCAAAAAAGCGCACACTGATACGCGGCCCCGAGGTCGCGTAGGTTTCCTTGCGGCGCATGGCGTCAAACAGTGAGGCGCGCGTATTTTCCTGCGCCCATACCGCCGCCAAACCCGCCGCACTCCAATGCTTGCCTAGGCGTTCGTCCGGTAGCAAGTAGCTTTTACCCAAGCGAATACCTGCGCTACCATCAAGCAGCGGCAGCTTGCCATGATAATTATTTTCATCAACCGGCGAGCTGGCGTTATGGCTGTCGCTGCTGCCAATAACGCCGAAACGGTATGGATTAAAACCTTCGTTGTGCGAGAACTCGATGCCGGCGCGCAAGGCATCGCGGCTATAGCTGCCCTTTGGCTCAGAAAATATGGTTTTAGCCGACAGCAGTTGATCGTAAATTTCGAAATCAGCAAAGGCGTCGGTCGGTGAAATTTTCGGGTGTGTTTCCGAGGAACCCTTAACCTGAAAAATCTCACTTATCGGCTCATTTTTCATTCTCCGAAGCGCGTAGTCTGCGTCCAGGCTCGAACCGTCGTAGGCCACCCGGTCATACATCAGCCCGCCGCTGACATTACCGTTGTGTGGGATCGCAAACACCTGCATACCAAGCTCTCGCTGGTGCTCTAGCGCCGACCACAGGTCACGCGGATCTTCCGAGTCCACCGAACTAAAAGGCAGCTCAGGCACCTGGGTACTTCGGTAAATAACATTGCGATGCAAGTTGCGGCTCGCCGGCATGGAGGACCACTCATAGGCGATAAAACTGGTGAATCGTCCGGGGTCGTTATGTCTTTCAGCGGCCTCAATCGTGTCCTGCCAGGCGCTGCGTGAAATGTCACCGGCATTGTCGACCGCAATTGAGGTCAAATCGAAGCCCAAAACCGATCGCAGATAAGCCAGAGTATTGCGCAGCGGGCTATCGTTGAGCAGACGTGTTCGTAGGCTGCGATTCGACAGCGGTAAGTCGGGATTTAGTGAGCGCATTACCCCCAGAAACTCCGAATGATCCGTTACTGCGGCGAAATCCAATGGCCGACTAATACGTATGCCGTACCCGGCACCGTGTTCTATTTCACCGCCTTGCGCAAATATGTAGGCGTCGTCGGGCAGGCTGCGCGCACCCATAGTGAAAGCGTCGGTCGATAGGCTGGTGTGTATATGCAGATCCCCCCAGAACAGATTGCGCTCGGGGTTTGCTGGCGCAAGTACTTTGTCAGCAATGGGCCGGGCATTCTCGGGATCAAAAGCGGGGTACAGGCTAGGGTCGTCGATACGACTGCAGGCGGTGACGACCAGCGACAGCAAGAGCACCGTTGAGTGACACAACTTCATTTACTGGCCTCTGATTATTATATAGGGGCCGCTAACGGTTATGGCGTCCCTTCTTTCCGGCTATTCTTGGCCTCAATGGTCGTGCAGCACAAGCACAAAGTGATTACCAAATTGTTATGCGCATTTTTGTTCCGGCTTCGCTCGACTACAATCGAGCCATACACCATCAATGTCAGCACCACATGC
>JBLHMO010000019.1:0-31596 GCA_047622145.1 Paracoccaceae bacterium | reverse complement strand
CTTGCTCCACTTCGGAGTCATCCGCCTTACCGTGCATACCGGGAATCGCCCGCAGCAATGTCTTCAAGTAATTCACATAACGGCGACAGTGATGACATATCAGCAGGTGCATGCGCACCGACAAGCGCTGGCTCAAGGTCAATTCCCCAGCCAGCAAGGCGTCGGCATGCTCTACCAGTTCCCTGCATTTCAGCACTCACCTGTCTCCTGATAATGATCAAGCAATTTGAACAACTGTGCGCGCGCTCGGTGCAGCAATACCCGAGCATTGGATGCGGTAATAGTCAGTTCGTTACAAATTTCATCGAAGGACATACCGGCCGAATCGCGCATCTCCAGCAGCGAGCGCTGCTGGCCTGGCATATCTCCCAGCAACTGATCCAGACAGTCTGCCAGTTCAATAGCTGTCAGCAAATCGTCGGGGCTGTCGTTGTGCCAAGCCGTCGGAGGCTTCGACCAGTGCCCATCCTCACGAAATCGATCAGCCAGTGGATGCGACGTATCAATGTCCACGCGCAGAGTGCGTTCGCGCTTGTATTTGCGCAGCCACATCTTGCTTTCATTAATCACAATGCGGGTAAGCCAAGTGCGCAGCGACGCACGTCCTTCAAAGCTGTCAATATGCTGATGCGCCTTAATCCAGCCGATTTGCACAACTTCTTCCGCATCTGACTGCCCCACAATTGTTGTCGCGACTGCGATCAGCGCCCGATGATGGTCGCGTACTAGATCGCAAAAGGCCCCATTGTCACCCGCTTGCAAGGCCCGCAAATGCTCAGATTGAGGCTCAATAATAGGCTCACCCGCGAGCGCGCTCATACTTGCACCCTTATGTGCCGGCAATGAGGGATAGACCCCGACAGCCGGCAATAAATCCCCACCGCGCTCGTGTCGCTCATGCCTCAGCGTGGCTCACGCCACATGGCCCAAAGGGGTGGCGCATCTTTACGCGCCTGAATCTTCTCCAAAATGTCGAAACCGAAATGACGGTAAAAGCCGATATTGCGCTCTTTTGAATTTTCTAGGTAGGCGGGCATGCGCTCGCTATCGATCCTTGCCAAGGCTTTACGCATCAGCGCACCACCCAGCCCTTTGCCCTGTGCTGCGGGTCTAGCTGCGATAGCAAACAGGTAGTAGTGAGGATCTTGGGGGTGCGCTTTACTCATCACAGCATTGACCGCCAGCGAGTTGCGTATGCCTTGCAAGCCGGCGTGACTGATGAGCGCCCTACCGATATTGAGCGACGCCCGAATGCCAAAATTCACTTTCGCGTTTGGTGGCAACCACAGGCTACAGGCCTGCTTGTCCAAACTGCAATCACCAAAGCCTTTGGGGATGTAAAGATCACGCGCCATTTCTGTGTAGATCGGTAGCATCGCGGCCTTGCTTCTGAACGCCCACTGATTGACAGGGTCGTCGGCGAAGCCCTCAGTGATTATCTCACCCAGCAATTCATGCTCGTCTGGCGCTATGGGTTTGAGCTGCTCATCGGTAACGACCATAAGTTTGCCTTTTATTATTTTAATCTGTCTACGCTATTTGTCCGCACTGAGTATGACTTCGAGCTGGGCGTTAGCATATTTCTCCGCTTTGCGGCTGATTTTCCATTCGCGATTCCCAAGACGCGCCCGATAGCGCGGCCGAATAACATAAGTCCAGGCCTCTTCGTCCTCTCTCGTCGCCGTTTGTACCAGCACTTCCGTGCGGCGGTACATCTCACCTTCGTAGCGATCGAGTTGCTGCCATGCAGCCGAGGGAACGCCACGCACCAGCAGGCCGCTGACGACCGATTCTGCGCTTTCAAAAATGGCGGGATAGTCAGCCCGCTTTACATTCAAGCAGGCATAGCCGCACAGCTGCACTTCAACAGCATCTAGTCCCGGCGCCGTCAGGCATTCCAATAAGGGGCGGTGCATTAGCGTGCCATAGCAAAACAGTTGCGGCATGGGTCATCCGGGTTTGTAGCGGGAGGAATCCTGATTAAACAGCATAGCGCGAGCCTTGTCGTCCATCGTGCCAGGCGCTGGTCGCATGTCCTTGCCGACGTCGACGCCACGGCGCAATGCCGGGCGTTGTTTTAGGGTGTCATACCACCGCTTAAGATGCGGAAAATCATGTAAATCAAAGCCGTAGCGTTTGTAGGGCAACAGCCAGGGAAAGCTGGCCATGTCGGCAATGGAATACTCTCCCGCCAAAAATGGTTTGTCGCGCAAGGCGTAGTCCATCACTCCGAGCAGGCGGTCGTATTCCTTTAGGTAACGATTTTTGGCGTATTGATTGTCGTCGGTGTCGGCGTAGTTCACAAAGTGGCTGGCCTGCCCGCCCATAGGCCCGAGGTTCGCCATTTGCCAAAAGACCCACTGGGTCACGTCATAGAATGCGCGCTGTTCGCGGGGCATAAATTTACCCGCTTTCTCGGCGAGGTACATCAGGATAGCGCCAGATTCAAACACGGTGAGCGGGCCGCCGCCGGCCTCCGAATCGACAATCACGGGCATTCGCGCATTGGGATTGATACGCAGGAAAGACTCTTCAAACTGCTCGCCGCTGGCAATGTTGAGTGGCAGGAGGCGATAGGGTAGCCCGCACTCCTCCAGCATGATGGTTATTTTCCAGCCGTTGGGCGTGGGTGCAAAATACAGATCAATCATTGCGTTCAGCCAATACCCGCCAGACCGCGATAACGAAAGCCGGCAATGCGCGGAGTTTTGGGTAGGTAGTCCATTTCAATGTGTTTGATCTGAAAGCCGCTCTCTTCAAGATATTTTTGGATCGGCCGGTTGAGGTGGCACCCGCCAGCTATCTTTTTCCACAGCGGGTTGATGCGATTTTGCCATTTAAGCACCGACGCATCAGGTGCTGCGCCATGCTCGCAAAACAATAATTTACCGCCGGGTTTGAGTACCCGCCGCATTTGCGCCAAGGCTTGCTGCCAATCGGGAATGGTGCACAAGGTAAAGGTGAGGACGACGGTATCGGCACTGTCATTATCCAGCGGAATTTCTTCGCCGGGCAAACCTAGCCACTCCACATTCACCGGCGAGCGCCCGAGGTTTTTTTGAGCTTTTTTACGCATTCCTTCGGAGGGATCTAAGCCCCATACGAAATCTACTTTATCTGGATTGTAGTAGCGCAGATTAAGGCCGCTGCCCATACCGACCTCCAACACACGCCCTTCAGCTTCGCCCAAAAGGCTGGCGCGTTCATCCATAATCACTTTATTGCCGCAAGCGACGTCGATCACGTGGGGCAGAATATGTTGCTCGTAAAATGACATGATTTGTCCTCGAGGAAGGCCAGTCAAACGATGTTATTGTTGACTGCCGCTAGCGTTTTTTTCCAACACCTTCTCAACAATGGCGGTTGTGGAGCAGTCGTCAAAAAAGGACAGCACCTTCACTTCACCGCCATAGGATTCAACGATCTCCCAGCCGACGACACCCTCTTTATCGTAGTCACCGCCTTTGGCGAGAATATCCGGCTTAAGCACTTCGAGTAAGGCTACGGGGGTATCGTCATCGAAACACACTACCCAGTCCACTGCCTCTAGGCCGGCAAGAACAGCCATGCGCCGATCTTGCGGATTGATCGGCCGGCCTGGGCCTTTGAGTTTTGACACAGATGTATCACTGTTTACAGCAACCACCAGCCGGTCGCCCAGTTGCCTTGCCTGCTCAAGATAGCCGACATGGCCGGCATGGATAATATCGAAGCAACCATTGGTAAAGACCACGCGCTCGCCGTGGGCGCGCGCATCTTCTAGCACCAAGGCCAGCTGTTCTACCGACAGCGCGCCGCGCTCACTGCCTTGCTCGCGCTGCACGGCTCGGCGCAGTTCCGGCGCGCTGATGGCGGCCGTGCCGAGTTTGCCAACGACAATGCCCGCCGCTAGATTGGCCAAGGCAACGGCATTGGGCAGATCATCACCCGCGGCCAGCGCTGCGGCCAAAACCGAAATAACGGTATCGCCTGCGCCCGTCACGTCAAACACTTCCATCGCCCGGGCAGGCAGATGAAATTCAGGCTCACCGGGACGGATCAGACTCATACCGTGCTCGCCACGGGTAACCAGCAAAGCCTGCAAATCAAGTTCTTGCATCAGCGCTTGTGCTTTTTCAACCAGCTCCTGCTCTGAGCGACAGCTTCCGACAATGGCCTCAAATTCATGTAGATTTGGCGTTAACAGGGTAGCGCCGCGGTAGCGGGTGAAATCGCCGCCCTTGGGGTCAACCAGCACAGGAATACCCAGCTTGCGGGCAGCCAAAATAAGAGGCTGAGGATCTTGCAATGCGCCTTTGGCATAATCCGACAATACCAGTGCACTAGCATTGGCTAGTTCATCCAGCACGGAGTCCGCCAATGCACTGGCATCGTCAGCGTCAAAGTGTTCCTCAAAGTCGAGTCGCAGGAGTTGCTGGTGGCGTGAAATCACGCGCAGCTTGGTAATGGTCGGATGGTTCTCGGAAACGCGAAAATGGCAGAGAATATTGGCTGCCTGTAAGCGCTGCGACAATGCCTCGGCGGCTTCATCACGGCCGACCAGCCCAGCAATGACGGCAGCTGAACCCAACGCCGCAATATTCAAAGCGACATTGCCCGCGCCACCGGGACGATCCTCTATCTGCTTGACATCCACGACGGGCACCGGCGCTTCCGGTGAAACCCGTGAAGTATTACCGTGCCAATAGCGATCCAGCATCAAGTCACCAACGACCAAAACCCTAGACTGCTCAAAGCGAGGCATATGTAATTTCATGCAAGCTAACCCCTTAACAACGCGGGCAAATCATAGCACAAGCGTGGCCTGATCCGTCGTTGCCGCCTGCGGCGAAATTGGTTACTGTGCTCGCCAGATAACTGGCTGATTTGAGAACCTTATGGACTTAGCACTGGACATTACCACCATCAAGGGCTTTCTCGCCGACGACGAAGCCCGAGCCCTGTTTGCGGCGGCACAAGCGGAATCGCCCAAGGGCCCCGTGCTGGAAATTGGGAGCTACTGCGGTAAATCTACCGTGGTGCTGGGTGCGGCCTGCCAGCAGAGCAATGCCGTGCTCTACGCGGTTGATCACCATCGCGGCTCTGAAGAGCATCAAAAAGGAGAATTTTTTCACGACCCGGATCTCTATGACCCTGCCGAAGAGCAATTCGACAGCTTTAGAGAGTTCCGTAAAAATATCGCCAGGGCCGGCCTGCACAATACCGTGGTGCCGCTGGTATCGAGCTCCGATGTTGCATCGCGCGGCTGGAATACAGCGCTGAGCATGGTGTTCATCGACGGCGGCCACAGCCTTGATGCCGCCCTCACTGACTATCGCTGCTGGGCCAGCCATATTGTACGCGGCGGCATTCTGGCCATTCACGATGTGTTTGATAAGCCCGAGGAGGGTGGACAAGCACCCATTGCAATCTATAGGCTGGCATTGGCCTCCGGATTATTTGAAGCGCTGGAGCGTGTTAACAGTCTTGCGCTTTTGCGACGCTATTAATACTATTCCCTTCAGGGCCAAAGTCTGGATTCGATATCATTGCGACGAATACCTCTGGCTAATGAGCAAGCATTGGCTTTATTCTACTGGCATGAGTACAGCAGTATCCTTTTTCAATATATGAAGTTTTTATACTGGGCAAGCACACTCCTGCTTGTTGCGACTCTCACCGGCTGCGCAAAAAAGGACGATGCCTCGGCCATTCAGCAAAGTCTGATTCGCGAGATCGTCATAACCTCACCAACGCCCAACGACACCAGCGGTAGCGTAACAACCTTTATCACCGCATCCGTGTTCCTACCAGAACAGCACCTGCACGGCATCCCCTACCCACTGATTGTTCACAGCCATGGCTGGGGCGGTAGCCGCGTATCCGGCCCCGAGCTCACCGCGAGCCAGCCCGAGACGGCTGCCAGCACCAGCGACTATTTTACGCAAGTCAATTCGCAGCTCAGAACGTTTAGAAAAGGCGGCTATGCGGTTATATCCTTTGACCAACGAGGCTTTGGTCGGGGGGGCGATGATGGCGACGAGGGCTCGGAAGGCGGCAGTCACGGCATGTCACCTGATTTTGAGATCCAGGACGCAAAAGCGGTCGTCGACTGGGCGGTGGCGAACCTCACCCTCCTGACAGACGACGCGGGCGACCCCCGTATCGGCTTGCTTGGCAACAGCTACGGCGGCGCCTTTCAACCCATGCTGGCAGCGGAAGACCCCCGCATTGATGCCATAGCGCCATCGATAGCTTGGTTCAACCTCCGCGATTCTTTCGCGCCCAATGACGTATTGAAGAAAGCTTGGCTGATCGCACTGTGCAACAAAATCGTTGAGGAAGACGGCGCCCAGCTATCCACCGAGATGGAACTCGCCTGCACCCAGGTTCGGCTGCCAACCGCCCGTGAGTTGGCCGATGCTCCAATCACCGAGAATCTATTCTTTGATAACGGCGTGGTGTCATACACCAGTGATCCGAACTTTGTGATGCCAGCCGTCGACGCGCTTATATTACAGGGCATACGAGACACACTCTTTCCATTAAGCGAGGGAATGGCACTTTACGACTTCCTCCGCGCGGCCGGAGGTGATGTTAGACTACTCACACACGAAAGCGGGCATACAAGCATCCGTCACGGAGCCGGCTCCCAAGGCCCAATGGGCCGCGCTTACTGCGGCAATATCGATGTCATTACCACAATCAAACAGTGGTTTGATGAAAAGCTGTACGACAAGTTACCTGTCGCCCTGCCCCGAATTTGTCTGTCGCTTGACGACAACCGGGCGGTGCATCTCGACGCGATAGAACCCGCAAACCGCGAACATCGCGTGAGCATCCCCCCGCTAACCACGGTGCTCGGATCCAGCGAAAACAACGTCACCAGCAGCGCCGGAGACGCGCTGTTCTTTCCCCTGCCACAAATTACAGATCCGAATCTCGCGGTGATTGGGAAACCGATCGCAAGACTATTTTTGCAAGCTGGCCCAGCCAATTCCGACCCCACACCGTTGTCAGGCCCGAACTCTGCAGCGATTTTTGTCGGCGTGGGCATTCTCCGCCACAATGTTATTTTTCTGGTTGACGATCAGGTACAGCCCATTCTATCGACAGACCCGCGAACAGGAGAGTCAGCTGCGCCTATAGAGTTGCTAGCAGTGGCAGAGAAGCTCGAAGTGGGCGACCGAGTCGGCATCCTGATTTACGGCAAACATGATCTGTATGAAAACCACCCCATCGACAGCGACGGCACCGGCAGTAATTGGCAGGGAAATGTTGCCACCGTATTGGGCGACATTGATCTACCCATTGTGAGCGTTGGCGCGCTAGACCAGCGGGCCGCGCCTGGCACCTGACTTCTCCCGAGCGAGCTTCGCAAAAGTGATTTCGCAAGAGCCCTAAATACTCTGGGAAACCACAGCTGTGAATCTAGCCTTTTCGAACCTTTTCGGCATCAACACTCACATCCACGACCGATTCAAGCAGCTCAACGCGGTTGAACAAGTGGTTGGCTGCGGTGTATTCGGACAGCGCATCAGCCGCCAACAAAATAGCACCGGCAGTCCAGGTCGGCTTTTCATCTGGCCACATCAAGTCTTCGGCAAACTGATAGCCAGTCCAGTATTCACCACTTTTCAGACGCCACTGGTGCAGCCAGCTGTATACCGTGACGGCGCGGGCATGATCACCGGCGGCCAACAACGCCATGACCAGCTCACAGGATTCCGCAACCGTAACCCACGGCTCGTCCGACACACAGCGACAACCCATGCCGTCTTCGACAAACTCTGACCAGCGCTTTTGCAGCTGCTCTCGGGCCTTGGACTTGCTCAGCGCACCACTGAGAACCGGATAAAACCAATCCATGGAATAGCGAGCCTTGCTCTCCCAGGTGCGGTCAAAGCGCTCGGGCTTGTTGCGCAGGGCATCACCGAGGCGCTCACGCGCTACTGACCACTCGGGGCGGTCAACGCCCAGACTCACGGCAATATTGTTAGCACATTCGAGACTTTTATAGATCGAGCTGCAGCCAGTAATCAAGGCATCGCGCATTGGCTCACCGTGAGTATCCACGGCCCAGTTGATTTCGCCATGCTCAGACTGCTGCGCCAGCACAAAGGCGATCGCCCGCTCAACCGCCGGCCATAACCGACGCAAGAAACCGTCGCGACCGGTGATCAAATAATGATGCCAAACGCCCGTTGCCACATAGGCCACAAAGTTGGTTTCACGACGCTCGTGATTGTCCACCTCGCCATTTTTATAGGCGGCCCACCAGCTGCCGTCGGCCAGCTGATGTTCGGCCAGCCAATCGTAGGCCTTCTCTGCGGCGTCGTACTCGCCACCAATACTGAGTCCCATCGCAGCTTCCACATGATCCCAGGGATCGGCGTGGCCGCCCTCAAACCAAGGAATCAAACCATCTTCGCGCTGTGTTGCCTTGATGAAGGCCACGGTAGTTTTGAAAAACTCTTTCGGGAAAAGCCCCTTGCTCAGGAATACACCACTCATTGCGCTGCTCCCTGCACATCCGCCGATTTGCGAAAATACATAACCACACTCTTGCCCACGACCGGATTGAGGAACTGCTCAAGCTTGCGGGTCAGTTGCGGCCGCTCCAGCAAATCCCACACCAGAAAGCGATGGTATTGCTGGATAAGGCGGCTCTCATCCTGATTTTTCCAAAAAAGACATTTCAACCACCAAAAGGGTGCATGCAGTGCATGCGCCCAGTGGCGATGGTAGAACTGGAAGCCCAGCGCCTGTATCTGACCGCGCAATTTGCCGGCATCGAAAATTCGCACATGGCCGCCTTCCACCTTGTGGTAAGCCTCGCTCAGCGCCCAGCAAATGCGCTCGGGCCAGGCTCGCGGGACGCTAGCGCAAAACAAACCGCCGGGCTTGAGCACGCGCTCGATCTCTCTAAGTACCGACTTGTAGTCGGGGATATGCTCCAGCACTTCGGAGCAGATAATTTTGTCAAAGCTGTCATCCGCGAAGGGCAGCTGGAGGGCATTAGCCGTCGCCAGCCCAAAGCCTTTGGCTTGATTCGCGGGCTCGGCGAAATCGGCAAACTTTTGTTGCGCCGCTTTCAGGTCGTTGAAACAAAGATCAACGCCGATAGCGGTGACATCGGCCTCAACGAAGGCGGATATAACATGGCGACCTTCGCCACAGCCCAAATCCAGCACCCGATCACCGGATACCAACATGAAGTGTTTAAAATTAACGGTTTGCACGATCTATGACCTGCCAGTAGTAGTCTGTCATTTCCAGCGCAGCCTTGCGCCAGCAAAAGATATTTTCCATGCGCTCGCGGCCTGCCAATGCCAATAACCGGCGGCGCTCTGGGTCGTCGAACAATCTAGCGACAGCATCCGCAATTGCCTGGCTGTCGCGCACCGGCACTTGAATGCAGGCGTCGCCAACCACTTCCGGCAGCGCGCCGCCATTAGTAGACACAACCGCGGTGCCACAGGCCATCGCTTCGCCGGCCGGCAAGCCAAAGCCCTCATAGACCGAAGGCACAACGACCAATTCAGCCTCGTTGTATTGACGCACCAACTCTTCGGTGCTGATGCCGGTAACGCAATGAATCCGGTCGGCTATGCCCAGCCGCTCGATCAACCGCTCAGTTGACCCACCGGGCTTGGGTTTACCCACTAGCAATAATTCGATGTCAGGGTACTTCGGTGCCAGCAGCGCCAGTGCATTGAGGAGATAGTGCGCACCTTTTAACGGGGCGTCTGCAGAGACGGTTGCCATCAGCCGGAAAGGCTTTTTCGTCACACCGAAGATTGGGTGAAATACCTCGGTATCAATGCCGCAGTGCACCAGATTAATGATGCTTGCATCCATGCCAAAGGCCTCCGCAATGTCGCGCTGTGAACAAGCCGACACCGTGACCACATTCTTTAGCTGCCGCGCCACTTTACGCTGCATGCTGATGAACGCGTGCCAGCGGCGTATTAGCAGCCTCTGCCACGCATTGCGCGCCGCCTTCAGCGCGATATCCAGATCGCTGGTAATAGGGTGGTGAATGGTGGTCACCAGCGGGAAATTTTCCCGCTGTAGTTGCAGCATAGACCAGCCAAGACTCTGATTATCGTGAATAATATCGTAGTGGCGACCCCGCTTGCGAAGGTGCTTCAGCGCCCTGCGCCCAAAGCAGTAGGGTTCGGCAAAGCCCCCGGTCAGCTTACTGGTCCACTCAATGATGTTGGTCAGTGAGCTGAGGTGGTGAAGCCTTAGCGAAGTAAGGCCGTTTTCAAACAGGTTCAGTCCCGGCATCTTTATCAGACGCACACCGTCATCAAGATGGGGGTAGGGTTCACCGGATATGACATCGACCGAATGCCCGGCTTCCAAGAGCGCCTTGCTCAAATAGCGGATATAAATACCCTGACCACCGCCGTAGGGGTGGCTGCGGTAGCCTAGAAGGCATATTTTGAGCGGATGGCTGTGCAAGCCCTCACTAATGGGGACGATGTCTGCTAACGCAGGCTGGGCCTGCTCCAGAGATTTGGCGAGCTGATCAGAATACATATCCGTTACTGGCTTGTCGTTATTCCCCCTGCACAGCCAGTAGCGGCGTGAACGCGGCCTTAACCGAGGGGGCTTATGGCATCTTATGCCGGATCATTTATCAAGAGAGGCGGGAGTGTAGCGGGAAAAGAGGTCAAAATCTAGTCACTATACGGTCGGTCAGGGAGTCATCGGCAAATGCTTTACGCATAATGTCAGACACCAAAATATCTGCCCCCAGATTATTCACATGGTCATCGTCCATATACAGCAGGCGTCCGTCTTTGCGCTGCGCTAGGCATCGCCCCTTCTCAATATCACACAGAAGCTGCGACGGCCTTACGCGCACGAGACCGGGGCGTTCGCCCAGCTCGTCAAATGCCTGCCGTATCGATGCACTGCGCTCCCTATAACGGACCAGGCTAATAGAAATACCTGGCGGCCTAGCCTGGTGCAGCATCGCCTTGAATTGGTAATGCGGCACATTCCAACCCATTTCCGGCACAGGGTACACCACTACAACGCGCTTACCCAGCGCCAACAATTTTTCGACAGGCGCCAGAAAAGACTCAATAACGGCAGCTTCGCGATCGACTCGCGTCGCAGTCGGCTCAAACCAGAATTGTCGTCCGGCCTCTATGCCGCCTTCGCCATTGTCGTAGGGGGCGTGATCGAGAAAGTAGGGGTAGCGGCCGATCAAAATGATCCCTTCGACGTCACTATGACTCAAGCGCTCAATCAGCTGCCGGTTGTGCGCTTCACAGGCGTCATCGGTATCATCAGCCAATCGGCTGCCAATGGCGAGCGCGCATGCATTTCTGAAAATTGCGTAGCCCGCCTTGCCATTTTCTCTAAAAGCCAAATCTAACGATGTGGTCAGTGCCGCGGCGTGGCTATCACCTACCAACATCCACCGCCGCGGTTTCTGCGGATCGCCTATAGGACAAGGGCCATCTTTCATCGTTGCGTAACAAGCCACATCGTCGGCGGTGACGGCAATGCTTTTCGAGTTTTTGTCGCGGTAGGCTTCCTGGGCAGCGACCGGCAGCCGCTCCTGGACACCGTGTTTTTTATCAATGTATTTTGCAGTGTAGTACAGCGGAATAGTTGCCAGTACCAACACCGACCAGAACATAACCGGCTTGAATTTTTTCCGGTTTCTGAACGGCACTTCCACCAGATGATAGCTCACTACCGAGAGCAGCATTGCCGCCACCGCCAGAGCGAAGTAATCCAGCCCCGTCAGGGTATTAATTGAGTACCAGCGCGCCAACGCGAAAAAAACCTGATGCCACAGATAAAGCGAATACGAGATGGCACCAAGCTGCAGGAGGGGTTTCAGGCACAGAAACCGACTCAAAAAACTTTTTTCGCTGGTAAACCCTAGGTACAACAAACCACCAAACACTGGAATAAGCGTAAGCGGGCCGGGATGAACCCAGTGCATAGTGGCGGTGCAAAACACGAGGATGACAGCAACAACACCCGCATCGGCCAACCACCGATGCCACTTAGTGGGAACCCAAGCGCGCAGCCGCGCCTCGTTCAAAGCCAACAGCGAGCCCAGAGAAAATTCCCACATCCGGGAAAAGGGGATGTAAAAGGCCTTTTGGGCATCCTCATAGACTATGAGCAAGGCACAGCCGAATGACAATATAGTCATGCCGATTAACAAGGTGTTGATATTTAATCGCGGCGCAACTCGCAAGCAGAAGGCAAAACAAAGCGGAATAATCAGGTAGTACTGCTGCTCAAGCCCCAGCGTCCACAGATGCATAAAGGGCTGCAGCCCCATATCAGCATCAAAATAACTGTACGTAGACGCTGAAAAGTATACATTGCCCGCCAGCCCCAGTATCCACAGTGCGCTCTCCCCCATACCCTCGTACTCTGGAGCCGGCATAAGATAGTAAGCGCACACTAACGAGGATATTAATACGACGTAGAGTGCCGGGAAAATGCGGCGGACTCGGCGCTCGTAGAACCCAATAATTGAAAAACGTGATACCGAGATGTCAGACTGGATAATAAGCGCCATAAGGTAGCCGCTTACTACGAAGAAGATATCGACCGCAAAGTAAACACCTTCGAATGAAGGCACACCAGCGTGAAATACCATGACCAGCAGCACGAGAAGGCCGCGAAGCCCCTCGATCTCCGGTCGAAATTTAATACCCGCTACCTGTCCTGCCACTGCCACTGCCACTGCCACTTAAGCCCCTAAAGTATTCCGAGACAGATCGCCCTTCTGCTTTATGCAGAATTACCAAAAATAGCGATTGAAATGGATAAAAAGTGAATGTTAACCACAACGTGGCCATATACAAGCGGGAAAACATAATTATTCACTATTTTAGGCGACTGCTCACAAATGGCCTGATTTCGTATAAACCAGCATTTTTACTTTTGGTACTTCCGCAGGAACTTGGCTCTTAGCTTATCCCCCGCCTTTTTGATTCGGCCCAACTCACCCCGCTCCTGAACCAACAATTCGGCCAGAGGTCGCTGATAGTATTCACAGATAAACCTTAAAAAATCTTTCTGCGTCAATGAGATATGGGCTGCCGACGAATACAGCGCAGCCAAATCTTTGCGCCGCCAGCGAACCGGAACCGCCTTTCGTATCTGGGCGCGATGCAAGTCGATAAGCACCAATTTCGGATTCTCGAAATTCTCCTCACACAGCAAAAAATGGCATAGATAAAAGTCCCGGTGATTTACGCCGGCCTCGTGCATCTGCCTAGCAACCCGCGCTACCTCACGAATAAAGGTCCATTTGATGGCAGGCGTCGGTGGCTGCTCACCCCAGTCAGCGGTCACCTCTTCGAGGCTAGGTGCATTTGCGATTTCATGGGTTATCAAGAAGGACCGCGTACTGGCTGGGTTACAGCCAACTTTTCCGTATCCAGCCGCCTTCATTGTATCGACGCCACGCCTTGCCAACAGATCGATAGCGGCTCGCTCATTTTCCGCACTGAGTATAGGAAGACGGAAGGACAGCAGGTTTTTCAATATTTCCGGCCAGCCAACGCCGCGGTGAAGCTTTAGAAAAAAGCCGCTGCCACCGCGCTCGAACCTCAGGGTGGTGCGATCGGGCATAGCCCGATACACCTCCCCGCGCAGTCCTTCGACAAACTCAAAGACATCGCCTTCACAACCCAACTCCGGAGCCAGCCACGATTTTGCGACGCAAAGATTAGCCAAACTCAATACCTCCTCCTCTATCCTTCCGTCAGCACTCACCCGCACAGTTACAGCCGGGTGCCACAAAAACTTCGCGAAATTATAGGTAACTTCTACTAGAATAGTCACCCCAATTCTCAGTAAGTTAGGGTGCGGCAACACATGACGGTAGACAGCTTCCTCGAAAAAGCGTGGACAGAATCAGGGCCAAAGGTGATAACCGGCTTCTCCCGCCCCCTATACCACAATCTCGCGGGGCTTAAATACGGTCGCCGCTACGACAAAAAAGCCTATGGCGGCATGATTCGCCACACCGAAGCCGGCATGCTTACCCAATGGGCCTCGCAGATTCCCGAGAACGGTGTTGTAGTGGAGATTGGATGCTACGGCGGCCTTTCTACCAGCTATTTGCTGAACGGCCTTAGAAAGAAGAATGGCAAAATCTACGCCATTGACCCCTTTAATTCCGATTTGGACAAACAGGCTGACTTAAGTGACAACTGCGTCCCCCTAGAACAAAAGCCCACAAAAGAGCTCGTCGCTTCACGCTTGGAGAATAACGGCTTTGGCGGCATGTTTGAGCTAATTGAGGGCTACTCTCAAGAAGCCGCCAGCCAATGGAGTCCGGCGGTCAAAATCGACTTTTTGTGGATTGACGGCAACCATGAACAGGCCTATCAGGACTTCAAGGACTTCGAGCCCTACCTTGCACCCGGCTCACGCGTCGCCGTGCATGACGCCCACCCGCGCTACGGTTACGCCGAAGTCGTAAAAGACGTTCGTCGTATTTTCAATAGCCGCAAATGGGACGACCTGGAGCACGTCAAAAGCATCATCTCAGGGAAGCTCGCCGACTGAAATCCATGTTGCAGGCAGAACCCACCCGGCCGGCC
Organism: Paracoccaceae bacterium; assembly: GCA_047622145.1. GTDB lineage: Bacteria > Pseudomonadota > Gammaproteobacteria > Pseudomonadales > Spongiibacteraceae > Litorivivens. The sequence continues at coordinate 17,014 of JBLHMO010000019.1, read as the reverse complement.
GTGCCCAACGTTATCCGTTACATGGTAATAGTCGGCTTTTACGTCTTTCTATCGGCATGGTTTATCGCAACCTCAAGAAGAGGCCATCATACGCTGGTCTACGCTTTCTTTCTGGCACCGACCGCCCTTCACCTCTTTATCTGCATGTGGAAACAGCATGCCAGCCTAAGAGCGCTCAGGTCGCCCATCTATATTTTGCTAGGCACTTTTCTTGTCTATATGACGGTGACCAGCGGCTGGTCAGACAACGCCGAAGATCTTTCGGATTATATTAAACGCAGCGTTTACACGCTGGTGTTTGTCTACGGTGTCTATGTTGTCGCACGCTACGATACCCTGCATTTTTGGCGTGCGATTTTTTGTGCCTTGGCACTTTGCATTCCCTGGCTGGCAATCAACATTATCGCTTATCCCGAGCAGGCATTCACGTGGGGAGGGCGCCTCATAGGGGTTCATGCAGGAGTCAACTATCTGCTGACAGGTGCAATGCTCGGCTCCCTATTTGTTTTGGGCGTCAGCGCACTCATACAGAGCCTGGCACGACGAGGCCTCAACATTACAAACCTTGCCGTGATGCTCGCCATTCTCGGAGTGTTTTATGGAGTACTGCTAACAGAATCCAGATCAGCCTTACTCGCCCTACTTGCCACCGCCGCCTATTGGGCACTCTCCTCTAAAGAGATTCGCCAATTCAAGCTACCTGCCCTGCTAGCCTTACCGGTCATCGGCGTCATGCTCGCCCCCTACGCCGAGTTATTTATTTCTCGCGGCTTCTCCCAGCGCTTTGAGATATGGGCTGTCGCATTGGAATGGATCTGGCAACACCCTTGGCTTGGGCACGGCGTTGATGCCTTATTTACACTCGATGTCAGCAGCGGCGAAACGCTCGCCGACCCACATAATCTTCACCTGAAAGTGCTCTACGATGGCGGCTTAATAGGCGGATTGCTGTGGATAGCTGTGTTAGTCGCCGTCGGCAAACGCGCATGGCAATACCGAGAAACGCCTATGGGCCAGTGTGTGATGGCGCTGCTTATCTACTCGGTGAGTGTTAAATTTTTCGAGTCAAGAGGCATCCTCACTCGCCCCACAGAGTTCTGGCACCTCATTTGGCTTTGTGCAGGCATGGCACTTGCGTGCACCCATAAAAATGAAGCTAGTACGCGTTCTTGTGCACCAAGCCCCGAAACAGGGTCAACAAAATAATCTTCAAATCAAACAGTAAAGACCAGTGCTCAATGTAGTAAAGGTCATGCTCAATTCGCGCTGTTAAGTCAGTGTCACCACGCCAACCATTAACCTGCGCCCATCCCGTAATACCCGCCTTGACCTTGTGTTTTTGCATATAACCGGGCACTTCGTTCTTAAATTTTTCCACAAAAAAGGGCCGCTCTGGACGGGGGCCCACGATAGACATGTCGCCTTTGAGCACATTAAAAAACTGCGGCAGCTCGTCGAGACTGGTTCTACGTAAAAAGCTGCCAAAGCGGGTCGCCCGAGCATCGCCCTGTATCGCCCAAACAGCACCTGTTTCGGATTCGGCGTCGGTACTCATTGTGCGAAACTTATACATATAGAAACAACCGCCGTTCCAGCTCATCCTTTCCTGACGGTAAAAAACTGGGCCCCGGGAACTCAGTTTCACGCCAAGCGCAATTAGCACGAACCAAGGACTTATTCCCAACAGAATAATGCTGGCAAACACTTTGTCCTCAACCGCTTTGACAAAACGGTTGAGCCCATCCATTGGTGTCATCGACAAATTCACAACCGGCAAACCGTTGACCACACTGGTCGAATGATTCAACAATCGAAAGCCGTACAGATCCGGCACCAAACGAACATCGACTAGGGAATGGACAAAATCTTCAAGAACCTGCTCCAGCTTATCAGCCTGATTAAACGGGAACGCCAGCCACAATTGATCGACTGCGCCTTCCTCTACAAACTGTTTGGCCTCGCTGATTTTGCCCTTCCAGCCATGAAGCTGATTTGCGCCCTCGTCGTCAGAAAAATAGCCAACCACCTCGAAACCGGTCTCATCAATATTCGTCAGCCTCTCCAAGGCCACCACGCCGATGTCGGAGCACCCTATAATCACGACCTTTCGTCGACTGAAGCCTGCCCTGCGAACACTGCGAATCACCCGTCGTACAATAAAGCGTCCAAACTCGATAGTAATAAATCCGACCAGCATCCATAAGCCGTACCAAAGCCGAGAGAAGTGGTCACTGGTTTTGGTGATGAACAGGAAGAGGGTTAACAATAGAAGTACGAGCAGCCAGCCGGGCAGCGTTGCACCGCGGGCAACCGGATATTCACGGTATAACCCAAGCTGGGTAAACACGATGCCGGTGAGCAGAACAGCCACCACCGTCAAGTACGCATACTCGCGCAGACTTGAACCTTCTAGCGGAATCGTTAGATACAACAGCATGGCTACGCAGCTAATTGACACAATGTCGGCGGCCTGCGTCAGTAACACAGCGAAGCTTAGGTGTTGACGACTGCCCGTATTTCTTAAATTACGAGGCATGGATTACACATTTTTTTCATTAGCTTCCGACATATAGCGGTTCTGCTGCACCGCATTCAATTCGGCCATCTTGTCGACAACGAACGCGGCAAAAACAGTTTTGAATACGGCCTCATCAAATTGGGCAGCGTAATTCCTCAGTGTTGACGGCTGAAAAACATAACGCCCACTCTCAAATTCTGCAATCGCAGCGTCCATCGACGCAAGCGACTGTTCCGGGAAAATTATGCCTGTTACACCCTGTACGACGGTCTCTAGAGCCCCGCCTTTGCCGAAGGCAATCACCGGGGTACCCGACGCTAGCGCCTCAACCGGCACAATGCCGAAATCTTCGGTTCCCGGAAATACCAGCGCGCGCGCGCGACCGTATAGCGCAGGGAGCTCAGCCGAATCGACCTTACCTAGAAACTCAATGTTGGGCGGGGCCTTCGCGCGACACTCGTCGTACAGCTCTCCGGTGCCCACCACCTTAAGTCGTTTACCGCTACGAGAAAATACGTCAATGGCCAGATCAGCGCGCTTGTAGGCCACTAACTCACCCACCATCAGGTAGTAATTTTCTTTTTCGGCAGATATTTCAAAATTTTGTGTGTTCACCGGCGGGTAAATGACCGTAGCCGAACGATTATAAAAACTCCGGATACGGCGAGACACGTAGGCGGAGTTTGCGACAAAGTGCGAAACGCGCATTGAGCTGGTAACATCCCAAATGCGTAAATAGTGCATCAATACAGGCATGACTAAACGCTTAAACCAGCCTGCACGTTCGCGATAATCATGATACATGTCCCACACATACCTCATGGGCGAATGGCAGTAGCAGATATGCAGCGCATCCGGATCGACCAGCACACCCTTGGCGGGCCCCGACTCACTACTGATAACCAGGTCGTAGCCACGCAAATCAAGTTGCTCTAATGCAAGCGGCATCAACGGAAGGTAAGACTGATAGAGCCGTTTCGCAAACGGAAGTTTGCTTATGAAGGTTAAATCTTTTACCCGCCCCAATATTTTTGAGCTAATCGCCGACTCATCAATAACATGGGTAAATATATCTGCCTGCGGATAAATGTCGAGCAAAGCCTCCACAACTTTTTCCCCGCCGCGCATGCCGACTAGCCAGAAGTGGATAATTGCGACTTTCATCTTACTCCCCCCATCGCCTGATCCTGCTATCGCCAAGTGCGCCTAACGGTATAATATATACATTAATTGCGGCAAAACACTGCGCCTGAAGGCGTATGCTCCCAGTTCAAGCCACTAAACAGCAAGTTCAAGCAAAGTTGTTTGGCTACTGTACTCGTATTCGCGTATCCGACTGCCTAGAAGGTGGCCCAATGAGTGGGCAGTGTAACTATTAATCAATATTAAGGCCGCCATGTAGCAGTGCAGAACGCAATCATCGCACTAGAAGTAAATTACGTCACTACCTCCGGAGGTTTCTGGAGCAGACCCTGCCCAGTGGGAAGAGATGCAATCATGACATTTTTCTGCCGCGCAAATTCGTCCATCGCGTACTTTTGCGCTTCGTATGTACGGTACGCGTAATCGTCAAGCAGGATAATCGCCCCGGGTGACATACGGTCCCAAAAAAATTCTAGCGCCGCGACTTCGGGAGGGGAGCAATTCATATCTAGGTGTACGTAGGCGATTTCTCGGCTTTCCACTTGCTCAAGCGTATCTGGAATACTGCCTTGAATAATTTTCACGTTATCCCATTCGGAAAAATTGTCCTGTACCGAGTCAGCGCCACTAACATAGAATCCTGAATTCTTTGCGACCTCGTTTTTTTCCAACGCGCCATGCTTTAGATCATCATCGGATACGTAGCGAAGATCCAGCCCCTCGAAGGTATCCAGCAAGTAAAACACTCTATTCTGGCTGTTCCAATTTAGGAACTCCATGATAGCTGAGCTCAAAAAACCTCGATTTACTCCGCACTCAACGAAGTCACCAGGAATCTTGCTGGCGGTGAATCCAGCCCACAACCCTATATGAACCCGCCAGTGCCAATTATAGTCAGAGGCCGCTTGGCAACCGCGATCGTATGCACGACGAAAAGAAGGATCGTCCATAAAGTCATGGTTATGAATACTCTTCAAGCCATCTTGGTTGTAAGTAGGGTATGGATCTGGGGCATCAACTGCGGAAGAACACGCCTCGTCTTCCGCACAACTATTGATGTCGGTCGCATCCGGTATGCTCGGCGCTATCTTGTGAACAGTATAACCAGTCACCTCGATTAGTCGCCGCAATCTAGCCCTAAGACCCATGCATCTCCTCAAATTCTATTTTCAGCCTGACTTCCCACTCATATTTTTCGAGCGAGTAGCGCCTATCCCAAAGACCGCAAAACTGTCGCCACTTTTCCGCCTTCACGCTCCCAGTCGGTGGCTTCTGCCAATTCCAAACCCGCGCTCCTTAACCGATCACTCTCAGCAGTGCTGCTCAAGACCTCATATAAGGCCAGACTAATACTTTCTATCGTAGGCTCACAAAGCCTTGAATTCGAATCATTCAACAACCATTCAACACATGCTCCTCTATTACTAACCACAGGCACTCCACTTGCCATCAACTCAAGCGGTAATAGGGAAAGATTAGTGAAGGACAAAACCAAGGCTGCGTCACACTCTCGGTATAGCTCAGGGAGCTGCTCAAGGGCCAGGGTGCCCATATTCTGGTGTTTGAATGGGATTTGGTAACCTGCAACGTCCCATCCCGCAAAAACAACCTCGACTTCCGGGATCAACTCGCTCAGCTTATGCAACGCCATAACGCCCATCTCAAAAGCACGTCGCTGCGTTGGAGGCCTAGCATAGAAGAAAACTTTCTTTCCCCCAGCATTCTTTCGCTGCAGATCTTGTAGTCCGTATAACTTACGGTCAAAGGAAAACCCAAACGCATGCGTCTGCATACCATACTCTCGCTCTAGCTTCTCCTTCAGCCAGCCACCAGCGGTAATCCCTGTAAAGCCAAATCGATAGGTATTTTCCGCCCAAGCGCACTCACTCCCGGCGGAATAGAACAAGGGCTCAAAATCTTGAACGAAGTAGCAGCGATGGACGGTAGCCTGAAAATCTCGCAGATAATATGCAGTTTGCCAACTTGTTGCCATTGAAATATGTGCAGCAGGAGCCGTCGCGGTATCAATATAGACTTGAGATTCAAGCGGGAAAAACCACTCGTTAATCAGACCTTTAAGTTCACCCGCCGTGCGTCCCTGAACATCGCCAACTATGATAATTCGGCACTCAAAACCATCGCACTCCAACATTTTAACAAAGCGGAAGATGTTCAAATGCCCGCCGGAGCCAAAGCCAAAGGGGGGGATAAACCAATTTATTGTATTCTGCGCGCAGTCGCCGGCCTTCACCGGAAATCCTACCGGCTGCACCCGCACAAACTGATAGAACTCCAGTATTCCCTGATCCATCACTGGTGTAGTTTCGCGACGCAAAACCTTTAGCGCAATTTTTTTGACAGTCGCCCGAAGACCATACTGCCGACAGTGCGCCGCACACTTTCTCCATAAAGAAAGAAACAACCCTGCGCGTAATTTCGAAATCATTCTATGTTCAGCTTTAAGTTGATCTTTTGAGGCCAAGCAGCAAACGGTTATCCCATGATAGCCACTTTTTCAGCTTGCTAGGCAGGCGATCACCGTGACTACCAAGAAACGAACCCGCCACCCTCACCAGGTTTTCGAACAAGCGGTGCAAAGTACCCATTGGATCAGTTCGCCAGACTTTGCGGTCTAGCGCAAATCGCGCGTCGTGAAATGTCAGCGCACTCCACCCTCGCAATAAGGCCGAAAAATTTCCGCAAACCCGATATCCGAACAGACGCCGAAAAGCGTAGGCCTCGTCAAAGCTACGCTGCAATCGCTCTATTAATCGATAGTTGTGACTATGAAAGACAGCACCCTCATGTGAGTACGCCTTTTTAAACCCTTTTTCGATAATCGTTTTCGCCCAAAGCTGATCCTCAGCAAAGTCAACTTCAGGGTAGGGGTACAAACTCCACACCGAGCGCCTAATCAGCGCATTGTTGTCCGAAAAAAAATGCAGGAACTGCCTATACGGTTCACTTCTGTCATATTCCTCTTGGCTATCGATCCCGACAATCGGCGATTCACGAAAACCTTCGAAATGCCTTTCCAGCTCGTCTGCCGTAAATGCATCTGCCTCAGGATAAGCCAAGTGACGACCGAAAACCCCAGCAATTGCGTCGTCCTGCTCAACAGCGCTCACCATATTCGCAAGCCAATGACTGTCAGCCGGCATCGCGTCGTGAGTCAACATAACAGCATATTCTCCAGACGTTTTGGATATAGCCAAATTCCTTGTTTTTCCATGCCCAAATGTGGCCGGAGGAATAGAAACCAGCCTGACCCGATCGTCGCAAAGACCCTCGACAAAACCCAATGTGCCGTCCTGCGAACCCGAGTCAATCACCAGCACATCAAAAGCAAACGACACTTCTTGATCTAAAACGGCCTCAATGACGCGCCGAAAAACCGGCCCCGGATTTTTCGTCGGTATTATAACTGACGCTTTCATAATCACTTAATCCAAAACCATTCACCTAAAACACGGCCATCATTTATCAATTCGACAGCCTCGCAAGCAAAGCCTTCAGCTTACTACCGACAAATCGCAAAGGCCGCGTAAGCCTCCAACTTTTTGACTGCAACATTCCGCGCAATTCTGCTTCTAGTCTGCCAGCATCTCTTTCTAGTTTTTCGACACGCTTTTGGTAGGAATCGACACACTTTTGGTAGGAATCGACACACTTTTGGTAGGAATCGACATCACTCGCGAGTCGGCTCCAATCCTCCTCAGGAGGGCGCGCTAATTGAGACCATAGCCCATCCTGTGGAGGTACACTTATAACAGAGGGAAGCGTCTTAAGATCTGTCGTTACAATCTCGGTGGTCCCGACAATAATTCTAGAACCAAGGCCAATATGCGCATTTGATCTTTTCCGCACCACGCACATGGAATCCACAAATTTTATCGAGTGTATCTCTGACAATAACTCAATAGTCAGTTCCAGCGAGTATTCTTCATTGAACCCACGCAGCAAGTCGGCGGTTGACAGCTCCATGCCCCAATGTTGACTATTTATGACATCGACCAACCTTTTAAAGAAAGCAATAGATGAATACGGGTAATATAAGCCACCCTCGTAGTCTTCCCAATAGCTGCAATGTAAATCCTCAGCAACAAACAAACCTCCAGGCTCTACATGCGAAAAATACTCGCTAAAGCAGCGCACAATGTCGCCAGACTTGTGCGAGCCATCATCGACTACTAAATGGTACCGCCCTGCAAGACCTAGAACGGTTTGCTTAATGCCCGCAGAGAAAGCGTCGCCCAGCAAGAAAGTTATTCTTTCGTCAGCAAACGATAGGCCTGAGCAATCCGGATTAATGTCGCAGCCCACAATATTTTTTGCTCGCTGGAAATATTTAGCCCATATCTCTAGCGATCCGCCATTTTGCACTCCAATTTCAAGGAGATTGACTGGCAGATTCCTAAACTCAGAAAATATTTCGCCGTACTCAGCCAAATACAGCTCCCATTTGTCTGAATACAACCCGTCGTGCTCACTGTAAAGTTCACTTACTGATTTCATGCAATTTTCTTAGCCTGACATCACCAAAAGAAATCCCAACTAACCCGTGCCGTATTTTGCTATTTGACACATTCATCACAACGGCGTCATGAAGCCAATGATGCTGAACGTGCTCATTGAAATCGCCGTTCGCCAATGCTGCTGTTACAACGTATTGTCCGTTGGGCAACATAGGTAATTTAAATGAAAACTCGCCTTCGATTTCATCTCCAACCACTGCAGTGAAAGGCTGCAAATCAGTCGCAACCAAAGTGTTCTCGCCAAAAAGATCTTGACCCAATTTATCTCGAACTAAAAATCCTAGTATTGGCCGGTCAAAATCATTGTGCAGTATCGCCCTGATTTTTATTTTAACATTTTCTCCACCCTTGAAAACAGTTTTGGAAGAGTCTTGAGCATTTATGATCTCTACCGAGAGAATTTCCCCCGCTCCTGTCTTCCAACCCGTTGCAGCATCTAAATTAGGCTCGGAAAAAAAGCTTCCTTCGTAGTCGATCACAGTCTCGACTTCCGAATTCACAGGAGAGCGCTGGACATCCGATTTTTCGCCCCCTACCGCCTCCAACTCAACATCATCGCCATACGTGGCCTGTAATGTGTGCTGTAAATATTTCTCTGCCACTTCTACAGAGACACCTTCGCTTTTTACCGACCCCGCATCCAGCCAAATGGCTCTATCACATAGGTTTAAAACTGAGGACATATCATGGCTAACGAAAATAATCGTTCCATTCTTTTTGAATTGCCTGAGAAAGCGCATGCACTTCTGAGTAAATACGGCATCACCTACCGCAAGCGCTTCATCAATAACCAGAATATCCGCATCCACATGCGCGATAACGGCGAACGCAAGACGCACATACATGCCGCTGGAATACGTCTTAACTGGCTGATCTATAAACTCACCAATATCCGCAAAATTCACAATATCAGCAAACTTCTCCTTGATGCGGCGTTCCGAAAGCCCGAGAAGCGAGGCATTCATAAAGACATTCTCTCGCCCCGTAAACTCAGGATTAAATCCCGAGCCCAGCTCCAGCAGCGCAGCAATTTTGCCATTTGCGATATAAGAGCCAGTGGTAGGCGTCAATGTCCCACAGAGAATCTGCAGCAGAGTCGATTTGCCGCTCCCGTTCCGGCCAATTACACCAATCGTTTCCCCTTTCGTGATCGCAAAGGTGATATCCCGCAGCGCCCAGAATTCCTTATAATATTGCACCGCAGGACGAAAGATTAATTTGTTTAGCCTAGGAACGATGAATTGCTTTAGGCGATCTCGCGGATTGCCATACATTTGATAGCACTTGCCAATGCCGTCGATAGTGATTGCTACATCAGAGGACATCGGCAAAACCTTTCCTCGTTTTCTGGAACCAATAAAACCCTAGCCAAGCGACTGCAATAGAAATACAAGAATATAGGGCCAAGCCGCCCCAGTCGGGCAACGCCCCCCAAACGACGACCGCCCGAGTTTCCTCAATAATAAATGTCAGGGGGTTTAGCATCATCCAGCCTTGATATTTTTCAGGTATCGAACTCAGAGGGTAAAAAACCGGAGTCATGAATAGCAAAACCGACGTGATCAAGTTGACAAATTGCCCCACATCTCGCAAGTAAACGCCGAGCGACGCCAACATCCAACTAAAACCAGCGGTGAGAACAACAAAAGGCAATAGCACGACCGGCAATAACAAGGCCGTCCAACTTAAGCCATCACCAGCCACGAGCACACCGAGCAATAGGACCATAACGCTAACGGCCAAATGAAAGAGCGCAGCGCCAAGCGTCACTAATGGCAATATCTCGAGAGGAAACACAACCTTTTTCACTAGGTTTACGTTACCCACAATTGTAGACGGCGCCCTTACTATTGCCTCAGAGAAGGTGCTGTGGACAATTAGTCCTGCAAATAACACGATGGCAAAATTTACTCGACTCTCGTCTAAACCGGCCCCCCAGCGCATTTTAAATGCCACGCTAAATACAAAGGTATATACAGCAAGCAAGAACAACGGAATGACTAGCGACCAAAGTATGCCCAAATATGAGCCGCGGTATCTCCCTACAACCTCGCGTTCTATCGAAACTTTTATAAGGTGTCGATTACGAATAATACTTGAGATCATATTGATGGCTTAGTGCCCCACAACGCGGGATAAAGCACATATCGAAAAAAGGTGTCACTTGAATTGTTCATCTTGAGCCCGAACGGAAAATGGCGCGTTTAATATGGGTGCCCAGAGGCTACAGCAGCAAACTCGGCCTCTACGACCAGCGCAAAACAAACAATCGCCCACCCCACGCCCCACAAATAAGCCGAACAGTTTACCATCAGCGCTGAAACGCGATCAAGGAAAAGGCCTGAATGCACTCACTTCGGAACTTGAAGCCACGAGCCAAGCCATCATCCAATATAGGCGCGCAGCCTCGCCCCTCCCCAGCGAATAAAATTTTGCATGTAGCCCGGCATCGCATCTATACGACTCGCACTGCCAGCCCGCAGCCTATGGCGGATCTCTGAGGGCAGATCCGGGGCAACGACACATTCGCCGGCAACTATAGGCGGCGATGTATAGGACCGAGAGGTTTTGGCAAGTGGCTCCGCGCCACGGCCAGACAACAGCCTAAGCACTATTGCTTGAAACTGCGCAAGCTCAGCTCGCTTGTCTCGGCCTTGCATATAGTGGACACCCGCCTCCGACATGCTCTCGCGTATTGCCGGGGCCTTTAACAACCTGATTAAATTCTCTGCGATACTCTCGGGGGACTGCTCCGACAAACTCACCGCACCCTCGGGCAAATCATATAGATTGTTCTCGCGCCACAACTCCACCACGGGTAAGCCGGACGCCATCATCTCAAATGGAATTCTTGATGTATTGGACGCACTCAAACACAAACCCACAGAACAAGAATTGTACAAGCGATTACAGTCGGCAGGGCTCAGCAGTCCAAGATTCTCATGTTCAAACCAGATGTTCCCCGCGACATTTTTTGGCGAGCCATACAGATATATTTTCGCATCAGGAAGCACGTGCTTAACTATCCCTAAAGCATCGATGCCAATACGCCCACATCTTCTGGGCTTGTCAGGCTGATAGATAAAACAAATAGAAGGGGGGCGGTCAGGCCGAGTGACCGGATGATATATCGACGTATCCGCACAAAAATCAAAGTGCTCGCCTTTCGTGCCAAAACGTACTTCAAGCTCACGCTGCAACCAGCGACCTATCGTTACAACACTTAAGCCATAGGTGTAAGAGTTTTCGGCCCGCAAAAACGAATCACCCGCGGGGCAAAATGCGGACTCGAGATCTTGCACAAAATATGCCTTCCTACAGCTAAAAGCTATATCTCTAACGTATCTTGCTGAGTTCCACGCTGTGGCAAATACCAACTCGGCCGGCCGTACGGACTCCCACCCAAAATGCACATTGTTAAAATCATAACCAAATTGCTGAGCAATTTCCGCACTGGCTCTAGCTGAGTTTCCCGCACCCTCAATATAGATATGGATTTCGCATCCGACCGATTTCAGTGAATATGCGTGCTGAAATATTGTGCGGTGCCCACCAGAACCCTTTAGTATTCTCGGCACCAAGAATGCGACTTTATACACAGCTTAGCCCTTCGCCACTGACGCCCAACATACTAACCCTCATGATTCTGACACTTAATTTGCCGGCGGCCTTACAAAGACTGACGGAGCGCTGAAAGCTGGCATTGAATACCCTCAGACATTGGAGTATCACTTTTCCAGCCAAATGCTTCAAACGCTTTACTATTATCTAAAATCATCGTTGGCACATCAAAAGAGCGAGCTCCGACATAGCGCTTTTCTAATTCCACGCCGGTTACCTTCTCGACAATCTGAATTATTTGATTGGTAGACCAGCCCTCTCCGCTTCCGCAGTTAAATACCCCATCTTTAGGCCTGTCGATCACCCTCGCAACGAGCTCGGCCAAGTCTTTCACATACAGGTAGTCTCTGACATGACCACCATCTCCAAATATTGTAACAGGCTCGCCGGTGAAGCTTTTATCCAGCAGTGTGCCGATAAGCCCCTGAATCCCCTTGTGGCCCTGGCGCTCGCCGTAAGGATTAGACGGCCGCAATATAGCGGCCGAAAGCCCCCAATCTGCCTGCGCAACGCCAATAAAATTTTCAATCGCAACTTTGACGGCTCCGTAGGAAGAAATCGGACTGAGATTAGCACTTTCCAGAATAGGGGTCTCCTTGGGAACCCCGTAAACCACCCCCCCAGACGATAGATAGACGAGGCGGTTGATACTTTTTTTCTTCATAAGCTCCAGCAGGCGGATCGTACCAACCAGATTCGTAGAGACATCAAGCGCCGGATCAAGCGCACTCGTTGCGGGCACCGTCTCACTGATACAATGCACAATCGTTTCACACCCCTCCATGGCCTCGCTCAACTTGGAGGTGTTGTGGAAGTCGGATTGCACAAAGGGAACTTTAGAGTGTGGATGGGGGCCCACTGACCGACTAAAATTAACGACGCGCAAGCCCCTAGCCAGCAACATGTCAATCACGTGAGAACCGATGAACCCACTGCCACCCATTACCAAAACCTTCATATTCCAAACCCAGTCACGTTCAATTGTTTAAGCCAACAAGCTAGCGGCGCTCAGTTATCACGAGATAGTAACGTAAGCTGCATTCTACAATTTTTACTGTCGCGACACATAAGAACCATAGTCGTATTTGCGGCGCTTGCGCAGGGAATAAAAAATTAGCTATAGCAAACGATTATTGCTCTACGTGAAACCCGGCAAGAATTGCAGAAAATGCATTGCGCACCACCCGCCCCTCCCAAGCAACATACGCCGAACGACAGCTACCACCGATGACGTAAACGCGACGATCCACCCGCTCCGCCCCAATCTTCTTGCAAACAACACCCTACTACGAAGAAAGTAATAATAAGCCCTGGCCGCTCGACCCTTAATTGACCGCCCAGCACCAGTCGTGGGGCCACCACTTGGCAAATCCTACAGATGTATCTATTGACGCCCGACGAAGCGCATGACCCAGCCCAGCCTCTGATAGCCGAGGAAGCATTCCTCGCACATAAGGCCAGCCTCATCCAGAAACACTCCCGATTTACGACAATAGAGGCGCCAACTGGGCTGGCCAGCATAATGAATATTGTCGAGCTCATCTAGCCAACCCCCAGCAAGCACTTAATATTATCGCTCAGATAGCAAAGTAAGGCGCTATCTTTCGCCCTGCTGGACTGGATAGATGACGGCCGCCTGCACTCCATCAGACAAAATGTTGGTTGACACTGCACAGGCCAGCTCTTGGCATGCATGGCGCGCGGACTACACGCATCATCTAGACGAAAAAATATTTTATGTATATTACAAAGCCTGATAGCGATACAGCCTCGAGCACAGAACCTAGAGTATTCCTCGAAATCTACTGTCCATCGGCGAGCGCCGATCCAGCTGAGATATGCAGAATCATTCACCCCCTCGCGTATCCTGACGAAACCCATCTAAAATCGCCAACATAGCGTTCCGAGCGACACCTTTATTTCCGTAGAGTAAACGGCGCAAGACGGCGATCACCGCGCTTGCCAAAGCTACCAGCATGCCTCCATGCATGTGTCGACATGCAAATATCACTCTACTTCGTAGAAAATAGTAGTCCGTCTTCAGAGCCCTATCCTTAAATGTACTTCCGGCTCCTGTTGTTGCACCTCCTTTATGGTAGACAAGGCTCGAGGCGACCACAAATGCTTTCCCGGGCTGAGGAAGCCTGGCAACCCAATCCAGCTCTTCAAAATAAAGGAAATAGTCCTCGGACATAAAACCTACGCTATCGAGAAATTCCCGATTAACCACAATCGACGCACCGACCGGGTAGTGAACATGATGCACGTTTTCCATTTTCTGAAGTGCTGCGCTGGGCATGCCTTTTAAGTTGTCACTCATACTGCATAGCAGTGGATTGAACTTCGCACCGCAGGATTGCACCACCGATGGCTTCCAGTACTCCAATAACGCACTGCCACAGATAATTGGCTGCAGCAGCGCCGGCATTTCGTTCTTCAGCTCTCGGTAAGCCCGCTGAGCTGGCAATGCATCACAATTCAGCAGCCAGAAGTTATTGATCTTGGGCATGCGCAAGAGCAGCCTGATACCGATATTACTTCCCGCCCCAAAACCTCCATTTTCGGCAGAGCTAACCAGCCAAAGACGACTGCCCGCAACCTCGGGAGACAGTACACAGGTATTCACTTCGCCACATGAGAGCTCCGCGACTTGGAAATTTTTCTCCACGGGAGGGATAACTAAGTTTCGTATTTCGCGCTCATAGCTTTCCGGGAGAGCACACAAGGTCCCTTCGGCCCACTGCTTGATGTATCCCAATGACCCGTCAACGGAAGCATTATCGCAAACGATAACTGGGCCATCAAAGCCCTGCATCCGAAACACTGCTTCCAACGCCTCTATGGTCTCAGGCCAACTATTCCAGTTGACGATAACGATGCCGGTATCGGGCGCAGCAGACCGCAGACAGTGATTACTTACTGGCGCGACGACCCCCAACCAATCCGGCCCCCGGCCCAGTGATGTAAATTGCTCAGATGCGGATATAACGCCGCCAACGGTCGATCCGCGCAGTCTTGCAGCAAGAGACTGACTCATTCTCGAAATTACCCCTAAGAAACCCATAAAGCGCTGAATTTAAAAGCATAATGAGTACCTTTTTTGCTTTTAAATTTGCCGCGTACCGATCCAAACCAGCCCAGCTTACACACAAAAGCAGGAATTTATTAAATAGCTCACAGTATTCTGACGGGGCAAAACGCCGTATTCAATGTAAAAGTGCCCATTTAGACTAAATTGTGACCAGCACATGACCAATGACGATCCCGAGCTTCATTCCTGTCGCGCAACCGACTCCAATTCCACAAATACTCGCGCTGCAACCCTATCCCAGTCAAACGCACCAGCGCGCGCCAGCCCAAGCTGCCGCAATTTAGCGGCGACACCGCCGCTGTTAGTGGCAGTCTTCGAAATGGCTGACGATATTTCTGAAACCGAAAGCGGGTCCACCAGTATGGCTGCGTCGCCGGCGACCTCGGGCATCGCGGTGACATTGGAAGTAATTACCGGCGTACCGCAGGACATGGCCTCGACAATGGGGAGGCCAAAGCCCTCGTAAAGCGAAGCAAACAGCAGTCCGACTGCACCGCGGTATCGAGCCGCCAACTCGCCGTCACTCAACCACCCCGTAAACTCAACGCGGTCGGCCACCCCTAACCGCCCAACCAATGCCCGAAGCTCCGCTGTCGACTCCCCGCTTACCAGTAACTTGATTGCGTGATCGACCTCCGCGAGCGCGAAAGCACTAAGCATCCTCTCTTCATTTTTATGCGCCTTGCGGTTGGATACGCATAGGAAGTAGCGGTAGCCCGGATTAAACACCGGCCCATGCTGGGTGAAAGCTGTCCCGACCCCGTTGCCAACATTTACCACCTGGGATTCCGGCACTTGCGCCCACTCAATAATACGGCAACGGGAAAATTCCGATACCGTCAGCACCTTCGCCGCGCGGCGACAGGCTCGCTTTAGCACGACACGGTAATAAAGCCGCTTGAGCAAACTTTGCCCGGGAATATCAATATGATTCAAATCGTGTACCGTCAGCACATAACGATCGAGGCCCAAAATCGGCGCATTGAACCCCGGTGAGTACACCATCGAGCGACGACGTACCGCCATTCGCGTCGACAGCACAAGTGCATCCAGAGGATGACTCGGCGAAATACGACAATCGACTTCGCCCGCAAAGGCTATTCTCTGCCGCACTTCCGCAGCGAACCTGCCGATACCGTGCGGCCCAAGCCAGCGGCTGTCAAAATCCATATTGCGGAGGCTTTTCGTACTCATCAGACTGCCATCCAGCCTTTGAATCGACCGCGAAGCACTCCTAGGTGGTACAGCGCTTTATTGATGCGCAGGGTCAGCAGCGAAAACAACACGCCTCCCAAAGGACGCAGCAACATGTAGCCCACAAACCAACGGGGATAGTGGTGTTTTTTCAGAACCCGGCCAAGCCCCGCTCCGTAGCCCTTCGCCCTTTCGATGGTAGCCGCGTTATACACCTCAGTTTTCTGCGGATGAAAGACTTTCAGTTCGGGGAAGTAACGAACTGAATACCCCCGAGCAAGGGCGCGGATCAGGAAGTCGGTCTCTTCTCCAGACTGCCACGCCGTCGCTGCACCAACGCCAAGCTCTTCATCAAATTCACCAACCGCATCAACACACTCCCGCCGCATAAATACCGTGTAGGAAATGGCGAGCTTCCAAATGGAAACCTTGTCTGCAATATGTGCTTCGGATGGCCAACTCCGCTGGGAGTGGCGATGGTGCATGTCGCGGCTCTGGCCGGAAATGATTTCCAAGTTACTGTCTTCAAAACGCTGTGCGACCCTTTCCAGCAACTCCGGCTGATACCAGCAATCGTCATCCGGGAATGCCACGATATCGCCACTGATCAACTTGATGCCCATATTGCGGGCAATCGACAGGCCAGGCCTGCACTGAACACGGCGAACCGGAAAGTACCCGGCATAGCGCTCAACAATATTCGCCACCCGATCATCAGTATTCTGATCGACGACAATCAATTCAAAATTTCTATAGGTCTGGCGCGCGAGAGAATCGAGAAACGCCTCAACCTCCGCTTCGCGATAAATTGTTGCCAGAATCAAAGAAAATTTCACCATTTACCTATCTACCCCCAATTCACACATTGCTGGCGATCCGCCGGTAGCTCTTTTTTAAGATTAAAAGCAGGTA
>JBLHMO010000018.1:0-31688 GCA_047622145.1 Paracoccaceae bacterium | reverse complement strand
GTAGTTGATAAGCCTTGTACCAAGCCAGTACCAGCACCGCCGCGATCAGGTGTAGGGTTTGGGCGAGCCCAACACAGATGTCGAGCAAACCCCAGTGGCTGAGCAACCAATTCCAATCGTGGGTGCCACCACCGACCAAGGGCAGCTGCATTGCCATGGCGTCGCCAAGGTACTCGGCGGTATACATCAAGCTTTCCGCAAACCAAAGTGCGCACACCGTACTTTCGAAACGCTGATTCCGGTGGCGAAAATGTGCCATAAAGGCGAGCTGGCCAAGAGTTCCGCCTAGAAAGTGCACGGTTTGCCCACCAAAACTGAATACGAGGTGGCCGTGCCAGATTGACGCCATCGATAAAGTGGTAGCGATAGAAGAAGGTTAACCAAAACAGGTAGGGCAATACCAACCACAAAGCCAGTTTGCAAGCATTCATCCGCTGATCTCACTAAAATCCAGCTGTCGGTCACCCAGTTGCTAGCGCACCTTGAAGCACCATGCCGAGGGATCTTGCAAATTACCCTCCAAGGTTAGTGATGGGAAAGCCACGTGGTGATGCTCGCAAAAACAACTCAGCTTGGTGTAGCCCCATTCAAAAAAAAGCCGCTGGTAGGTGGCCTATCAATACCCATGCTTTCGTATAGACCCACCAGTTGCCGCTGGAGCTCGCTGAAAATTATGCCGGCGGCCACCGACACATTAAAAGATTGCACCATACCGACCATCGGAATAGTGACTTCGATATCGGCCATCTCGCAGCCGGCTAGGCTGAGACCATCCTTCTCCGCACCCAGTAATAGCGCGGTGGACTTGCAGTAATTGACCTCGCGAAAATCGACAGAATGTCGCCGACAAGTTTGCGGCCCTTATGTATATAATCGGTAACGACAGTAAAATCCGATTGGCGGCAGCTCAAGACCTGATCCAGCCGCGCTTTGCGCTCTGGGGTCATATCAGCGTAGCGTCCTCATCCAGCACCCAACAGCGATCATTGGCGACAAAGCCCAGCTTGGGGTAGAAATCCTGCGAATCGGGCGCCGACAGCAGAATCATTTTCGTTTTCGGACCGAGCTGTTTCCGGGTTCGGGCAATCAGCTCGCGGCCGATGCCGCCGCGCTGATACTCTCGATCCACCGCCAGATCTGACAGATAGCAGGCATAATGGAAATCTGTCAGTGCCCGCGACAGCCCGACCAGCTTCATACCGTCCCAAGCCGTAACCAGCAAATTGGCGCCGTTCAACATGCCCTGAAGGCACTCACGGTCCTGCACTGGGCGCCGCTCGGCCAGCCCCGAGCGCTCTAAAATCTCGATAAACTTCACCACGGGTATGTTCTGGTTTACGCGATAACTGACGGTCTCGATATCCACCTTTTAGCCCTTCCCTACGATTAGCCTGTCATAATAATACCTGAAGCCAGCTCTGTGAACGCCACGGACTCACACCACAGGACTTCAAGCGGCCTTTCCTGAGTGAATATTGGCTATTCACCCCGTTGATCTACGGCGCTTGAGTCTACGTAGTAAGCTAGCTCTATTGTGAAATGCACTAAATTAGAGGACAGAGTGATGATCCCGAGAACCGTCTATGAATCCGACCACGAAATGTTTCGCGAGTCGGTACGTAAGTTTCTGGAAATCGAAGCGGCCCCATACCACGAACAGTGGGAAAAAGATGGCCAGGTTGATCGCGATCTGTGGAACAAAGCCGGCGAGCAAGGCTTTCTTTGCCCCACCGTACCCGAGGAATATGGCGGCGTTGGCGTAGACTTTCGCTACAACGCTATCGTCGATGAGGAATGTGCACGCTCAGGTTTCACCGGCATTGGCTGGGGCTTACACTCAGACATTTCCGTTCCCTATATTGTTCGCTACGGCAGCGAAGAGCAAAAACAAAAATACCTGCCGGGCTGTGTTTCCGGCGAGATTGTTACCGCTATTGCCATGACCGAACCGGCGGCGGGTTCCGACTTGCAGGGCATCAAAACGACAGCGATCAAAGACGGTGACGAATACATCATCAATGGTTCCAAGACCTTTATTACCAATGGTCAGCACGCCGATCTCGTCGTAGTCGTTGCGAAGACCGACCCTGCCGGTGGCGCGAAAGGTACCAGCCTGTTTTTGGTTGAGGCCGGCACGCCCGGCTTTGAGAAAGGCAAAAACCTGCATAAAATTGGCCTTAAGGCGCAAGATACCTCAGAGCTTTTTTTTCAGGACGTACGCGTTTCGGCATCGGCCCTGTTAGGCGAAGAAGGCAAGGGCTTTGTTTACCTGATGCAGGATTTGCCTCAAGAGCGCCTGAACGTATCCATACTGGCGGTGCACAGTGCGCAGGCCATTCTGGAACAAACCATCGCATACGTTATTGAACGCAAAGCCTTTGGCAAAACCATTGCAACCTTCCAAAACACCCAGTTCAAGCTCGCCGAGCTAGACACCGAGTTGACCTCGGCCGCAGTCTTTCTCGATCGCTGCCTAGAACTACATGTGGACGGTGGCCTCGATGCCGTGACCGCAGCCAAAGCTAAATTGCTGACGACTGACCTGCAGGGCAAGGTTATGGACGAATGCCTGCAACTCCACGGCGGCTACGGTTATATGTGGGAATACCCCGTTGCCCGCGCGTGGGCAGACGCCCGTGTGCAACGTATTTACGCTGGCACCAACGAAGTCATGAAACTCATTATTGGCCGCAAGCTGATCAAATAGAGGAAGTCGCGGCGAAGCCAGTGGCTTTGCCCGACAACATTGAATGACATCGAGAAAAACCGGTGTAAAAAGCGGGGCACTGCCCTGCTTTTTACTGCACGTAGATTAGACGAGATTACGCTGCGGTCTTGTTAAAGTCCCAGTAAGCTTTCAGCGATACCAGCTTGCCTTCATCGCTGGCTTTGTAAACAACCACCATGCGCATTTCAACGATGTGTTCACCCAAGACGTTGCGGATCTCAACGACATTGGCACATTCATCGCCTGCGGGATGTGACGAGGTGATCTCAAATTTCTCCATCACCCCCGGACCGATAATCATATCGTAGAAAGCGCCGATAGCCTCCTTGCCTCGGTGGCCCTGTCCGGTCGGGTCGAGCGGTGATTCGCCTACCGGGTCTTGAACAACCGCGTCCTCTGCAAACAGACTTAACCAACCAGCCCGGTCGCTGGCCAACACGTATTTTCCGGATTGAAGGCTGGCTTCCTGCGCCTTATAACCGTTACCCATGACTGTCGCCCTGTTATCAAATTAGTGACTCAACATAGCAAGGCCCGGAAAAACTGACAATGACACAAACGGGTGACCCACTAAGCCACCGCAAGCCTTACTGGGGCATCGCATATTAGAAGTTATAGCTGCTCACGCGCCAGCGGTAGTCACCTGCGGAACCGCTATAGTCGATTGCTTCGCTACTACTCGCGGTTTCAGCGCGGGCAACACTGCTCCAACTGCAGAAAAACACCGAGCAACTGTATTTTTCCAGGCGCAGGTCGAAATCGGTGCTGCCGGGCCCCTCAAGTCAGCCCTGAAAGCGGCCGGCCCTGGCACTAACACCTTGCGCGGGAAAGTATACCGTTTGGCCATTCGCCAGACTGCCGCCACTGTGTGTGCAGTTGCTGCAGGGCGCGGAACCAGCCAGCTACAACCAGTGCCCTGCGCAATAGAATCCAACTGCCCGCCCTGCAGCGAGACGGTGTAGCTGCCAGCGGCGCTATAGGTATAGGTTGTTTGCATGGAGTTACTTTGCGCGCCATCACCAAAATTCCACTGGTAGCTGACAAGCGCACCGTCGTCCGAGCTAGCGTTGGCGTCAAAGCTACACTGCAAATCGCTGCAGTAGATCATCATGGCCGCAAGTGGTGGTAAATCTGTACCGGCACCAGCCACATCGTTCTGGGCCAGAATATTGGGCGAGCCTGTGCCAATGCCACTCAGGCGATTACCCACTGCGGCGCCGATAACAGAAGAAAAAACCGCTCCAGGCTGGGCAGTCTGATTGGCCGCAAGGTATAAAGCCGCTATGCCCGCAACGTGCGGCGACGCCATGGAGGTTCCACTCATGGTTGCTGTGCTGGAATCGTTGCTGGTACCCGCAGACAGGATACTGGAGCCCGGCGCAAAAACATCAACACAGCTACCTTTGTTAGAAAACGACGACCGCGCATCAGTAGCCGTGGTCGACCCTACTGTAATCGCTTCGACAAGGCGATTGGGTGAACCTGTGCAGGCGTCAGCATTATCGTTGCCCGTAGCAACCACAAAACTCACGCCAGCATTGATCGCTGCCCGCACGGCATCGTCCAGAGCCGCGCTGTTGCCACCGCCGAGACTCATGTTGGCGACCGCCGGCTGTTGATTATTCGCCATCACCCAATCTACGCCGGCAATAACGCCGGAGTTCAGTCCGCTACCATTACAATCAAGCACCCGTACAGGGTGCAAAATTGCGCCCTTGGCAACGCCGAACTCAAAACCACCAACGGTACCGGCAACGTGAGAGCCGTGACCATGGCAGTCTTCCGTGTCATTGGGGTCGGCACTACCACCGCCAATGCCTAACAGGCCCCCCACCGCCGACGGTATTGTAGCCATTGCCGATGCCACCACTGAACTCGTTGTGACTGCTACGTATCCCGGTATCAATAATGTAGACGTGAGCGCCGGCACCGTTGTTAGTCAATTGGTAATTGCCATTTAAGGGCAAATCATCCTGATCGAGACGATCAAGACCCCAGGTCGCGTTGGCCTGGGTTGCCGTCGCGCCGACAATGCGATCCTGCTCGATGTAGGCTACCCATGACTCCAGTGCCAACTGCGCAGCCACTTGCGCTGACATCTGCCCGACAAAGCCATCTAGGGCATGCTCAAACACCTGATCTATCTCTATGCCGTAACCGGCAGCGAGCGCCCCCACCTGATCAATCAGCCCCGCCAGGCCAGTAAGCCCCGATTTATCCAGAACCACGATATAACGATTTTCAACGACTGACCCCACCGCAGCAATCTGCGAAGTCGGCATTTCAGTGGCAGGGATTACAAGCGGATCAACGGGAGATGCCGCTACAGGATCAGAACCAGACTGGCAGCCAGCCAAAAACAGGGCACTTACACCCAGCAACAAAAGGATACGCATAGCTCTCTCCAGAAAACGGTTCGCTTTAGGCGCAAACCTTGTTGTTATAAGTAAGCGAGCAGTTTAGGGAGAACGACGTAGGCAGCGAGGACAGGGGGCACATTTTCAGCATCGCCAATGTAAGCCAGTGGACTATGAAGATATTGAGCACTTACGACAAAAGCGTCAGTGCTCCGTGAACGCCTTTTTCAATTCATGGGACAGTAGACGCTGTAGAATTCGATCGCGCAAGGTCTGTGGATTACTCAAACCCAGTGTATTCAACCACGCCGACACGGCTGGGGGTAATTGTCCGACCGGCTTTAGCAGCATGGCGAGCATTCGTAAAATCGAGCGCTCGCGTCCTTCAGAAAGTCGTTTCAACGCAGCGCCAACCTTCAGTTCTTCGTCATTAAAATCGCAACCAAAGGGATAGGCAGGAAAATTTCCATCTTTACTCATTTTTTCAAAAATCTGCCGTACCCGGCGCGGTATGTTGTCGCTAAACCGCGCCGGTATTTGATAGCCCTCTTCAATCTTACCAAGGCTAATAGCGTGCGTGAGTAAATTGCTCTGAAAGCGAGAATCGGCAATATTCAGCATCGCTTTAATCACCTCACCATCAGACTTGCCTCGTAGATCAGCAATCCCATATTCCGTGATAACGATATCTCGCAGATGACGAGGAATGGTGCATGAGCCGTATTCCCAGACAATATTCGATTCCAGATGGTTCTGGTTTTCACGAACAGCCCGTATCATCAGAATCGAACGTCCGGTTAACAGCTGGTGCGCCATTGCTACAAAATTGTACTGGCCACCAACGCCCGACAACACTTGTCCGCTTTGCAAGGTATCGGATACCACCGCACCATTGAGCGTTGCCTTTAGGCCTGTATTGATAAAACGTGCGTGAATACGCTGAGCCCGGTACAGACGGGGATTCAAATCAAGCTGGTTGATCTTATTGACACCGGTCATATTGATTTTCCTGCGCAACCCCTCTGGTAGCCGTCGCAATTTTTCGTAAAAATCACTACTACCGAGGAAGAAGCCGGCGTGCAATAGCTGCCCATTTTTCAACGCCGCGCCCATGCACTGCGTTGCCATTACCCGACGGGA
Source organism: Paracoccaceae bacterium (assembly GCA_047622145.1). Classification (GTDB taxonomy): domain Bacteria; phylum Pseudomonadota; class Gammaproteobacteria; order Pseudomonadales; family Spongiibacteraceae; genus Litorivivens. Next base: position 25,463 of record JBLHMO010000018.1, on the reverse strand, counting down.
ATAGGGATCGACAACATTGGCTGCAATTCTCGAACCGTCTGGTGCGCTGATATAGCCATTTTGGTAGGAACAGTCATCGTTGAATAGGCCGTGGTGCTGCAGAATGTTAAAGTCCTTGCCGCGAATCTCCCTAACACCCAGCTCGGCCATGCCCACCAACACATCAATATCAAGGTGACAGGGATCGCAGCGCCCCGTATTGATCAATTGCTGTAGCGCCCAAAAATCGTAAACTTGCCGCCGCAAGACTCCGGTATCCAAAAGATGCAGAAAGCCTTCGACAAACATTTCGGTTGCGCCGTATAGGCCTTTATGAAAGCTCGCGGTTCCTCCTACCGTTTTTACCATACCGCGATTTTCAGGTGTGAGAATACCACTGTGAATCAGGGCGTCCGTATAACTGGCATTGTCCTCTTGACGAAAATTGAGCGCGTAGGCAACGGCATCGCCGAGAGTACCTATACCAATTTGCAAGGTGCCACCATCGCGTACGAGGCAGCTTGCATTCAAGCCCAGTAGATAGTCGGCTGCGCCCACGGGCGGTAACTTAGGTAACGCAAACAAGGTGTGGGAATGCACTTCACCGCGCACCAGAATGTCGAAGTCGCCGGTTGCGACCTCTGCATCTCCGCACATATAGGGCAGTTGGTCGTTTACCACGGCAACTGTCATAAACGGCTGTTCTGATTCGCGCAATAACCGGTGCAACTCCGCGGAGGTGTCAGGGTTGCAGCTCATACTCAATTGAACGCCGCTATCGCTCTCGCGGCAGGCAAGCATTTGCATCACCACATTGCAGCCATTCAAAAACACGTCGCGTGCGGCATGTGTATAGTTGGAGCTGACGTAATGGTACTGGGCGTGAAAATTACCTAGCCGACTACCGGGCTGAAAAAAGAATTCTTTGATTTTTACATTGTCCGGAACGCGGTCCTTGGCCAAATCAGCCATGTATTCAAGCGCCGGGCAGCTTCCATAGACCCGCTGCAATACCGGCTCCAGAAACAGCCCGCGCAAATCCGTTTTTGCGACTGGCCGCTCTAAGCTGAGTGCTGTAAGAAAGGTGAGATCAAGACTCGGATCGGACTTTGCCCGTTGATAAAGCACGTTTACCAGAGGCACTGGCTTACCCAGCCCAAGTGGCAAAGCGACGATCAGCGTTTTACCAAGCTGCTGAATAAGCCTGTTAACGACGGACTCACAATCGTTGTGCCACCGCGCCTCAGGTGCAGACATTGGATAGAATCCCTATTTCCGATGAATTGTGACTCAAACGCGGCAGTTTTTGCCAGTGTCGGGGCATTATCCACAATAGCCCCACGACTGAAAGCAAAAGTCATCCGCCTTAAATTTTACAAGACCTCGATTATTGAGGCAGGCGCCGTGGAGCGTTGCCCGCCAGGCTAACAGCAGGCTAAGCCGCCGTTATCCTGGATTGAGCTACGGCTGCTGAAACTGATCTACCTGACAGCTATCGGACGGCAAATTGGGGTCAATCGCGCACTCGAAATACGGCACGGTTTCGTTATAGGTACCGTCGAGCATTTTTCTTAGATTTTCAAAGGCCACGCGCATGACTGGGTGAAACGCTTGGGCTTCCGAGCCATGACCGGCAAGATTTAGATAGGGATCAGCATCACCGGCTTGCAGCGTTTCTGTACCTGTGGTGCCGGGGTCCTGGCCCCGGTATACACCCACTATGGTAAAAAACTGGGTCGGGATAGCAGCGGTCGTCAATGCAGACGCCATTACCCTGCCCTGATTGTGGGGCACCAGGCCGTCATTGATTGCGTGTACTACCGTGGCCGCACGAATACCGCCGAGCTTCATGGTGGCCGCATGATAGGCCGGCGAGCGCCGCTGATAGGCGAGAGGGCATTCGGGCGGTGTCCCGCCCGCATCGCGTTCAATACCATCGCGGGCGGCGGCAGCAAATTCTGAAATTTGTGCTGCTGCGGCAGCTTCGCCGTAGGTTTCGGCCAACTGACTGACACCCTCGACATTTATCCAATAGTTAAACAGCGGCGAGCCATCGGCAGTAAATTTTGATTCTCCCGTGGGAAGGATAACGGATTCAGCAATCGCCGTACCGGACACTGCGCCCCCCATGGAAACACCAAACAGGTAGACCGTTTCAATACTAGGGAACTGCTTCAAGGCCCGCAACGTGGCCGCAATCGTATCGTGTGCGCCACGCAGCACAGGAAAGCCTAAGTTGTCACGGTAGTCGGTGGCAACGAAAGCAACACTGCCGGGTGTATTCTGATAAAACTGGGCCAGTTGTAATTCCCTGCGCATATGGGGCAGCCAGCTGCCACGCACAAAATGGCCGTTACCGTGGGCAAAAACCACCAACCGTGTGGGCTGTTCATCACGGCGGTAAACCAGCAAACCTTCGGGTAAGGGGGTATTTGACGCCGCATCCGGCATACAGCCCGGGATTGAATCCATTGGCCCTGCGATATCGAATCCCGCCAACTCCTCCACCGCATTGGTGGTAAAGGTATCAACCACGGTCGTGCTGGCGCTAGACGACGAACCCGAGCCGGAACCCGAGCTTGAGCTCGAACTACCATTACAAGCACCGAGCAGTAGCGCGCAGCCAAACACGAAGACGGAATTACGAACTGCAGGCATCAGGCTCACCATAAAAACGAACTACCATTTAGTATTTGAGGTATACACCGCTCTATTGTTAACGGTGAATAAGTTGTTCTGTTTACCGGAATAGAGCCGCACCGTCAATCAGGACCAATACGGAACTCACCCCCCTTCCCACGCAAGTTGGGCCACACTCTTCAGAATCAGCCTGACCAAGAGCGTTTGCCGGCTGACACCGGTCTTGTTAAAGATTGAGCGCAAATGGGTCCGTGCAGTATTGCGGCTTATACCCAGCGCTTGGGATGCCTCGTCGAGGCTTAAGCCCTCAGCCAACAGTAGGGCCAGTTGCGCTTCAGTGGGCGTGAAGCCAAACAGCCGCGAGATGACTTTAACCGGCGCTTCCGCACCGAAGTCTGGGTCACTGATAAAAATGGCAACCGTCGGCACCGAGCGCCCTTCAGACCACTCATTCATTGGCACCGGCCGCACTGCAACACCGAGATCGGCGTAATCGCCATCTCGGGTAATTCGCATGGCCTCAATAACCGCCGGGCCGCCGTGCTGTTGCTGCTCCAGCACAATCGCGATCAAACGCTGCAACTCCGCCGTGGTAACGTCATCGCCCAGCTGCAAATAACCGTTGGAAACCTGTAGTTCCGGTTCGCGCGCGAGCAACTGTTCCGCCATACGATTACAGGACAGTACCGCTCCGTTTTCGTCCAGAAGTATCGTCGCCAGCGACAGCTGATTCACCGCCCCCGCATAAAGCGCCCGCTCAGATTCTATTTTATTGAAGCGCACGTGCAAGCGGATGGCCCGCTCAAGATGAGCCACGATGTCGCGCATCAGGGCTTTGTCGTCGTCATTAAAACGCGCTGACTCTTTGCCACGCGTAACCCGCAGCCCGGCCTCCATTTCTTCTGGCACATACATATCAACGCCAAGACAGTCATAAAAACCGGCAGGCTCCATGCACACCTTATACAACTCACTTTCCACCCACTCCGCTTCCGGCACCAGCTCCAACAAGCACTTCACTTGCCCTGGTGGAATGTGTAAGAACGGATCCATCGCAAACAGGCTTTCCTGGTAACGCGCAATACCCTCCATGCGCCCGCCATCTATGCACAATACGCCGCGATCGCGGGTAGACGGTGGCTTTAACACGAGCGTCGCTGAATTCGCGCCCATAATTTGACGTAACTTAACGAGAAAGGACTGCCACGGCTCAGCTTCAAGTGGCCCTTCGTAAATACTGGCAAGCAGTTCGCTGACATGGGGATCAATCTGCATGAATCCGCAATCTCAAAGTGTATTACACCATTATGAACAGTCCGACGGCCTATGGGAAACAGTCTGCCAAACCCGTCACATAAGCGCCCGGCCAGCTCGGTGAATAAATCGTCATTAATTGCCTCAGGCTCTGTGTGGCAAACTAGCAGCCATTAGTCGCGCTTGTATCAGCGCTCATTGGAACGACAGGACTGACAGCATGGCTCTTGATGTTAAAATAGCAATGGTCACCGGCGGCGCCAGCGGTATGGGGCAATTGATTGCACTCAGGCTGGCGAAACGCGGCGTAAAAGTTGCCATTGTCGACATGAACGATGATGGCCTCAACGCTACCGTCTCGCAATCCGACAATATCACCGCCTTCAAATGCGATGTTGCCGATCTAAAGCAGGTTCGTGAAATCGTAGAGCAGGCAGAAAGCCAGCTAGGCCCCATCGATCAGCTGACACATTGCGCAGCCATTATGCCAACCGGGCCACTACTAACGATGGCTCCTGACCTTATTACCAAGATGATGGCCATCAACTACAACGGCACCGTTCATCTAACCAAAGTCTTGCTACCCAAGATGCAGGAGCGCAAGCGCGGCTTAATTGTATTGTTCGGCTCTATTGCCGGCTACGTCATGGCGCCCGACATGGGGGCTTATAATGCCAGCAAAGCAGCCACAAATGCCTTTGCGGAAGTACTGATTCATGAAAACCGTGGTGGCGACGTTCACATTATGGCGGTGAATCCGCCCATGGTGAATACGCCATTGATTGATCAGGCAATGGACACCAAGAACATTCGTGAATCACGTGAGAAAGGACGCATGGCCTCACCGGAATTTATCGTCGACGAAGTTGAAAAAGCGATCGCGAAAAACGTTGAATTTCTTTATCCCGGCGCAGAAGCCAAGATACTGACTTGGTTGCGCCGCTTCTTTCCTGCTCTGCTCTGGCGCATTATCAAAGCGTCTTCCAAGTAATGCCAAGTTCAAACGAGTCTAGCGGCCGCTTCAGCGGTAAAGTGGCACTCATTTCCGGCGCCTCATCGGGCTTGGGCAAGGCCTGCGCTGTGAAACTACTGACAGAAGGCGCCCACGTATTGGCGGTCGCGCGCGATTCGGCAAAGCTTGCCGAGCTGGAGCGCGAATGCGACAGTCCGCGCCTGAAAACCTTGGCCACCAATCTGGCCGAGCCGTCCCGATGCCGCGCAGCTGTGGAAGCAGCCGTGGCCGAATTTTCAGTTTTGGATGTTTTGCTCAACGTTGCCGGCGTTCACCGCTTTCGCCACACCCACAGCATGAGCGAGCAAGATTGGCAGGACGATTTAGCGATAAATCTCAATGCACCCTTCTTTCTTGCACAAGCTGCCATACCCCACCTGCTAAAGCGCAAAGGCAATATCGTTAATATCGGCTCATTGGCCTCCACCCAGGGCCAGCCTTACTCCGCCAGTTATTGCGCCGCCAAGCACGGCCTCATTGGCCTTACCCGCGCCTTGGCGATGGAGTTTTTAAAGACAGATTTGAGGGTAAACGCAGTCTGCCCCGGCGGCATGAATACACCGCAGATTCAGAATATTCAATTTGCCGACGATATGGACTTCGACTTGATTATGCGCTCGAGCACCGAGCGCGGGATTATGGAAGCCGACGATGTTTCCACTACCGTTGCCTTTCTAGCGTCAGACGAGGCCAAGGCAGTGCACGGCGCGGTTTATCAGGTAGACCAAGGGCGCACAGTCGGTTAGCCCTCAGCTAAATGCGGTAACACTCCCTCTTCACCGACGATCAAGCTTTCAACACGGCGCTGTAACTCGAGTGCCTCGTAAGGTAGTACCGCAGTGCCCGGCAATACGCTGGTGCAATGCCTTTGCCGATCAAACCAGAACTGCCCCGTATGCCCTGCAACCTCAGTAGCTGCTGCCAACCATACCATCGTATCCGCCCCCATTCGGGCGTCGCGCAGATAGCCGGCAAGCCTCTTGTTAAAACTCGGCAATGATTTTGCAACGCCCGGCGTCGCTGCCCAGCCCGGATGCATGACATAAAAATCAACACCGTCGGCCTGCCAGCGACGCCCTAAATGCTCCGACATAACTAACAGAGCCCGCTTCGCCCGCGCATAGGCTTTAGCGCCGTCGAAGGTTCCTCGGGTGTACTGCAAATCGTCTAGTTTCAAGCCAGCCAAATACATGCCTCCGGAAGCAACATTGATCACTCGGCCTCGGGCGGCTTTAAGTAAGGGCTGCAAAGCCAATGTTAGTGCCGCTGGCGCCAGCAGGTTTACCGCTAGAGTCAGCTCGTTACCCTCAGCCGTTTCTTCACGCTCCGCGGGCAAGACACCGGCGTTATTGATTAGCACATCTATTTTTTTGTGGCGGGCCTTAACTAGATTGGCAACTTGTTCAACTTCGGCAACCAGCGACAATTCCGCCGTAAACAATTCTACAGAATCCGTCGCCGCGCCGCTGAAATTCAGCACAGTTTGTTTAGCCGCTTCTAGGCGCTGCTGGCCCCTACCAATTAGAATCAGCCTGGCGCCAAGGCGCGACAGCTCGCAGGCAGCTGCCAAGCCCAACCCGGCAGTAGGCCCAGTTAACACCACCGTTTTTCCGTCCATAAATTGCGACAAACCTTTGCTGGGCATATTCAAATACCCTCGCTCGGTAAAATCGTACAATGCTGGCAGCAGAAAACGGTCTTTCACGCGAAAACTGAACGGAGTACGCAAAACTTTTTCAGGAATGGAAAGAGCACGCTGCAGACCTTTAACTGCCTTTTCCCCAAGCCGGCGAAATGACGGCATCATCAAGGGTTTTATGCCCTGCGGCAAAATATTCAGAGTGAGCACAGCGTTGTAATTGATTCTCGTACGCGCTGAGTCGAGCTCGGTAAAGCGGATGGTGTCTACGGCGTTAAGCGCCCTGTTGTGGCCACTAAAGACCAACAAGGCATTTTTCTCCACACGATCAAGCGTATATCGCATGGCGACATGTTTGCCGGCAACATGGAGCAGCAGATCGAATTCACTGCCAGCCCCCACCTTTCCCTTCGTTAGTTTTACCGACCTATAAACGCCCGGATCCCATTGCTCAATAGTGGAAAAATCCTGGACGTATCGAAAGCAGTCTTCAATTGACCGCTGTACCGTAATAGATTCCCGTAGCTCAACCTGCATTTACCGCCTCCGATAAGATTACGTTTTAACGAAGATTTATACGAACGGTCGGCGTCTTCAGATCAGGATACTAGGCGTACTCCTACTATCTGAGGATAGTTACCATTGAAAACATTCAGACACAAAAAAGGGAGCCGAAGCTCCCTTTTTAATTGCGCTTACGATCAGTCTTCTTTGTTTCCTTCAGAAGACTCTTCAACAACAACTTCAGCTTTCTCAGTCAGCTCTTTAATAGACAGCTTGATACGACCGCGCTGATCTACGTCCAGAACCTTAACCTGAATTTCTTCACCTTCTTTCAGATAGTCGCTCACATTCTCTACACGCTCGTGAGCGATTTGAGAGATGTGCACCAGACCGTCTTTACCCGGAAGGATGGTGATGAAAGCACCAAAATCGACAATGCGTGAAACTGTACCTGTGTAAGTCGCACCCACTTCTGCTTCTGCAGTAATGGCCAGTACACGTTCAACGGCGGCATCGCGAGATTCAGCATCAGCACCGTAAATACGCACTGTACCGTCATCTTCGATGTCGATTTGCGCCTGTGTCTCTTCGCAAATGCCACGAATGGTCGCGCCGCCTTTACCGATAATGTCACGAATCTTGTCGGAATCGACTTTCATCGTCATCATGCTCGGTGCATTGGTCGACACCTCAGTACGCGACACCTGCAGCACCTGATTCATTTGACCTAGGATATGCAAACGAGCAGTTTCTGCCTGCTCAAGCGCGATTTCCATGATCTTTTCAGTGATGCCTTGAATCTTGATATCCATCTGCAGCGCAGTAATACCATTGGCAGTACCGGCTACTTTGAAGTCCATGTCACCCAGGTGATCTTCATCACCCAAAATGTCAGTCAGGACCGCAAAACGCTCGCCTTCTTTCACTAGACCCATTGCGATACCGGCAACAGGTGCTTTCAAAGGAACACCGGCGTCCATCATCGACAGGCTGCCTACGCAGACTGATGCCATGGAGCTGGAGCCGTTTGACTCAGTGATTTCAGATACGATACGGATTGTGTACGGGAACTCTTCAGCCGTTGGCAGTACCGCAGCCAAACCGCGACGAGCCAAACGACCGTGACCCACTTCACGACGACCGGTAAAACCGATACGCCCAGCTTCACCTACCGAATAGGGAGGGAAGTTGTAGTGCAGCATAAAGTTGTCTTTGCGCGAGCCTTCGAGGGCATCAATCAACTGCGCATCACGGGTAGTACCCAGCGTAGTAACACCAATGGCCTGAGTTTCACCACGGGTAAACAGCGCAGAGCCGTGTGTTTTCGCCAGCACGCCAACTTCAACAGCGATAGGACGAACAGTGCGATTGTCGCGACCATCAATCCGCGGCTCACCATTAAGAATGCGTTGACGAACAATTTGTTTTTCCAGCTTGCCAAATACACCAGAAACGTCGTCGGCACTGAACTCACTGTCTTCACCGGCCAAAGCGGCTATGGCTTGTTTGCGAAGTTCGCCAACCTTGCCGTAACGCTCCATTTTGTCGGTGATACGGTAGGCTTCGCCCAAACCGGTTTTGTAGCTTTCGGCAACCGCGGCCAGCAAAGAAGTGTTTGCTTCAGCAACTTCCACTTCCCACTTAGGCTTACCCGCTTCAGCAACCAACTCGTTAATGACTTTAATTACAGCTTGCATTTCCTGGTGTGCGAACAGCACGGCACCCAGCATTTGGTCTTCGGTCAGCTCAGCAGCTTCTGACTCAACCATCAATACCGCGTCTTCAGTACCAGCAACTACCATATTCAGTTCACTGCCTTCCAGCTCTGAATAAGTCGGGTTCAGCATATAGCCATTTTCTGCCGTGTAACCTACGCGTGCGCCACCAATTGGGCCAGCAAATGGAACACCGGAAATAGCCAGTGCAGCAGATGTGCCTATCAAGGCCGCAATATCAGGATCAATGTTTTTCTCGGCCGACATGACAGTGCAGACAACCTGCATTTCATTCTTGTAGCCTTTTGGAAACAGCGGACGGATAGGACGGTCGATCAGACGTGAAGTCAGCGTTTCTTTTTCAGAAGGACGGCCTTCGCGCTTGAAGAAACCACCGGGTATACGACCGGCAGCATATGTACGCTCTTGGTAATGCACTGCCAGCGGGAAAAAATCCTGACCTGGCTTGGCGGTTTTCACGCCAACAACTGTACACAATACCGATACATCGTCCATCGATACCAGAACAGCACCGGTTGCTTGACGAGCAATACGGCCTGTTTCTAGGGTAACGCTATGCTTACCCCACTGGAACGTTTTTCGAACGGGATTCATCACTCAGTTTTCCTCCATTGAGGTCTTATAAATGTATAGGGGCCGGACACCGACCCCTATCACACTGTTCTTGCTATTAACGACGCAATCCAAGACTTTTGATCAGGCTAGTGTAACGCTCGGTATCTTTCTTCTTGAGGTAATCCAGCAGTTTACGGCGCTGGTTAACCATGCGAATCAAACCGCGGCGGGAATGGTGATCCTTACCGTGACCTTCGAAATGGCCTTGCAGTTTATTGATGTTCACAGTGAGCAGTGCGACTTGCACTTCAGGTGAACCGGTGTCTGATTCAGACTGTTGGTACTCTTTAACGACTGCTGCTTTTTCTAGCGCGGACAATGCCATTGTCTCAATTCCTCTATCTCTATGAATATGCTTGAGCTACCTATCCCGGAAAGCGTTTGCGAACCGAACACAGCAACCCTCGATACGAGCCTGCCCGTGCATATTTACAGACAGGTTCGTTGTAGCCAAAAGACCAGATTTGGAGTCAGCCTCAGGACAGCCGTCTATTGTTGCACATTGGAAACCAAACGGCGAGGGGCAACCCGCCCGTCATCCATGATTTCGCCCACGCCAACAAAGCGGCCATCTTCCAGCTTCAGACCAACCAAACCCTCGGTTGGCGCTTTGGATACCTGCACAGCCTGCCCCTGCAGTAAAAAGTAGCCCGCCGATTCGCCGAGACTGATCATGGGTAGCTGCGGCAGTGCGAGCTCAATGGGCAGCAGTAAGGCATCAAGATCATCAATGGCCTCGACCTCCTTCATTTGCTCCAAGGTCGGAAGTGTGACGGCTTGCGATAGATTGAATGGCCCGGCTTGGGTCCGGCGCAGCGCCGACACATGCCCCCCCACGCCCAGCACCGTGCCAATATCCTCGGCCAGGGAGCGAATATAAGTGCCCTTGCTACAAGTGACCAGCAAATCAGCTTCGGCGCGCGCACCGTGCCTGAAAGCAAGTAATTCGAGGTGATGAATCGTGATCCGGCGCGCCTTGCGCTCAACTTCAATACCCTGGCGAGCCAGCTCGTAGAGGGGGCGACCATTTTGCTTTAGGGCGGAAAACATGGAGGGAATTTGATCAATTTCGCCTTCAAAGCCTTTCATCGCCGCAGTTAAAGCTTCCTCAGTCAGTGCCGAAGCATCGACCTCAGCAGTAATCTCACCCTCGGCATCACCGGTTGTGGTTGCGCAACCAAGAACAACTGTGGTCGCATAACCTTTATCGGCATCGAGTAGAAATTGGGAGAATTTGGTGGCCTCGCCAAAGCAGATCGGCAGTACACCGGTGGCCAAGGGGTCAAGGCTGCCGGTATGCCCGGCTTTGGCAGCAGTAAAGATCGCCCGACAGGCTTGCAGGGCGCCATTTGAACTGCGCCCTATCGGTTTGTCAAGCACAAGAACACCGTCCAATGGACGGCCGCGGCGACGCCTAGCCATTACTGCTCCGACGTGTCATCGCTGTGATGTTTGATGTCGTCAGCAACGGCGCTGTCGATGAGGCGTGTCATGTACTCACCCCGCCTTACCGAAGTATCAAACAAAAACTTGAGTGCAGGTGTGGTGCGCGCATTGTGGCTCTTGGCTATGCGTGAGCGCAAAAAACCAGCGGCCTTGTTGAGCACACCGAGTGCTTCCTCGGCCTCTTCCGCAGTTTCCTTATCCATTACGGTAACAAAAATACGGGCGTGAGCCATATCACGACTGACGGTGACATCGGTAACACTGATCATGCCTAAGCGCGGATCTCGCAACTCGAGCTGAATCAGGCTGCCTAGCTCCTTTTTAAGAAAATCGGCAACCCTGTCTGTTCGCTTAAACTCTTTCAATGCAATACCTTCTCACTCATACGCGACGCGGCCCCCAGCTTTTCACTCTACCACTCAACAACCAATTACAGGCTACGAGCAATTTCCCTGACCTGATAAACCTCTATCTGGTCACCCGCACGCACGTCATTGTAGTTCTTGACGCCAATACCGCATTCGAAACCGTTGCGAACTTCGGCAACATCATCCTTGAAGCGACGCAGGGATTCCAACTCGCCTTCGTAGATAACAACGTTTTCACGTAGTACACGTATCGGGCTATGGCGGAACACCGTACCTTCGATAACCATACAGCCAGCAATCGCGCCCAGTTTTGGCGACTTGAAAACATCGCGCACTTGAGCGACACCAACAATTTCTTCACGCATTTCCGGCGACAGCATACCCGTCAGCGCTTTCTTAACATCGTCAATCAAATCATAGATAACGCTGTAATAACGCAGATCTACACCTTCATTCTCAGCAATTTTACGCGCGGAAACATCGGCGCGAACATTAAAGCCGAACATGACTGCACCGGAGGTGATTGCCAGATTGATATCGGTTTCGGTAATACCGCCAACACCGCCGGCAACCAGATTCACGGAAACTTCGTCATTACCGGCGTCAGCAAGTGAGGCCCGCAAAGCTTCCAGCGAACCGCGCACGTCTGTTTTCAACACTATATTTAGCGACTGCCGACCCGGACCTTCGGCCATACGGTCAAACATATTATCGAGTTTGGCAGCGTGCTGACGCTGGACCTTCTGATCGCGGTCTTTGTGGGCCCGGAAGTCCGCAACCTCACGTGCGCGCTTCTCGTTTTCAACAACTACGAAGCTATCACCCGCATCAGGCGTGCCGTCCAGGCCGAGAATTTCAACCGGAATCGAAGGGCCAGCAGAATCAATTTGCTGACCATTTTCATCAATCATGGCGCGAATACGGCCGTAGCACTGTCCCGCCAAGACGATATCGCCTTTGCGCAGGGTACCATTTTGAACTAGAACCGAAGCGACTGAACCACGACCCTTGTCCAGTCGCGATTCAATCACTAGACCTTGGCCCGGGATATCGACAGGTGCGCTCAATTCGAGCAGCTCGGACTGCAACAATATTGCGTCCAGCAGAGCATCGATACCGTCGCCCGTTTGTGCGGAAACGTGCACAAACTGAGTGTCGCCGCCCCACTCTTCGGAGATAACATCTTTGGCCGAAAGCTCATTTTTGACGCGATCGGGATCAGCGCCTTCTTTATCCATTTTGTTGACCGCAACCACAATGGGCACGCCGGCGGCTTTTGCGTGCAGTATTGCCTCTTCGGTCTGCGGCATAACACCATCGTCAGCAGCCACCACAAGAATGACAATATCCGTACTCTTGGCACCGCGTGCTCGCATCGCCGTAAACGCCGCGTGCCCAGGGGTATCAAGGAAGGTAATCATGCCGTGGCCAGTTTCGACGTGGTAGGCACCAATATGCTGGGTAATGCCACCGGCTTCGCCACTGGCAACCTTGGTTTTGCGAATATAATCCAGCAGTGATGTTTTACCGTGGTCGACGTGACCCATAACGGTAACCACCGGCGCACGCGGTAAAGGAGTGCCTTCGCCGTGTGACATTAAGGTTTCTTCGAGCGCTTCTTCCACGGCATCATCAGATACCGATTTTGCAACGTGGCCCATTTCTTCGACAACCAGTTGCGCCGTTTCTTGATCCAAGGCCTGATTTATCGTGGCCATTACGCCGAGCTTCATCAGTTCTTTAACAACTTCGCCAGCCTTGACGCTCATTCGCTGAGCAAGATCGCCCACTGAAATGGTTTCGGGTATCGCGACTTCCTTCACAGCTTTCTCCGTTGGAGCTTGGAAGGCGTGACGCTTATGGTCGTCAGGCAACTTCAGGGTTCTCTTTTTACCGCGACGATGACCACCATCCTCTTCTTCGAAGTCGGCTGTCACGGCAACACGACCACGACCTTTAGGTGCCGCCTTGGTGCGCTTGCCACGCGGCTTGTCGTCGTCATTTTCCTTGGCGCGAACAATTTTCTTAGGCTTGTTCTTGTCCACCGAATCTTTGTCTTTGTGCGGAGTCGCAGAGGCCTTCTTCGCCTCGTCAACCTGCTGTGAAGCGATGCGCTCGTCTTCCTCTCGCTTGGCCAGAACGGCGTCTCGCTTAGCGCGATCGGCGGCGTCTTCATCCATACGTCGCTGGGCGGCGCGCTGACGCAGCACCTCTGGGTCGAGTTCAACCTTTTCAATCGGCTTGCGTTTTACCGGGGCAGGCTCGGCTTCGGGCGCTGCTTCTTGGGCCGGCTCAGGCTCAGAGGGCACTTCAACGACAGGCTCTTCCGCCACTGGCGCTTCAACTACAGCAATGGCCGCCGCTTCTTCGGCAGCCTTTTGCTCTGCAGCTTTGACCACATCTTCAGCGACTTTTTTGTCAGCCTCAACGTTCGCCGCAGCTGCCGCTTCCGTCTCTTCCTGTTCTATTTCCGCAGGATCGCGCTTCATATATGTACGTTTTTTGCGAACTTCAACACTCACTGTTTTCTTGGCAGAACCCGAACCGGTTCTTAAAGTACTCAGTGTCTTTCGTTTAAGCGTAATCTTTGCTGGCGCCTCTGCAGATTCGCCATGGCTGTTTTTAAGAAAAGCCAGCAATACCTGCTTGTCGTCATCGGACACAGCTTCTTCTGCTGCCTGATGCTTCAAGCCGGCTTCTTTCATCTGCTTAAGCAGACGATCCACGGGCGTTCCCACTACGTCTGCAAGCTGGCTTACCGTTACTTCAGCCATTCGTTATTCTCCTTACCTCGTCCGACAGCGACCACTACGTTTTAGTAACGCGTTCTATTGAGCGTCCTTGGACTCTTCGTCCGCAAACCATGGCGCTCGTGCTGTCATGATCAGTTGGCCAGCTTTCTCACTGTCCATACCCTCGATATCCAACAATTCTTCTACGGCCTGTTCAGCCAAATCTTCCATGGTGATGATGCCTTGCTTAGCCATCAGGAAAGCCAAGTGGCGATCCATTCCATCCATGGCCAGCAAATCTTCTGCTGGCTCTGCCGATTCGAGCTGTTCTTCGCTGGCGATAGCCTGAGTTAACAGGGCATCCTTCGCGCGCGCCCGCAATTCCTCAGCAATATCTTCATCAAAACCATCGATGCCCAGCATCTCCTCCAGCGGCACATAGGCCACTTCTTCCAATGTGGTAAAACCTTCTTCTACCAAAACACCGGCGACGTCATCGTCGATATCCAGCGCTTTCATAAACATTTCTGTGACCTGGCCAGACTCAGCCTCGTGCTTGTCGGCCATGTCTTCAACGCTCATGACGTTGATTTCCCAGCCGGTAAGCTGGCTGGCAAGACGTACATTCTGGCCGGCACGACCAATAGCTTGCGCCAGATTGTCTTCGTTAACACCGACATCCATTGTTTTTGCATCTTCATCAACAACAATCGATTCAACTTCGGCGGGTGACATCGCGTTAATGACTAGCTGCGCAGGATTGTCATCCCACAAAATGATATCCACGCGCTCATTGCTAAGCTCACCGGATACGGCTTGCACACGCGCTCCGCGCATACCAACACAAGCGCCAACGGGGTCGATTCGACCGTCGTTGGTTTTAACGGCGATTTTTGCGCGAGAACCGGGATCACGCGCAGCGGCGCGAATTTCAATAACCTGTTCGGCAATTTCCGGCACTTCAATTTTAAATAATTCGATTAGCATTTCTGGGCAAGCACGGCTCAACAACAATTGAGGCCCGCGTGCGTCTGCACGCACTTCCAGAAGTATGGCGCGAACGCGATCATTAATACGGAAGACTTCACGGCCCACCAGCTCTTCACGGGGCATCAAACCTTCAGCATTATTACCCAGGTCGACGATGATATTATCGCGGGTAACTTTTTTGACAGATCCGTTTATCAGTTCGCCAAGTCGTTTTTCGTAATGCTCAACGACTTGCGCACGCTCGGCTTCCCGTACTTTCTGTACGATTACCTGTTTCGCAGTCTGAGCGGCGATGCGGCCAAAACCGACATTTTCGATTTTCTCTTCGAAGACATCGCCTGCCTTGAGCTTGGTATCCTTCTCATGCGCTTCTTCGATCGTAAACTGCGTTCCTAAGAGCGCCATTTCGTCGTCGGCCACCACGTCCCAACGACGAAACGTTTCGTAATCGCCAGTCATGCGGTCGATCACGACGTATACGTCGGACTCTTCATCAAAACGTTTTTTAGAAGCCGTTGCCAGCGCTTGTTCTATAGCCTCAAAAATGATCTCACGCGATACGCCCTTCTCATTTGAGACTGCTTCGGCTACTAATAATATTTCTTTGCTCATCCTATGCCTCGTCTACTGGCCGGTGACATACCGGCGATTGACCAGAGCCGGTTTTGACTACTCAAAACTCGGTACAACATTTGCCTTTTCAATATCGATCACTGGAAACAGATATTCGTGGTCGTCTACTAACACCACCACGTCCTCATTTTCCACGCCGACCAAACGCCCTTTAAAATTGCGGCGCCCTTCGTAATTCATGCGAAGTTTCAGCTTTACTATCTCACCCACCGCTTGCGCAAATTGATCCAGTGCAAACAGGGGGCGATCCATACCCGGCGAAGATACTTCCAGCCGGTACTCACTGGCGATCGGATCCTCGACATCCAGCACACCGCTGACTTGATGACTGACCTTAGCGCAATCCTCTACACCGATACCGTCGTCGTGCTCTATGTACACTCGCAGCAATGCCGAGCGCCCTTGAGCGATGTATTCAACGCCCCATAGACGATATCCCAGCGATACCACCGAAGGTTCTAACAACACTTGTAACTGCGCGGACTTACCCGACAATTTCCGACCCACCAATAAAAAATGGGCACTAGGCCCACGTACTGAAACTTCTGTCTCGCAGCCATAAATACTAGCTACTAAAAAGCCCCTAAAGAGGGGCTTTTTACGTCCATACGGCGACAACAGAATATAGTCAACCGCCTTGTGGACTCAAGCAAACCCGAAAGCCGCCAGCGCCACTTCACAAGAGGCAGGATTATAGGCCTGTACCCTCGGAGCGTCAAGGAATACCGGCGCTGCGGGCGTCAGTCCTGCTTCGGGCCAACCCATACTTGCTGGGCGTTTACAAACGCGTGAATACCATGCGGCCCCAGCTCCCTGCCATAACCCGAGCGCTTGATACCCCCGCTGGGTAAACGCGGGTCAGTTTTAACCACCCCGTTCACAACAACTTGCCCCGCCTCCATTTTCTGCGACAGCGCTTCGCCGCGCTGGACACTACTCCAAACACTGGCAGCTAGACCGTAGTCAGTGTCGTTCGCCATGGCGAGTGCCTCGCTCTCTGAGCCCGCCTTCATAACCACAGCGACCGGCCCAAAGGTCTCTTCGCAGGCGGCAGTCATTGCGGGCACAACATCCGCCAGCAATGTTACGGGGTAGAAAAACCCGGGGCCTTCAGGCATCTTGCCGCCCAGCAGGCAACGCGCGCCGGCCGCTATAGTTTCTCGTACCTGGCGGTGCAAGTTCTCCCGCAAATCCGAGCGCGCAATCGGCCCGACATCTGTCGATTCGTCGGCAGGATCGCCGACCTTCAGCTTGCCAAGACGCAGTTCCAGCAAGCTAAGCATTTGATCGTATACGGGTTCTTCGACAATGATGCGCTTGGCCGCAATACACGACTGCCCCGCATTGATCATTCGCGACAGACTGATCGCATCAGCCGCGGCTTCAAGATCCGCATCCGCGAGCACGATCGCAGGGTCAGACCCACCCAACTCCAGCACCGCCGGCTTTATCTCCGAAGCCGCGATCGTGGCGACGATGGCGCCAGCCTTGTCAGAACCGGTAAATGACACCGCCCGGATATGCGGCTCACGTATCGCCAGTTCAACTTCTGGATTTTTCAATACTAGGTTCTGCATGATATCGGCAGGTGCTCCGGCCTTGTCAAACACAGCAGCGATTGCCTCTGCGCAGGCGGGAACGTGCTGATCGTGCTTCATCACACAGGTATTGCCCGCCATCAGCGTGGGCGCACAAAACCGAAAAGCCAGCCAAAACGGCGCATTCCAAGGCAAGATGCCCAGTACCGGCCCCAGCGGCAGGTAACGCACATAGCTGCGACTGGCGTCCGATTGGATCACTTCGGTTGCCAGGTAGGCTTGCGCATGTTCGGCGTAATGCTCCCCACACCAGGCGGCTTTGACCACCTCAGCTCGAGCCTCCTTGATGGGCTTACCCATTTCTTGGGTCATCAAAGGTGCGAGGGTTTCAATATCGTCGCGCAATATCGTCGCGACCTTCAGCAGCACCTGGGCTCGCTGGTCAAAACTGAAATCTTTCCACTTTAGGTAAGCCACCTGCGAGCGCTCGACAATGCGGTGGATGGTATTGGCGTCACCCGCAGGAACTTCACGGACGACCTTTCCCGTAGCGGGATTGATTACTGTTAACATCAACTACTCCCCAGTATCTTTGGCATCGTTTTCGGATTCGGCTAACCTCAAGGGCTGCGCGCTAGGCTTGCAAACAAAATCTTCCTCAAAATCAAAGAACGATTGGCAGCCGCCCGCCGTAATCATCACCGTGTCGGAAATACCGCAGGTTTTATCGCCATCAACACCCCACATCCAAGGAATTAGATGGAAGGTCATGCCCTCCTCCAAGACCGTCGCGTCACCTTGCTTCAAACTCACGATGTAACCCTCGTCCCAACTCGGCGGAAACGCTATCCCTATCGAGTAGCCCGAGCGAGTCACCAAGCGCGCACCAATATCGTTGTCGGAGATAATGCTGCGTGCAAGATTATCTGCATCCGATACCGTCAATCCCGGTCGCATCGCGCGCTTCACTTCGCGCAGCGCCAACTTCATCCGGTCCTGAGCTTTTTGCATCGAATTTGAAAGATCACCCAACACTACAGTGCGCATCATCGCCGTGTGGTAGCGCCGGTAACAGCCGCCGACTTCGAGAAAGACATGCTCGCCAGCCTGCACTTCCCGCCCCTCCCAAGTAGCGTGACCAATCATGGTGCGCGGCCCGGAGGTGACGTAGGGCATAACCGCAGGCGGTTCACCACCAGCACGGAACATGGCCGCGCTAATTGCAGCGCCAATTTCATTTTCGGTAACACCCGGCTGACAGACATCAAAGCCTGCACGCATACCTGCCTCAGTTGCGCGAGCAGCCTTGCGCATCACGTCGATTTCAACGGGTGACTTACAGACACGCCCCTGTTCAACAATGCCGAAACAGTCCAAAAGATGCCCATCGGTAAAGGTGGTATGGATATAATCTTGATGGTATGCCGGAAAGAAATAACTGTTGCGCTCGTAACCGATATATTTATTCGCCAAACCAAACTCGCGCAGACTCTGCACCAACATCTGAATAGCGTCGCCGGTATCCGGATAAGGGCGTGACAGCTCCACCCAAGTACGCGCGAATACGTTGGACTCTTCCAGAGCCCGTGTAATCATAAAGGGCTCGCCGCTTAGAGGCACAACCAGCGCCTGAAAAAACGAGTAGCCGGTGGTTTGATAGTCCGTGAGGTACATCAGATTTTCCGGGTCGGTGATGACCACAGCATCCAACAAACGCTTTTGCATACGCTCGCGCAGAGCATTTATTCTGCGCTCGTATTCCTCGAAGGGAAAGGTCATATCATCGCGTTGCTTCATGCCGCCTCCATCACGCCGTTAACAGCGCTCTTGAGAAGGGACAAGCCCTCTTCCAAATCGCTTTGCGGAATTGTCAGTGGTGGTATCAGCTTCAATACACGCCCGCCACTACCACAGGGGCCAACCAACAAACCGCTATCAAAACACGCTGTGGACATTGCTTTCGCGGCCACACCATCAACGACATCCAGCGCTTGCATCATCCCTTTGCCGCGCACTTTAAAGCCGTGCTCTGCATATTTATCGGCCAGCTCCTGCAGGCACTTGGCCATCAACTTACCTTTGGCTGCAACGTCGACCATAAGCTCATCATTATCAAAATAATCCAGCGCAATTTTGCCCGACACGAATGAAAAACCCTGCCCACGGAAAGTGCCCGTATGCTCACCGGGCGACCAGTACTGGTCGTGCTCTGGCTTGATCAAATTCATTGCCAGCGGCGTTCCGAATCCGCCGATACCTTTCGCCAAACAAATAATATCGGGGTCGAGGCCCATACCATCAAAACTGAAATAGGAACCCGTCCTTCCGCAGCCAACCTGAATTTCATCGATAATTAAAAGTGCGTTATTGGCATGTGCTATTTGCTGAATTTTATGCAACCAGTATTTACTGGCGAGATTGACGCCGCCCTCGGCTTGAATTACCTCAAGTACGTAGGCTGCAGGAGGAGTAACACCGCTGGATGGGTCTGCCAACGCTAGCTCATGCTCTACCAGATTCTCGATGCCTCCACCTGGCGCCGTCTCAAAAGGCATACGAAACACGTGATCCAGCGGCACACCAGCCGCCTGGCGAAAGTAGTCATTTGCGGTACAGGCCAAAGCGCCCAGCGTCATACCGTGAAAGCCATGACTAAACGCGACTACGTGCTGGCGCGCCGTGACACGACGCGCTAGTTTTAATGCTGCTTCTACGGCGTTAGTTCCCGTTGGCCCCATAAATTGCATTTTATGATTCATGCCGCGCGGCACCAAAACGGTGTCAGCGAATTTGGAAATAAATTCTCGCTTTGCACTGGTATACATATCGAGGCTGTGGGTGATTCCGTCCGATTCTATATACTCAATTAAGGCGCGCTTCATTTTGTCATTGTTGTGGCCAAAATTTAAAACTCCCGCCCCCGCAAAAAAATCGATGTAGGACTTCCCGCCTTCATCTACCTGCCTGGCATTCGATGCAGTTTTGAATACCGTTGGAAATGCTCGGCAGTAGCCCCGGACATTGGATTCCCATTGTTCGAATATTTTCACCTATGATTCTCCTGACTCGGTTTAGTAAAAAAATAAAACGTCGTGCGGAAAATGGGTTTGCCACCCAGATTTTTCTCCAAAAAATAATTACATTTACACCCCAACATTTTTACGTGCATTGTGCAAAAAATAGGGAAATTGATTTAAATCCGTAATTATTACGGTTAACCTTTGCACTAAATCAGTTGACTGTTGGCAGCGGAGCGCCGACCAATCGAAGAAAGACGCGCGCTACGCGCGGAATGAGGCTATCTCGAAAATCATAATGCGGGTTGTGACAAGGGTAATCAAGTTCACTGCCATCGCCAGAGCCGATTAAGGCAAACGCGCCCGGAATAGCATTAAGGTAATAACTGAAATCTTCTGACGCCATGATAGGTACCGGCGTCTCGCTAGAGCACCATTCATCACCATACTCATCCGCAAGTGCCGAGCGCATTCGGCCCGCCTCATCGGGATGGTTTTTCGTCGCGCCGTAGCGAGGAAACAAATCGACTTCCGCATTCACGCCATAGGCCTGCGCCGTACTCGTGGCAATGTCTCTAACCAGCGATTCAACTTCCTGCCACATATCACTAGAAGCGAGCCTGATGCTGCCGGCTACTAGCGCCTTATCAGGAATAACCGTTTCTGCACTGCGCGCATCAATTGAGGTGACACTAACAACAGCCGAACGTTGCGCGGCAATTCGTCGACTCACCACCTGCTGCAATGCTACAACAATTGCTGCTGCGGCCAAGACCGGATCTCGACACAGTTCGGGTTGGCTGGCGTGGCCGCCTTTTCCGGTGATTTCAATCCGAAACGTGCCGTTTGCGGCCATCACCGCACCATCGGGACAGACTGCATGCCCGAGCGGAATCGCCGGCCAGTTATGCCAACCATAGACCGCTTCAACACCCTCCAGCGCACCTTCCTCAACCATGCGGCGCGCACCATGACCGCCTTCCTCCGCCGGCTGAAACAACAGGGTAACCGGGCCAGGCAATTGGTCTTCATGTTGCTTCATCCACCACAGAGCAGCAAATAGAGTCGCCGTATGCCCGTCATGACCGCAGGCATGCATAAAGCCCTCTCGCTCCGATGTCCACGTAACACCGCTGCTCTCGTGAATCGGCAAGGCGTCAATATCCGCACGTAGGGCAATGTGACGCCCTTTAGCGTGGGGCGCCAAGGTCGCCAAGGTCCCCGTATCAGCACAGCTGCGCCAATCAAGGCCAATATCAGACAACAAACCGCGAATCGTTTTCGCCGTTTCAACTTCCGACCAAGCAAGCTCGGGAAAGCGATGCAACTGATGACGCAATTCAACAGCGCGTTCAATCAGTTCATTCCACGTGGGCCCCATTCAACAACTCCCGTTACAGCATTACCGCAGTGATTCCTTGATTACAGCCTAGCACGACTTATGGATTTCGCTCTAATCAGACAATGGGGATCTATTAACCGGATAATACTTTTTGGGGATGGGAAGGATGTCGATTAATGATCGGACTCTGGCGGCCTATTAGGATCGCCGGGCAGCGCACAAATACCGTCGTATAAGAGGGCTTGTGCATCCTCTGGCGAGCCCCTGAGCCAGCAATCGAGATCATTAATAAAACCATTAATGGCATTCGATTATGCACCCACTCAACCTGCTGGGCAGACGTGGTCGTGATAACGGTAAAACCGTTTCTCTGATCTTCACCGCCAGACCACTGCTCCCACAGGCCCGCCATAAGCCAAGACTACCGGTAGGTGGCCTTTACGGTGATAGTTTCAGTGCGAGCGTTGAAGGTACTGGATTTAAGCGTCGGCGCTTTAGCCCACGCCGGAATTAACGACCATGTCCGCTCGCTATAACCTTGAGCATCTATCGCTCCGGCAAACATTGTGGGACGAATGTTAATGCGACGCCCAACTCCGGCGGGCCAGTCTTCAAGTATCGCCGCCCATCGCTGCATAGCGTTGTTGTGCTATTCAAATGCTCCGCACATGAAGCGGCTCCCAGGCCAATTTCGAGACGTTACAATAGAACATTATTGCGCACACCACGACTGCTTGGTGCCGCCGTCATAAGCGTAAGCCAAACCCTGCCCGATCAAGTCAGTCGACAGCGCCTGGCCGTCTATGCACACATCCGCCAACAATTTAAAATACTTGTCGCGGCGCAGATTGCGCAGTGCCACCGAACCGGCGCGGGTAACCGCAGTTCGGGTGTACGCTCGCGCCTTCCGGACCAGTGCCTTCTCCTCAGCGCATGTTCCACGAATTTCCGGCGTATCCACGCCGCTCACGCTAATGGCTTCGCCAATGATGGTAGGCCAATTTTCTACAGTGACCGTAATCCTGTCGCCGTCGTATACCCCAATCACGCTATCCACCAAAACTTGTCCATAAGATTTCGGGAGATTTTCCGTGCAGGGGTCGGCGTAAATCGGGCCGGATAGAACACTGACAGCTAGGGCCGCAAGATATGATCGCATGGTGTGTCGTCTCCGCAAAAGCAGATCGGATGACACTCATAGGTGGCAGTGCTTCCATAGCGATGCGCTTGCCTAACAGAATCCCGTCGATGTACACGCTACGCTCAACGACGGTCTACGTTACCGCGCCGGTTAGCGCGGATTATTTTGCAGCTCCGCTGACTCTGGTTCAGGCTCGATAAATTCCCTTTTTCGGCCTGCTGGCAGTTTAGCAAGTCTGTAGACACTTGGCCGACTATTGCTGCACCCTGCCGTTGAGTTGCACCAGGCACACAGGCATTGCAGCGTGCGGTTCAGCGTTCCAGCCCAGAGCAGCTTAAGATGCGGACATGATTGGCTCTGCCCCGGAACGCGCTACAATGCTGCATGAGCCACCTATGTGGCGAGGAGACACCATGAACTACAACTGGCAGGCGGGACTGATTTTTCTGCTTACGGTCGTCGTGTTAAGCAAGCTTGGCTATTGGCTAGCCTTTCGCAGCGCTGCATTACGGGATATGCGCGCCACCAACCGAGAGGAGGATGCGAAGAAACTCACACAAGAAAAGTATCCACCTGTAGTTGCCGCCAATAATCGCATTGGCCTGTGGACGAATCTGGCTTTTTTCTTTGCCATTGCTCCATTTTTGGTCACGTTAGAGGCTCGCCCTATTTGGCTGGTACTCCTTGAGACAGTGGCCATCTTGATGGTCTACGATTTTTTCTACTATCTAACCCACCGCTTTGTGTTTCACGGGCAGGGCTACTTCCGGCAGGTGCACGCACTGCACCATCAGGCGCGTAAGCCAACTCATATTGACGGCTTTTATGTGCACCCGCTGGAAACTTTTATTGGTATTGCGCTGTTTATGGGTACCGCTGTGCTTATGGGGCTGGTACTTGGCACTTTTCAGGTTGCCACCATGATTTTGGCCTACCTGGCTTTTATTCAGGTAAATACCATTAATCACACCTACGTGAACCTGCCCAACTTTCCCTTCAAAACCCTAAGCTGGGTTACGGCAAAGCACGCAGTGCATCACGAGAATATGCACAAGGGAAATTACGCCACCATTACCCTACTCTATGACCGCCTGTTCGGAACGCTGAACTAATTCGCCAAACGCTGATAATAGCGTCGCCCACCAATATAGGTCGCCTCCACCCGCAAATCGCGCAGGTTGTCAGGCTTAATGCTGAGCGGGTTTTTGTCCAACACAATAAAATCTGCCAGCTTGCCTGGCGCCAACGAACCCAGCTCCTGCTCTCGGTGGATCTGCCATGCCGCATCAATAGTCATCGCCCGCAGCGCATTCTCAACCGTCACCCGCTGGTCAGCACCAATAACCGCACCCGAGGCGCTGACGCGATTTACGGTGCTCCACAACAACAATAGGGGGTCCATCGGTACGACCGGGGTATCGAGGTGAACCGAGTAGCGCAAGCCGATCTGCTCGGCGGAGCGGGCTGGACTCATCCGCGCTGCCCGCTGCGGCCCCATAAAAATGTCGCGATGGCGGTCACCCCAATAGTAGGTGTGGGCGGAAAAAAAGGAGGGGCTAGCACCGAGCTGCTGCATTCTTTTCAATTGGTCGTCACGCGCCATTTGCGCATGAATAATAATGTGCCGAATATCCTCGGTAGGGGATGATGCCTGCGCCGCTTCAATCGCATCCAGAACCATGTCGATAGCCGCGTCACCATTGCCGTGTATGGCCAGCTGGTAGCCCGCAGCTTGAGCACTCGCAACTTGCACCTTCAGCTCGTCGGCGCTCATCAGGGGAAAGCCTCGGTACGTTTCATCACCCTCATAGGCTTGGTGGTAGGGACGCCCAAGAAAACCCGTATAGCCTTGAATACTGCCATCCGCGATAATTTTTATTGCACCAATATGAAAGCTCTCAGACTGAAAACGGCCTGCGTCGAAACTGCCACTTACTAATTGCTCACCTAATTCCTTCCACAAAGGCCAGACTTCCAGGCGCTGCGGAACGCGATGCAGCATCGACGCCAGCCAAAGCCCCTGCAACATTTTTGCGTCGACGCCACCGCTTTGCGCTGTGGTAACACCCAGACGTAAATAGTCTGCAGACGCCACGTCGATCATTCGAAAGAAATCGCCCGCGCTGAAATCCATAGCCAACAGCTGCACCGGCGCCGCAGCGGTCTCAAGTAACAAACCGGTTGGCTCGCCCTGCTTGTCTCTCACAATACGACCGCCCTCAGGATCAATCGAGTGCCGATCAATACCCACTAAGGCCAAGGCGGCTGAGTTGGCAACGCCCATATGCCCGGACACATGTAATAAAAATGCGGGCCGATCACCGGTCACTGCATCGAGATCACTACGATTCGGATGCCGAGCCTCTGCAAGCAGGCTGTCGTCGTAACCCATGCCTACGAGCCAACCCTGTTTGTGCTTCGCAGCCGTGCGTAGCGTCGATTGGATATCAGCTATATTATCCACCGTGCCAGTGGGTGGGCTGTTCATATCCAGCGTGAATGCACTCAAACCGGAGCCAGGAAAATGGCCGTGGGCATCAATAAATCCGGGGATTACCGTTTTGCCGGCTAGATCTTTCGCAGGCAAACTCGGGTACCGTTGCGCGGCCTCTTCGGTACTCCCCAGCCAGACAATCCGCTGGCGTTCCAATACCATCGCTTCCGCAAAAGGCGTGTTGCTGTCCATGGTGATGATTTGGCCGTTAGCGAACAGCTGCTGCTGAGGTAGCGGCGGCCGACTTCCCATTTGGCTGGATAGGAGAATAAGAGCGACAACAAAAATAGCTGTCAGCGCACCAACCAAATACTTCATTAGGGAAATTCCTCTCATGGAAAATAAACTTTTTT
The DNA here is from genome assembly GCA_047622145.1 of Paracoccaceae bacterium. Lineage (GTDB taxonomy): Bacteria > Pseudomonadota > Gammaproteobacteria > Pseudomonadales > Spongiibacteraceae > Litorivivens. The sequence goes on along the minus strand of JBLHMO010000018.1, from coordinate 30 downwards.
GTTTTAAATTTGTAGCGCCATCTAAGCAAG
>JBLHMO010000017.1:0-33102 GCA_047622145.1 Paracoccaceae bacterium | reverse complement strand
CCCTGCCGCAGGAATATCCGACTGATTCATACCGAAGTACACTTTACCCGCCACGGTCAACGATGCGTTGACTGCCTTTTCGCCTTCGCTATCGCTATCACTTGCATTGGTACTGCCTTCGAGGGTGATGTAATAGCCTGAGAAATTTACCGCAATTTCCTTCCGCATAATGAGAGCTACTTCGGTACCACCAGAATCTTCGTAACGATCATTGGTCTCGCTATAGCTACAGGCAACCGCCGCTAAACTCGCATTCAGGCACTTGGTTTCGGTTTTATCAACCATCGCAGATTCGGCAATATCGGTCGTGCCAATCGTCAATGTCTGCATCCGCACGCGCTTTTTGTGTTGCCGATCCTGACGCGCACGCGGGTAGATTACTTTTGACCACGCAAGTGCCAGCTTGAATACCGTTGACGCCATTTGAGTAGCACGCGACAACCTGCCTATTGGAGTAGAGGCGATCAGTAATATCCTGCACCAGTGTTAAGGCCTGCAAACGCTGATACGCTTCCACCTCTTGCTGCACCGTGCGCACAACCAGGCCCGCCGCACCCATCAAGGTAACCAAAAAAATCACCAGCGCGACCAGCATGCTAAAACCGTGATTGCGCACAGGCATCATGTGCACACTCCTGAATCAACAGCGGGTTTTCCAGTCGCACTCACGCTTACACACAGCGCTGTTGCTCCCGAGCTCGCCGGCGGCGAGACCGTCACCTTATCATTGCCACCACGGCGGCCATCGCGGAGAAAGCCGAATTGACCGTTAAGGCCAGGCTTACTGGGAATCGTTAACGATGGAACCGCCTCGTGCTTACGGATATCCGCCCCCGCAAGCTCAACATACCAGCCTTTTGCGTACGTTGCCCCAGCCGGCGTAACAAGAACCGTAGCTCGCCGCTTCACTGCTTCGCTGCGCGCGAAATTTAATGTCACCACCAGATCATTAGCCGCACTGCGCACGCGTTGAGTCGCAATCATATTTTGAAAAGCGGGCGCGGCCAGAGACGCAATAATGGCAACGATCGCCAATGTCACCAGCAGTTCAAGCAAGGTGAAGCCAGCCCGTCGATTTACTTCCAGCACCGAGAACCTCCCGCATCGCCCTTTACTCCCAGATTATTCAAGGTCAATGCGCCACAGGCGGCGGCGTCGTCCTCTTCCTGTGCACATGACGGAGTCGCTACAATTTGGTAATCGGGTGCGGTGCCGCCTGGATCGGTGAGGGTAATAGCGTAATTGGCGGACACTTCCGGGGGCGGTGAGGTATTTAAGCTGGTTAGTGCGCTGGCGCCAGTCGCATAGCTGCGGTTATCCAGCAAGTAGCGCTCCTGTATATTGGCCACCTCCAATATATAGCCCGCTGCTGCCACACGGTTAGCACGCACGGTGCTGCTGCGGTAGCTGCTAAACGCAATCGTACTAAGAATGGCGATCATGGCCACAACGATCATTATTTCAATCAGGGTAAATCCGTGTTGACGGCTTTTTGTAGGTATGTATTTCCCGACAATACGATTTGGCACAGAGCCACCTTGGTAGCAGACGGTTTAATTACCGTTAAGGTATGGGGAAAGGAAATCAATAAACAGTGGTGGGTGACGGGCGGTCAGAATTTCCGACAAGTGGCGCAGTTTAGGTGGGTTATGTCACATAATATCGCCCTATTCCCATCAGAGAGTCGGGCGAATTTTTCGATTAACTCCCATCCACCCAACGCAATTCGCGCGGCAGTGAAAAGGTGATGTTTTCGGGGCGGCCGGACAGTTCTTCCGGAGCACTGGCGCCCAGCTCGCACAAACGAGCAATGACGTCCTGAACCAGCACTTCGGGAGCCGAGGCTCCCGCTGTGATGCCTACCCGGCGTATGCCATTGAGCCAAACGGGAGAAATATCGGAAGCCTGATCGATCAGGTGTGCGACGCAGCCACGACGCTCTGCGAGTTCGCGCAGACGGTTGGAGTTTGAAGAATTGGGTGAACCTACCACCAACACCAGATCACTTTGCTCGGCCAGCGTTTTGACGGCGTCCTGCCGGTTTTGGGTGGCGTAGCAGATATCGTCCTTGCGCGGCCCCTCGATGAAGGGAAAACGCTCTTTTAGGGCGTCAATGACGGCAGCGGTATCGTCCATCGACAAGGTTGTCTGGGTAACAAAGGATAGGCGACCAGGGTCGTTGACTTTCAGCGCCGCGGCTTGCGCTGCATCTTCAACCAGATAGATCGCACCGCCCTCACTGAGGTCGTACTGCCCCATGGTACCCTCGACTTCGGGGTGACCCTTGTGCCCGATCAAAACACACTCGCGGCCTTCTCTGCTGTATTTGACCACTTCCATATGCACTTTGGTCACCAGCGGACAGGTCGCGTCGAAGACTTTAAGGCCGCGCTGTTCGGCTTCCTCACGCACCGCGCGCGACACGCCGTGAGCAGAAAAAATCACAATGACGTCGTCTGGAATTTCATGGATCTCATCGACAAAAATGGCACCGCGCTCACGCAAATTTTCAACCACAAAGCGATTGTGTACAACTTCATGGCGCACGTAGATGGGAGCACCGAATACGTCCAGCGCGCGGCCAACGATTTCAATAGCCCGATCGACACCCGCGCAAAAGCCGCGCGGGTTGGCCATTTTAATTTCGAATGCGCTCATACTTTCAACTCTTCCAAGGCGATAATTTCGGCGGTAAAGCGCAATGTACGCCCAGCCAGAGGATGATTAAAGTTGATGACGACTTCGCTCTCACCCACAGACTGCACGACGCCAGGCAACTCGGTCTTCTGGGCATCGGCGAAAGAAATCACAGTGCCTTCCTCCAACACCATATCACTGGCAAAGCTGCTGCGATCAATACGCTGAAAATTGGCCGGATTGGCCTGACCAAAGGCATCCTCCGGGTTCAGCTGAAAGCTTTGCTTCTCGCCGACCCGCATACCCAATAATTTTTTCTCCACGCCCGCCAAGAGACTGCCGTCGCCATAATTAAAGGTTGCAGGACTGCGCTCAAAGGTTGAATCGACAATGCTGCCGTCTTCCATCGCCAGTTCAAAGTTCAGCGTAATTCTCGACTGCTCAGCAACGACATTCACCTTATTTGTCCTCCGGGTGCAGCACCATATCCAGCAGCATGCTGCCGGCGCCTAGGGTGATACAGGCATCGGCCACATTGAAAGCGGGGAAATAGTATTCATTCCAGTGCAGCGAAACAAAATCGACAACGTAACCCAGAAAAACTCGGTCGACAAGATTGCCGACCGCACCGGCTAAAATCATGACCAGCGCAAAACTCAGCAGACGCTGCTGGTTCTTTATCAGACCCACCCACACAATTAAGGCAGTACTTACCAACGTGGATACCAGAATAAAAAACCAGCGCTGCCAACCACCAGCATCACTCAGAAAGCTAAAGGCCGCACCCGTGTTGTAATGCAGGGTAATATTAAACACAGGCAGCACATACACAGGTTGCCCGTAAGAGAGATAAGTGGCCGCCACAACCTTGGTCACTTGATCAAGCAGTACAAAAACGATGGCAATGGCGTACCACTTGAGCACACCCGTACCGGACAGCTGACGTGTCAGCATTGTTTTAAGCATAGAAACGCTGTTCACCGTCACCTTCAATATTGTTTTCGCAGCGATGGCAAAGCTCAGGATGTGCCGCTATGGTGCCGACATCCTCCCGGTGGTGCCAACAGCGTGCGCACTTGGCGCCTTCACTCGCCGTAATCGTTACTTCGAGATTATCCAGCTCGGTGCTTTTCGCAACGCTGGCGCTCGACAGGGGCGCCAGCGTTGTCGCGGAGGTAATCAGCACAAAGCGCAGCTCATCGCCAAGTTTCGCCAAAGTGGCGCGCAAAGTGGCGTCGCAATAAAGTGTCACTTCGGCCTGTAAACTGCCGCCAATAACGCCCTCGTTGCGGGCAGCTTCCATCGCCTTATTGACCGCTGTTTTAACGCTTTGCAACTGCGCCCAGAAGTCTGCACCCATGTCTGGATCTTCGCTGACTGCCAAGCCCTGATACCACTGTGCGACGAAAACGCTGTCTTCGTCGTTGCCGGGCAAATTGTCCCACAGTTCATCGGCGGTAAAGCTCAGAATGGGGGAAATCCAGCGCACCAGCGCCTGTGAAATATGGTGTAGCGCGGTCTGGGCAGAGCGCCGCGCAAGACTGTCGGTGGCGGTGGTGTATTGGCGATCTTTAATGATATCCAGATAAAAGCCACCCAGTTCAACCACACAAAAATTGTGCAGCTTCTGATACACCTGATGAAACTGGTAATTGCTGTAGGAGGCGATGATTTCCTCCTGCAATTCTGCTGCGCGGTGCACCACCCAGCGATCCATACTCAGCATATCGTTCGCGGCCACCAGATGCTGCGCCGGATCAAATCCCGCCATATTCGCCAGCAAAAAGCGCGCGGTATTACGAATACGGCGGTAGGAATCAGCCGTGCGCTTGAATATTTCGTCGGAAACGGTCATCTCGCCCCGATAGTCCGTGGCCGCAACCCAAAGACGCAGGATATCGGCACCGAGATTGTTCATCACTTCCTGCGGTGCAATCACATTCCCCAGCGACTTGGACATCTTGTGCCCTTTGGTATCAACCGTAAAACCGTGGGTTAAAACAGTTTTATAGGGTGCGCTGCCGTTCATCGCAGCCGCCGACAGCAGTGACGACTGAAACCAACCGCGATGCTGGTCTGAGCCTTCAAGATAAATATCAGCAGGGTACTGCAATGCGTCGCGCCGATTCAGCACCGCGTGATGACTTACACCGGAGTCAAACCAGACGTCCAGCGTATCGCTGACTTTTTCGTAGGCCTCAGCGTCAGCACCCAGCAATTCTGCAGGGTCCAAATCAAACCAAGCGTCAACGCCTTCGCGCTCAACACGCGTAGCAACTTGCTCAATCAAGGCGGCGGTGTCGGGGTGAAGTTCCGCCGTTTGCTTGTGAACAAACAGGGCTATGGGCACACCCCAGGTCCGCTGGCGCGACACACACCAATCGGGACGCTCCTGCATCATGGACTCAATGCGGGCCTTGCCCCACTCCGGCAGCCACTGCACCTCGTCGGCTGCTTTCAATGCAGTTTTCTGCAAACCGTTCTGGTGCATGCTGATAAACCACTGGGGCGTCGCACGAAAAATGATGGGCGATTTGTGCCGCCAGCAGTGCGGGTAGCTGTGGTCCAGATGTTCTTTGTGCAGCAAGCGCCCGCGCTCATTCAGCAGTTCGACAATGGGCTCGTTCGCTTTGTGAACAAACTGACCGGCAAATAATTCCGTGTCCTCAAGAAACACCCCATTACTGCCAACCGGGTTGAGTACTTCCAGCCCGTATTGCTGCCCCACAACAAAGTCGTCCGCGCCATGTCCTGGCGCTGTGTGCACGGCACCGGTACCGGCCTCTGTGGTAACGTGTTCACCGAGGATGACAGGCACCTGCCGGTCGTAAAAAGGATGATGCAGCGGCAAATGTTCCAACGCCGCGCCTTTGCAGCGGGCAACGACCTCAAAGTCGTCGCAGTCAAAACGCGCCAGCGCTTTTTCGTGCAGAGCTTCGGCCAGCAGCAGATAACGCTCACCAGCATCGCCTTTAACTCGCGTCAGCACGTAATCCAATTCAGGGTGCAGGGCTACCGCCAAGTTAGCCGGCAGAGTCCAAGGCGTAGTTGTCCAGATAACGATATCAGCCGCTGCCGGAACTTCTGTCAGCCCCATGCGCGCGGCAAAATCTTTCGGGTCTACAACTGCAAATGCAACGTCAATCGCAGACGATACCTTATTTTGGTACTCCACTTCGGCTTCAGCTAACGCCGAACCGCAATCGGTACACCAGTGCACAGGTTTGAAGCCTTTTTGCAGGTGACCATTGTCGACAATGGTGCCCAGCGCCCGAATAATGTCCGCTTCATAGCGGAAATCCATGGTCAGGTAGGGATTGTCCCACTCGCCAAAAACTCCCAGCCGCTGAAAACTTTTGCGCTGCCCGTCGACTTGCTTCGCCGCATATTCCCGGCATTTTTGCCGAAAGGTGCGTGCATCCACTTTATGCCCCGGCTTGCCGACTTTTTTCTCTACGTTTAATTCAATGGGCAGGCCGTGGCAATCCCAACCCGGCACATAGGGCGCGTCAAAACCGTCCAAGGTTTTGGCCTTGACGATAATATCCTTGAGGATTTTATTAACCGCATGACCCAAATGAATATCGCCATTGGCGTAGGGAGGGCCGTCGTGAACTATGAATTTTTCGCGGCCCGCTCTGGCCGCGCGAATCGCTTCATACAACTTATTGTCCTGCCACTTCTTAAGCATCCCCGGTTCGCGTTGCGCCAAGTTTGCCTTCATGGGGAATGCCGTTTGCGGCAGATTAAGAGTGTTTTTGTAGTCGCTCATAAAGCCTTCAATCAGGTACTGGCATCAGCGCCAGAAAAATAGGTCCGGGCCTCGTCAATATCGCGATAAATTTGTGCCTTCAACGCATCGAGACCATCAAATCGAATTTCATTTCGCAATTTTTTGCGAAAGAGTACTTTGATATTGCGGCGATATATGTCACCGGCAAAATCGAGTATGTGTACTTCCAAAATGGCCTTGGGTAAATTATCTACCGTAGGCCGAGTGCCCACATTGGCAACCCCTTGCAAGCGCTCGCCGCCAATACCTTCTACCTCTACCGCAAACACACCCGCCAGTGGCGAGCGCAGGCGGTGCAGTTCCAAATTCGCCGTAGGAACGCCTAGCGTACGCCCCAGTTGTTGGCCGACGATAACGCGTCCGGAAATACTGTAAGGCTTACCCAGCAACCTTTCTGCCAGAGTAAAATCCGACTCCACCAATACCTCGCGAATCCGGGTGCTGCTTACCCGCTCTTCGCCCTGCTTGAGCGTGGCAGTGTCTATCACCTCGAAACCGTAGGTCTTCCCCGCATCCTTGAGCATGCCGAAGCCGCCACTGCGATCGCGGCCAAAGCGTAAATCGTCGCCGACGACGATGTATTTGGCAGCCAGACCGTCTACAAAGAGCTTGCGGATAAACACCATGGCGCCCATTTCACGAAAACTTTCATCGAAACGAATTCGCATAATACGGTCTATACCCATGGCTTCGAGCGCGGCAAACTTTTCGCGAAAACTCATCAGTCGCGCGGGGGCTTCATGCGGCGAGAAAAACTCCCGCGGCAGCGGCTCAAACACAACCACGGCCGACGGCAGCTTGAGCTCTCGCCCCTTGGCCATGAGTTGCTCCAATACCGCCTGATGACCGTGATGCACTCCATCGAACGCACCAATAGTCGCCACACAGCCTTTGTGCTGTTCGCCGATATTGTTAAAACCTCGGATTAACTCCATGAAAGCACTGGGGGGCCTAGTCTCAGATCAAGCGCGTGATTATAGCTTAGTAGACCTGTAAGGAGTACCGCTCAGTCGCCAGTGTTGACTTGCCCCCGAAAGTGCCGCAGCCGAATACCCATAGCGATGAGGCTTAGCAGGTAGACCGCCAAGCCCGCTCCGCAGACAAGTCCCATACGCAGGGCGCGCTCAACTGCCGACAGCAGAGACCACTCGCCAATCAGATTGTTGAGGTAAACCAAGGTCACCGCCATCAGCACAGTGGCTAACGCAAGCCTTAGAGCATAGCCAAGCCAGCCGCGCTGGGCGTGATAAGCGCCCTTGCGGCGAAGCCCCGCAAACAGCAAAGCGGCATTCAGCCAAGCTGATAAGGCCGTCGCTAAGGCCAGCCCGACATGACCAAGCTGGAAGCTGTAATGCAGCGGAATGGCGAATGCCAGATTGAAAACCATATTCGCGGCCATCGCGATCACGCCTATTTTTACCGGTGTTTTAGTGTCTTGGCGAGCAAAGTAACCCGGCGCCAGCACCTTAATCAGCATAAAGGCCAGCAAGCCCAGGGTGTAAGCCCGCAAGCTGAAGGTCGCCATCTTCACATCACGCAAGTCTAGCTCACCGTATTGGAACAGCGTAATCAGCACCGGCTCGGCGAGAATAAACAGCGCGGCAGCCGCAGGTACACCCAGCAACATCACCGAGCGCAGCGCCCAGTCCAGGGTTTTGGAAAATGACTCACGGTCCTCACCAATATTTTGCCGCGACAAACTGGGCAGTATCACGGTGCCGATAGCGATGGCAAAAACACCCAGCGGTAGCTCCACCAGCCGGTCAGAGTAATACAGCCAGGACACACTGCCGGTAGGCAGGAAGGATGCGATAACCGTGTCCAGCAACAAATTGATCTGACTAACCGACACCCCAAACAGCGCCGGAATCATCAAGGCCACAATTTTCTGAACGCCCTCGTCATGCCAGGCCCAGCGCGGCCGTGGCAGTAAATGCATGCGCCGCAGAAAAGGCAATTGAAAGCAGAATTGCACCATACCCGCGATGAGGACGCCCCACGCTAAGCCGACCGCTGGCTCCGGCAGGCGCGGCGAGATCCACAACGCCGCCCCGATAAGGGAAAGATTCAACAAGACCGGGGTAAAGGCTGGCACCGCGAAACGGCCATAGCTGTTCAAAATGGCGCCCGCAAAACCCGTCATCGAGATCAAAAAGAGGTAGGGAAAGGTGATGCGAATCATGTCTGTAGTTAAGGCAAATTTTGCCGGGTCGTTGTAAAAGCCGGGGGCGAACACGGTCGCCACCAGTGGCGCGGCCATCACCGCCAGCGCGGAAACCGTTAGCAGAATGCCACCCAGCACGCCCGACACCCGATCAATCAGTTCGCGCACGGCGGCGGCGCTGCCGCGCTGACGGTATTCAGCCAGCACCGGCACAAAGGCCTGAGAAAAAGCGCCCTCTGCAAACAGCCTGCGCAGGAAGTTGGGGATTTTAAAGGCAACAAAAAAAGCATCGGCATTGGCCGTGGCGCCAATCATGGCCGCAATCACGACATCCCGCGCCAAACCCAGTACTCTGGACAGCAGCGTCATTACCCCGACCACAGCACTCGATCGCAGCAGGCCCGGCACCTTCGGAATGCCCTGTACTGTCTTGTCGCCCTCCTCCCGCTCGGACACCGGCATTAACCCCAGCTATCGCGCAGGCGATCGTGGTGGCGCGCAAACCAGTTGATGGCGACTAGGCTGTGGGCATTGTCGATGCGGCCATCATCAGCCATGGCCAGCACCGCCTCCACGGGTAATACGTGTAGGCGGATATCTTCGTTTTCTGCCGCCAGCCCGTATTCTCCTGCCGCCGTGGACAGATCTGCGCTGGCGCAAAACAGGTGGAAGTATTCGTCACTGCCGCCGGGCGAGGAGTAGTAGGAAGCGACCCGCTCCAGCCCCTGCAATTCGACTCCGGCCTCTTCGATGCTTTCACGGCGGGCGACATCTTCGGGGGATTCGCCCGCTTCCATCAGGCCCGCAATCAGTTCCATCAACCAAGGTGAGGGCTTCCGATTCAGGGCACCGATGCGAAACTGCTCGGCAACCGCAAGACAGTCTATGGCCGGGTCGTATATCAAAACACCCACGGCCTGCCTCCGACGGGCTACAGCACGCTGCACTTCGCCGCCCCAGCCGCCGCCAAACAAGCGATGACGGAGTGTGACATTGACGACCTCAAAAAAGCCCTGCCACTGTCTCTGCTCGTCCAGTATCTCGACATCGTCTTTGCCAAACGACATCAGAATCGACGCTCGGTATACCAGTTTACATCCCGCGCGTGGCGATCCACTTCGTCGGCAACATCAAGAATCAATGCAAACAACGCCATACGCACCAGTACGCCGTTATCTGCCTGCCGGAAAATCGCAAGGTTGGGGTTTTCGTTCAGGTCGTTGTCCAGCTCATTGGCCTCGGAGCGCGAGTCCCGAGGCAGGGGGTGCATGATCACCGTATTGGGTTCACAAAAGCGGGTATAGATAGCCTGATTAAGTCGGTAGCGGCCGCGATACACGCTGGCTTCTTCCTTGCTGGCAAATCGCTCTTCCTGAATACGCGTCGAGTAAGCGATATCGACGTGAGCGATACTGGACTCCATCGCATCGCTTTCCACCACGGCATTACCGCTAGCGCGCAAGGCATCAACAATTTCTTGCGGCATCCGCAATTCTTCAGGTGATATAAGCGTCAGGTGCACGTCCTGAAACAGACTCAGCAATCTGCACAGGGAATGCACCGTGCGACCGAATTTTAAATCGCCAATCATCGCGATGCGCAAGCCATCTATGCCGTCGCGCCCCTTGTGCCTAATTTCTTTGCGTATGGTGTAAAGATCGAGAAGCGCCTGACTGGGGTGTTCATTGGAGCCGTCGCCGCCATTGATCACCGGTACCCGGCTGGCCGAGGCAAATTCTGCTACCGAGCCCGACGTGGGGTGGCGCATCACAATCACATCGCTATAGCCGCTCAACACGCGGGCGGTGTCGTACAGTGACTCACCCTTGGCGATGGCCGTACTTTCAAAACCGGTTGTCTCGCGCACTTCGCCGCCGAGCAGATTAAAGGCGCAGCCAAAACTCACCCGTGTACGGGTAGAGGGTTCAAAAAACATATTGCCGAGAATGGCGCCATCCAGCACCCGGGTTACTTTGCGCCGATGCGCGTAGGGCTGCATGCGGTCTGCTACCGCAAACAATTGGTCGATGTGCTCGCGTTCAAACTGGGCGACAGAAAGGATGTGGCTTCCGGTAAATTTCACTGTGCCTCCTTATGAGCGACTGAGGTCGCGATATCCGCCGCCAACTCTGAACCCGGGTTGTCAAATTGCAAACTTGCCCAGCGCGCATACAGCTGTGAGCTTTCAATCAATTCACTGTGCCGACCTAGATCCACCAGCTGGCCGTGATCCAGCACGGCTATCTTATCCACCTTAACCACCGTGGCCAAGCGATGGGCGATCACGATAGTGGTGCGATTCGTCATTAATCGCTGCAAGGCCTGCTGCACTTGATATTCACTTTCTGCATCTAGCGCGCTGGTCGCTTCATCGAGCAACAATAATTTGGGATCTTTGAGGATGGCGCGCGCGATGGCAATACGCTGGCGCTGCCCGCCCGACAGGCGCACACCGCCCTCACCCACAAAGCTATCGTAGCCCTCAGGCAAACGTCCTATAAACTCATGGGCATAGGCCGCCTGCGCTGCCGCTATTAATTGCTCCTGGCTAGCCAGCGGATTGCCGTAGCGAATATTGTCAGCAACCGAGCCCGTAAAAAGAACCGGCTGTTGCGGCACCAAAGCAATTTGAGCGCGTAAATCATCAGGCGCGAGCTCGCGAATATCGATACCGTCAAAACGGATACTGCCGACTTGCACATCGTAAAAACGCAGCAGCAAATCGACCAGTGTCGATTTGCCCGCACCAGAGCTACCCACCAAAGCGAGGCTGCTGCCAGCGGGTATATTCAAACTGAGCTGATTCACGGCCAGATAATCCGGGCGTGAGGGATAGGTGAAATTCACCGCGTCGAGTTCAACGCGTCCCAATACCTTCGCAGGCAGCGCGACGGGGTTTGCCGGCGGCACAATCAGGCTTTTCGCCGCCAGTAACTCCAGCAAACGCTCAGTCGCACCCGCAGCTCGCTGCAAGTCGCCATACACTTCGGAAATGGCGCCCACAGATGCCGCTACCATCACCGCATAAAAAATAAAAGCGGTAAGTTCACCGCTGCTGATGCGTCCCTCAAGCACGTCGTGGCCACCCACCCACAACATAGAGGCAACCGCTCCCAACACCAGCATAATGACCGTGGTCGACAACCAGGCACGCTGATTAATGCGCCGCACCGAAATATCAAAAGCCGCTTCAACGTGACCGGCAAACAAGGCTTTATCCCGCTCTTGATAGTTAAACGCCTGCAGCACCTTGATATTTTTAACGGCTTCGCCAACAAAACTGCCGACGCTGGCAATTTTGTCTTGAGTCGTGCGCGACAAATTTCTGACCCTGCGCCCGAACACGATAATAGGAACAACCACCAGCGGCACACTCAGCAACACCAAACTGGTCAGTCTGGGGTTGGTAATAAACAACCAGATAAAACCGCCGACAAACATCAGCGCGTTGCGCAGGGCAATGGACACCGACGAGCCGATCACGGTTTGCAGCAAAGTGGTATCGGTGGTGATCCGCGACTGGATTTCGCCGCTGAGGTTGGTCTCGAAAAAACCGGGATGCAGGGTAACGACATGATCGAAGACCGCTCTGCGCAAATCGGCGCTCACACGCTCACCGATCCACGACACCAGATAAAAGCGAACAAAAGTCCCCACCGAAAGCAGTGCGACCAGCGACATGAAAATCAGCAGCGCTTTGTCAAGCATCTCTGGCGTGCCCGACGAAAAGCCATTGTCGACCAAAAAACGTAAGCCCTGCCCCAGCGACAGGGTGACCGCGGCGGTAAAAATAAGTGCGATACTGGCACCAACAACCTGCACCCGATACGGCTTGATAAAACCGTACATCGACTTCAATACCCCGAGGTTCTTACTCGCGTCGCGTGCTTCCTGAACCTCAGCCAAAGTCTTCTCCAGATTGATTATTTGTTGCCGTGTTTGTTGTTGTCGCTGCTATCAATTGCCGCTGCTACTTGTTGCAATCAGGGCGAGCTTGTCCACTCGCGACAGATTTTTAATCGCCGCTTCGCGGCGTGACGCTGCTGACCTGTCTGTTGCCGCTTCGGTGTGCACCAGCGTCTGCGGTGGATCACCCCTAAAAAAGCGCGCGCCTTTGGCACCGCCGTCGCTATGCTCGCGATAGCGACGCTGTACATCGGTACTGATCCCGGTGTACAGCTTCCCGCTGCGGGCGCGAATCATATAAACCCACCAAGACGAAGCCTCGCTCACGGCAGCCGCCGCACATGGGCCTCTAAGGCAGCCAGCACCGCAAGTTTATCGGCGCTAAGCTCGCGCTCTGTCGGCAAGGCCTTGATTCGCGCCAAGCAGTCTGCAGCGGTAATACTGCCACCACCGTCCGCCTCGTGTACCCGCTGATGGCAGAACTCTTGCCACAGGTCTAGCTCGTCAGCCGATAGCGAGTCCGGGAAGTTTCTACCACGATAGCGAAACAATAAATCGGTCAGCCGCTTGTCGGTAAAGGGGAAGCTGCGCTCGGCCAGCGTCATGCCGTCGCAGTCCAAAATTTCGTTCATCAAACTTCGGTCTTGATTGCCGAAAAAGCCACCGCTGTAGAGCATCCGGTCAGGATCGGTTTCCGGCGAAAATTGACGCTGGCTGTAGATATCATCGAGCTTGAATTTCAAGCCATCGCATTCCCGCAACTGCTGCCAGTGGCGCTCGCACCGCGCCATATCAATCTGCAGGCGTGCCTGGGCATTTGCACCGAGCAGGTTGGGCGTTACCAACATAGGTGAGCGGTTTAGGTGGATTTCCTTGAGCGGTATCCGCTCCACGCCCTCCTCGAGATCTTCGGCCCGGCAAAATACGCGCCCGGCAATCTGCGCCGCCGACAGTTTGATCAATGGCTCAGGATCAGCCATCAAATCAATCGCAATCACGCTATTCTTGTTCACCGGATGCATCGCTAGCGGCATAACCAGCGCCGAGCAAAATCGGCTGGCGGGATAGCGGCTGGATATATGCAGCACCGGCTTTTGCTTATTCATATCCAGCAATTGCGCGACTTGCTGTTTTTTGCGCAAACCCAAAGCGTATTCAAACAACTTGGGCTTTTCGCGCTTAATCAACCTCGCCAAGTCAATGGTGGCATGTACGTCCGACAGCGCGTCGTGCGCAGCATCATGGCTAAGCCCATTCGCCGCCGCCAGCAATTCGAGCTTGAAACTGACCGTGCCGTTGTCACCCAACGGCCACTCGATACCGTCGGGCCGCAGTGCACAGCACAGGCGCACCACGTCAATTAAATCCCAGCGCGAATTGCCGTTCTGCCATTCCCGTGCGTAGACATCAAAAAAATTGCGGTAGAGAGTATAGCGGGTGACTTCGTCGTCAAAACGAATGCTGTTGTAGCCGACCCCACACGTACCCGGTTGCGACATTTCGGCATGAATGGCGGCGATAAATTCGCGTTCAGGCAGGCCTTTTTCCAGCGCTTCTTGTGGCGAAATACCGGTAATGAGGCAGGCTTCGGGCTGCGGCACCATATCCGGTGTTGGCCGATTATAGATGACCAGCGGGTCGCCAATGATATTGAGATCGGCGTCAGTGCGTACCCCGGCAAACTGAGAGGCGCGATCGCGCGAAGGATCAGCGCCCCAGGTTTCGTAGTCGTGCCAGTAAAAAGTGGGCTTGGTCAAGGTTGCTTCCGTTTACAGTTTAGCGGTATCGCATAGGGCTGACCGAAGGATCGGGAGTACCACTGGTCGGACGTCTGACGTCCAGCCATCCTTAAGCTACCTCAATCGCCTGAGCTTCAATAATCGCTGCCCATTTCGCCGGACCGGTTTTATGCACCGACTCGCCTTTGCTATCGACCGCTACCGTCACCGGCATATCAACCACATCGAACTCGTAGATCGCTTCCATACCCAGCTCGGGAAAGGCCACCACTTCGGATTTTTTGATCGCCTGGGCCACAAGATAAGCCGCGCCACCCACCGCCATCAGGTAAACCGCTTCATTGTCGCGAATTGCGTCAATGGCAATATCACCGCGCTCGGCCTTGCCGATCATGCCCAGTAGGCCGGTCTCTTCAAGCAGGGTGCGGGTAAATTTATCCATGCGCGTCGCTGTAGTCGGGCCCGCAGGGCCGACAACCTCTTCGCGCACGGGATCAACTGGGCCGACGTAGTAGATGAAGCGACCGGTCATGTCGACCGGCAATTTTTCGCCCTTGGCCAGCATATCGATCATTTTCTTGTGGGCAGCGTCGCGGCCGGTCAGCATCTTGCCTGACAGCAGTACGGTTTCACCGGGCTGCCAATCTTTAACGTCTTCACGTGTAACCGTATTGAGGTTCACGCGGCGAACGCCCTCGCCCACCTCCCAGGTAATTTCAGGCCAGTCATCCAGCGAAGGCGGTACCAGCTCGGCAGGGCCGGAACCGTCCAAGGTGAAATGTACATGGCGCGTCGCCGCACAGTTCGGAATGATAGCGACCGCTTTGTTGGCCGCGTGAGTTGGGTAGTCTTTGACCTTAACGTCCAGCACGGTCGTCAAACCGCCCAAACCTTGAGCGCCGATACCCAGCTTGTTGACCTTCTCCATCAATTCAAGACGCAGCTCTTCCGAGCGATTAGCCGGCCCGCGCTCACGCAAGTCATGAATATCGATGGGGTCGAGCAGCGATTCTTTCGCCAGCAGCATCGCTTTCTCGGCAGTGCCTCCCAGCCCAATACCCAGCATGCCGGGAGGGCACCAGCCAGCACCCATTTTCGGGAGCTGTTCCAGCACCCAATCGACAACCGAATCGGAAGGGTTAAGCATCGCAAACTTGGATTTGGCTTCACTGCCGCCGCCTTTGGCCGCCACGTAAATCTCAAGCTTGTCGCCCGCCACAATTTCGTAGTGGATAACGGCTGGCGTGTTGTCTTTGGTGTTTTGACGGGCGCCGTCCGGATCAGCCAGAATTGAGGCGCGCAAGACATTGTCGGGGTGCTTATAGGCCCGACGCACACCCTCATTCACCATATCCGTGACCGGTATATCACCCTGCCACTGCACTTGCATGCCGACTTTAAGAAACACGGTAACGATACCGGTGTCCTGACAAATGGGCCGGTGACCTTCCGCACACATACGCGAATTGATCAAAATTTGTGCCATGGCATCTTTGGCGCCAGGGTTCAGCTCTCTTTTATAGGCTTCGTGCACACCCTGAATAAAATCTACAGGGTGGTAGTAAGAAATATACTGCAGGGCATCAGCCACACTACTGATTACATCGTCTTGGCGGATAAGCGTCATCGGGGCCTCATTATGCTAAGGGCGAGTCGGAAAATGCGACGCTGGGGCAGCGGGACTGCGCCCCTGCATCGCTTGCAGGGGCGGCATTATACCTCAGAGCGCAGCGGCTTTCATCGACCTGTCGGCATTGGCCAAGGCCGGCAGCACTGCAGTTATGGTGCCGGGGCACCCGTTGAACTTGGGTGGTTGGCGCTAAGTGATTCGCGCAGCCTGTTGATGTCGCGGTTCACCTGCTTGCGGAAAGAATTGATGGATTCCAGCCATTCCTCATTGGCCTTGATCCGCGTTTCCAGCTTCGCCACCTGCGCTGCCACGTCGGCGCCCTCTCTTAGTTCAGCGATTTCGCTCCAGTTGGTCTCAGCCATGGACTGGGTTTTCTGCTGCTGCACTTTCAGCGCCGCCAACTCTCTACGATCTTTCACCGCCGCCTGATCTGCCGCCGCGATTTGGGTCTTCAGGCTTTGCAGTGATGTTTCGAACTTACCGAGCCGCTCTTCATGCTCGTTTAGCTGTTCTTTGCTCTTTTTCCAGACGTTATCCCATAGCTTGCGAATTTCAGCATCGAGAAACTGTACCTGCTTCTGCATCTGGTCGCTGGATTCGGTAACACTCTCATCGGTGATATTGAGCTGCTTTTCGAGGCGCAATATCCGCTGCTGGTCAAGCGTCAGCTGCGCTCTGGCCACGTCCAGCTGCTGGTAGAGGTAGTAGCCACCGCCCAACAACACCAGGATAATAAGCCACGCCAACCAGCCGGCTGAGCCACCGCCATCACCAGCGACATCTGGCACACCGCCTATGCGGTCGACCATGCGTGTACTGCGCTCTCGCTTAAACGATTCGATGTCATCGGCATCAAGATTGACGCCACTGGGCTGCTCGGGCTTACTCATTCACTCATCCTGTAACTGTTCGCTGACGCGCATTATGGCAGCTGGGCTTGCGTCAAAAAAGCGACTAAGCCGGCATTCAGCCCATCCGCATCTGGCCAAAGTATGGGTTTACAGCGCCGCCGCCGTGTATTGCTTGTGCTAATTTTTGCTATACTGCTCCCACAATCAAGCTCCTGCCATGACTTAGCTTATCAAGGCCCTGTGATGGAGGGGATCAATAATAGTTCAATTTGCCACAATTGATAGGGACGACTCATGGACGCATTTATCACCACCGACTTACTTTTCCGTTGGCTGCACGTACTGTTTGGCATTACGTGGATCGGCCTCCTGTACTACTTTAACTTTATACAAGGCGAATACTTCAAGGAAGCTGAACCCGCCGCCAAGGCCGATGCCGTTAAAAAACTGGCTCCGCGCGCACTGTGGTGGTTTCGTTGGGCAGCAATGTTCACCTTCTTAACAGGTGTTGTATTGCTTGAGCTGGTTCGTCAGTCCCACGGCTGGGATTCCTACATACTTATGGGCGCCACGATGGGCACCCTGATGTTCCTGAACGTTTGGCTGATCATCTGGCCAGCACAAAAAATCGTTTGCGGCATCACCCCCGGCGACGCTGCCAAAGCTGCTCCGAAAGCAGCCCTGGCTTCACGCACCAACACCCTGTTCTCCGGCCCGATGCTGATCGGCATGATCGGCTCTTTCCACGGTACTGGCGCAGCCAGCTACGGTGTTGACAGCCTACCCATGGGTTTCTGGATTGTTATGGCGCTGATTCTAGCCCTGCAAGCCAATGCCATCTTCGGCAAAACCGGCCCGATGACGACAGTCAAAGGCGTCATTCACTGCAGCATCGCGCTGACAGTGGTCTTTGTGGCACTGCTGCAATTCGTATAAATTCAGCCTAGGCTGAATGTCAAAAGCCCCGGCACTGTCCGGGGCTTTTTTATGCCTACTAGTTTAATGACTGGCAGATTTATAGCAGACAGTTTTCAGATGAGCATTAGGTGAGCAGCGCCTCAAGCTCCGCAATCGCCAAGCCTATATCATTACCGACCTGTACCGTCTGCATGCCCAGTGCTTTGGCTGTTTCGATATTCCCCGGAAAATCGTCGAGAAAAACAGTTCTTGAGGGGTCTCTTATCCCCATACGCTCGAGCGTCAGCTCAAAGATAGCCGGATTCGGTTTGCGTAAACCGACTTCGCAGGAATCCACCACCAATTCAAACAGCTCATCCACCGGTAGCAATGACCGCCAGCCTTCGGAGAATTCTTTCACGTTGTTGGTGATAATCGCACGGCGGTAGCCCCGCGTTTTTAGTTCCGCAACCTTGTCGACCAGCACCGTGCGAATGCCGCCATCGCGGGGCATGGCAGCAAATATCTCATAGATATCCAGATCAAAGCCGTATTGCGCTTGCGCCATCTCAAGTATGGCCTGACGGCATTCATCCAGAGAGATTTCGCCGCGCTCAACCTTGTGCCAGGGATGATCTCCGTCTTCGTGATAATTACCAAACATGATCTCGTGAATTTGACCGGGCTTGGCACCCATTTTCTGGCCGATACCATCAAACTCGGAAAAGGGCGACAGGGTAAACACCCCGCCAACATCAAACAGTACGGCTTCGATAGTAGACATAAAACCTACTTCACTCCGTAGTGATCGAACTGACCGAGAAAGCCGTACTCGAACAGGCCGTAACCCACCTCGTCGCCCAGTTCAAAGCGCGCGGCGTTGTCACAGAGACCAAACATCCGGTCTTTATCAGCCTCCATATCGAGGGTAAAGCTTTCGACCACTTTCTTGCCCTTGTACATACCGTGCTTCCAGTCTGCTTCCAGCCCGTAGCCGGTACCCACCATCACCCACACATGGGTGAGGGGTGTCACTTTAACTTCCAGCGGCCCCTCAGGCGCATCGGGAAAACGAATGACCGATGAGTCGATATAGGCTTGATAGGGTTTGGCCACCGAAAGTTTGTGCTCGTGTTCCGGACGCCCCAGCCAATCCACTTCACGCTCGGGGTCGTTCCATACGCGAACAGCCTCTTCCAACACACGGGTGCCGTCATTGTGCTCATTCAGAATATACAAAATGGAATAATCGTCGAACTGCATGGGCGCATAGTTCCACATGCCCTCCATCGCCGGTGTGCCTTCGTGAATTCCGGGCGGCTCGTGCTCGCCCACCGGGCGAATACCCCAGGAGCGGTCGCGACTGCCTTTCCAGCGATCCGGCGTCACCTCAAACGTTTCGTCGCCCACCCGCAAGCTGCCTGCCCAGCAACCCGTTTGAGCAAAGCGCGTGGAATCGAACAACACGCGGCCATGTTTACGGATGTACTGACGCGGTTCAAGAAATGCAGGAATGGCACCTTTCCAAGTAATGTCCATGGAAATGGGGTAGTCCGGCGAGTCATCAACAATAAAGCGCACTTCCTCCAGCCCCTTAATTACTTCGATACGCAAGGGGCCAACCGAGGTATCCATGCGGTCGGTCAATTCCCGCGAGGCCCGCACAACGTGGTGTTTTTCACCGCGGCGAACCACAGCAAAGGCGTCCTGGACTCCCAGAGTCGGGTATTGGCCCATGCCCATGACCATAAACAGGTCATCGCTGGAGGAATGTAAATTGAAGTAATAGCGATCGTAAAAATTGCGGTCAGAGCTACCGACAAAGCGAATAACGTCAGAGGTCTGATGTAAGGGATAATCGTCCATTGGCGAAAGCATGAGGGACTCCTGAGTCTGCGACTGTGTTGTTATAGGAATACGGCTATAGGAATAGTGTTATCGAAAACCTGCCAAGTGAGCCGTGAGTGTAGACAAAGAATATACGATCGTATAGTTACCAGATGTTCACGCCATCAAGCCCCCAGGTAACCGCCCTACAAAGCCAACTGCAGCTTCTTGATTGTGTTTTCCAACTCGGCCAGTTCGTCAGCACCGAGCAGCTGAGCGTAATAGCCACGCACGCTGGTACAGGCATCCGCGAGCTCATGCATAAATTGGATACCCGACTCCCCCAACCTAACTCGCTTGGCGCGGCTATCTCCGCTGCATTCGCGCACAGCCACTAAGGACTGCACCGCCAGCTGGCGCACCGTGAGACTTACGGCCTGCACCGTGAGCAGCTGGGCTTCGGCGAGCTCACTGATGGTTACCCCGCCCGCACCCAAGTGATAGAGCTGGGTCAAGCCGGGCCGACTGATGCGTCGCGCGCTGGTCGCAGACAGTTGCGCATGCAGTCGCCGCTCAAAATCACAAGCCAACTCGACCAGCAAACGACCGAAATGCAGGAAGCGCTGCGCGTCACCAGAACTATGACTGCGCGGCTGCACCCCCAGCTCCGCGGTAACGGCATCCAGCAACTGATTCAGCCGGATAAATATCTGCTCGCCCAAACGCTGCCGATAATGCTTACGAATTTCGTCAACAACCCGGTTAGATGCGCTCACTAAACGCTCACCTCGCAAGCTAAAGCGCACAATCCGCGCGCGTCGATCCTCACTGCTGGTGACGACACTCAAATATCCCAAGCATTCCAGTTGGCGAACAATTTTGCCTATAGTTTGCTTGGTGATCCCCGCGCGCAGGGACAGCTCGGAAATACTGGCACCGCTGCTGTCCAAGTGACGCATTACCGCGCCGTGGGAACGTAGCACGTCGTCAAAACCCAGCTTGCGGTAGGCCGCAAGAAAGCGGCTCTCGTAATCGTCTACCAGTAAAAAAAGCAGCACTCCTAAGGCGTTGTCGCGATAACGCGCCGCCGCCAGCTCGCTGGCCGGTGGATTGAGCTTGGATGAAGTAAGATTTGTCATATTACTGAGTGTCCGCTGCCATAACCGAGCAAGTTCACAAACAACAAAAAATAAGACGATAACGGCGCACGCTTCTCGCTTGGCCTCACCACATGAATCGACGCCACGCTCGCCGGAGCTGCCTCACCCATGCCGATACGAGCTAAAGATAATTGGCGGTCTCCTCGCTGGCGAGACAAACTTTCCCCAAGATTGCGACGCACCAACAAGAGCCTCAAGTCTTCGATTCCAGACTGGCAGAAAATACCGAAATAATGTCCGCAGGGTTGGAGCGCCCCTCAGCCAGGGCGGAAAGAAACTGCCGACCAGAGTCGCCCTCTAAAAAACACCGAAGCCAATGCTCGCGCAGTTCGATTTCCAATAACAATATTGAAAAGGCGTGCAACTGACGCTGACGCCTTACCGAATCCTGCGTGTCACTGCGCGCCAGCGCAACCTCCACTGCAGCAATCAATTCATTAATGCCTTCACCGCTTACGGCATTGGTCAGACAGACTTCCAACGGCACGCCAGTTTTATTTTCACGATCATGTGCCTCCATCCGAATCACTTTCTCGAGCGCACGCACGCCCTCGTGATCGCATTTGTTGAGCGCAAACACATCACCCACTTCCATAATTCCGGACTTAATGCCCTGCACATAATCGCCCATGCCGGGAATAAAAACGATGGTACTGATATCGGCAACACTCACGATATCTAGCTCGCTCTGACCAATGCCAACGGTTTCGATAAACACCCGATCAAAGCCCGCGTATTTTAAAAGTTGTGCGGAAATAAAGGTCGTTTCAGATACGCCGCCTAAGTGGCCTTTGGTCGACAGCGAGCGCACAAAAACATTGTCGTCGAGCGCATGATCCTGCATCCGCAGCCTGTCACCCAGCACTGCGCCGCCCGTCTGAATACTACTGGGATCTACCGCCAAAACCGCCACGGTTTTTCCCTGTGCGCGGTAGGCACGAATCAGTTGATTCAGCAGGGTCGATTTTCCTGCGCCCGGCACACCGGTAATACCGATACTAAATGCCCGATTCTCGTCGAAGACATAGCGCGACAGCGCCAGTAGAAATTCCGGCGAGCGCTCGATCGCGGTAATCGTTCTTGCTAGCGTGCCAATATCCCGACGCTTTATCGCCGCCTGCCACTCGCCATCCAGTATCAGCTCGCGCCTACCCCGCTTTTTCATCGGGCCATTTTTCACCAAACTATCTCTCACAGGGCTATGCCGCTGCCACTGCGCTGCGCAGATAGGCGGCGATATCGTCCATATTGGCGCCCATGGTAAACACACTATCGACGCCGAGGGCTTTCAAAGGTTCAATGTCTTCCTCTGGCACGACACCGCCCACGATCAGTAGCCGGTCATCAATGCCCAATTCGCGCATCTGCTCAGCCAGCATTTTCAGATGCGTCATATGGCCTCCGGATAAACAGCTCACGCCAATCACGTCCACATCTTCTTGCAGCGCAGCCCGAGCCACTTGTTGCGGTGTTTGCTTCAGGCCGGAAAAAATCACTTCGACACCTCGGTCACGCAATTCTTTAGCGAGCACCGTAATGCCAATAGTGTGAGTGTCGAGGCCGATTTTTGCGAGCAATAACCGTAAGGGTTGTTCCATGTTGTTGTCCTGAGTTTTTAAGAGTTGGCCTTAGCGCATTGCGACTAGAGCGTCGGCGTCAGCGCATTGGGATCGTGCTCGCCAAATACGTCACGCATAGCATCGCAGAGTTCGCCGTGGGTGGCGTAGAGCTCTACCGCCTCCAGCATAGGCTCGACCATATTGGTGTTGCCGCGCGCAGCCTCGCGCACTTTTTCAAGCACTTTTTCTACAGCCTCATTGTCGCGTTGAGCCTTAACCTTGTTCAGGCGATCAATTTGCCGCTGCTCTGCTTCCTCGTCGTGACGGAAGATTTCTATCTGACGTTTTTTGTCTTCTTTCACCAGATAGTTCACGCCCACAAACTTGCGCTCGCCGCTGTGAAAATCGGTGTTCATCGCTATCTGCTCTTCAGCCAGCTGACTTTGAAAATAGCCTACTTCGATCGCACCCAGGGCGCCACCCATGGCTTCAATTTTCGCCATTTCCACAAAGACTGCATCCTCAAGGCGCTTGGTCATATATTCCACATAGTAGGAACCCGCCAGCGGATCGATGGTGTCGGCGACGCCACTTTCCTGAGCCACAATATGGTGAATATTCGCGCCTATCGTAATGGCTTCTTCACTGGGCAGAGCGTGGGCCTCGTCATAGAGCGGGGTATTAATCGTGTGGGCGCCACCGCCAATGGCGCAGGCCAGCATTTCTATACCTAGGCGTGCGATGTTGTTCATCGGTTGTTGCAAGGCCATCGACATGGTGCCAGGGGAACTCATCAACTGCAGCTTGCAGGCCTCATCGGATTTCGCACCGTAGGTCTCGCGCATCAAGCGCGCCCAGACCTTGCGATAGGCGCGCAACTTCCCAATAGCCTCGAAGAAATCCATATCGATGCCGGTGATAAAGCTGACATAGGGCGCAATCTCGTCAATGGTGTAGCCGCGGGTAATAAGCTCGTCGATATAGGCTCGCGCCATCGCAAAAGAGTAGGCAATTTCCTGAACCGGATTGCCACGTGCGGCGTAAATCTGCGCACCCACCACATTCAAAGGTAACCAGTTGGGATGGTTCTTCATGCAATATTCGATAACATCGCAGGCCAGCCTAAGTCCATCCTTTGGGGGATAGATATAGCGCCCGACACAGGTATATTCCACCAGAATAGTGTTGGGCATCATCAGCCGAATATCTTCGAGCTTTTTGCCCTTGCGCTGCAGAGCCTTGATCAGCATCGCCAGATTGACCGGCTGTGGTGCGTTGCAGACTGAGGTAATATTTTTGAGTTTTTCCAGCGGAAAATTCAAGGCCTCTTCCATATCCTGCAAGGTATCCAGCGCCATACCTGCGCGCCCTACTTCACCTCTGCACAAGGGGTTGTCCGAGTCATAGCCGTTCGTGGTCGGCAGGTCGTATTCGATAATGATCGAATCCAGTCCCTGATTGACCATGTATTCCCAGCGTTTCGCCGAATCCTCTGCACAACCAAAACCGCTGACTTGGGTCATGGCCCACAGATCGGCACGATAACCCGCCGGCCGAGTTTCTCGGGTGAACGGAAAAGTACCCGGCATTCCCAGGTCCAGAGCGGGATCAAAGCCAATTTCATCAAGATCCTGCTGGGTGTATACCGGCTTGATATCCCAGCGCAGGCTTTGAGTTTTAAAACTGGTTTTGCGCTCGCCACTGTCGGCAACGGCAGGCTCGTAGTATTGAGTTTTCCATAGCAGATTAGCATCCGTATTCGGCACTTCGGCGGTATTGCTGCGATTTTTAGGCATAACACATTCCTGAAGGCTAAGCTGCGCCTGTCAATTAGTAAGCAGGCTTTAATATAATCAGTGCTTATTAGTTAGTCAATGCTAAGCCACGGCAATGGCATTCTGACAACGCCGCCGCTATCCTTACTGATCAACCACTCACAGGACCCTGACCATGGCATCAATGTTTCAGCAGTGCTACCAACAGGCTCTGGATCATCAGGGCGGGGAACAGGCACTTCAGATTAAGTTGCAAAAGGCCAAATCCGCTGCGCAGCTGAAGAAAATTCCAGACGATCGCTATTTGGCCGAAATGGCTGCCTGTATTTTTAGGGCGGGATTTGTCTGGCGGGTGGTGCAGGCCAAATGGGACGGTTTCGAAGAAGTTTTTAATCGATTTTTACCGATCTGGCTTGCCTCACGCTCGCCGGAAGATATTGAGGATATGGCTAGAAACCCCCTTATTATTCGTAATCTCAACAAAGTCAAAGCGGTACAGGACAATGCCTTGCTGGTCTTAGACTTACAGCGCAGTCACGGCGGTGTGGGCGCCTTCCTAGCCGAATGGCCTGTGGACGACATCACCGGCCTTTGGGCCTACCTGAAAAAACACGGCAGCCGCCTCGGCGGCAACAGCGGCCAATACTTTCTGCGCTTTATGGGCAAGGACACCTTTATACTCAGCCGCGACGTCTGTCACGCTCTCAAGCTGCACGGCTTGATTGACAGAGAAAACCCGACATCCCAACGCGACCTGCGTAAAATTCAAGAGTGTTTCAACGAGATGCGCGAGGAAAGCGGCTGGCAGTTATGCCAGCTTAGCCGTATGCTGGCTTTCTCTATCGGATAAGCTTGTGAGCCTGATTTTGCGAGGACTTAACATCTGCATAAGTGCTGCCGCGGTAGTGCTTTTGAGCGCCTGTAACAGCACCCCCAGCACCCTGGGATTACAGGAAACCTTTGTCACCCATATCTATCCGAACGACAGCAAAATGTTTCGCTATGCATTTTCCCGGGGCGACAAAACTCACCCTCTGATCCCCTACGACCAGAGTGGCGGCTTTACCGACGGCCGTAACGTATACAGCGCCGCGGAATTGCGCCGCAAAAACGAACGCGCCTTGCAACACGGTACCGAACACAAACTGCAGCAAACCGGATATTGCCGCGACGGCTTTTTTGTTCTCGACTCAATGATCAGTTACACAGGCGCCTCGCTGCGCGGCGAATGCAAGGAGGCCGCCAGTGAGGCCGACAAAACTCAACACCCCAACCCCGAGGCGGCTAACCTATGAACAAGAATCTTTGTGCTTGCACCTTAGTCAGCCTAACGCTGTTGCTGGCGGCCTGCACCAGCAACAGCTTACGGGACGATGAAACCGAGACCTTCTCAGCCCGCATCAGCCTCGACGGCAGCAAACTCTTCAGCTACCAACTCGACACACCCAGCGGCGGCGCACCAAGCGCCCGACTCGTATTCGACGCCAACGAAAATAAAGACACCAATACTGCGCCCGAAATGAAGCAATACTCGGTCGACGACGAGAAACAACGAATCGAATTGCGTGTCGTTAAGCTGCTGGAACAAAAACTGAGTGTCTCCGCTTATTGCCGCGACGGCTATGTGCTGTCGCAACGCACTATCGGCTTCAGCCGTTCAGTGCTCACCGGCGAATGCAGGGAGTCCGCCAGCGAGCAAGACCGCCAGCAATTTGGCAACAGTAAGCACTAAGGAAGCGTTCTTGCTAGACCACCAACAGCTGCTGCGCCAATTTATAGCAACAGAAAAACTCCCTGCCAGCTTTGAAACACTCGCGCAGACTTACTACTTGCCACTGCTTGACTGGATCCTCAGTCAACGCAAAGCCGTGTCCGCCGGCCCGCTGATACTGGGGATAAATGGCTGCCAAGGCTCCGGAAAATCTACCTTGGCCGCACTCATCACCCATTGGCTAGAAGCAGAGCTCGGCTGGCAGGTAGCGGTGCTGTCCCTCGACGACCTCTACTTAACTAAGCGAAAACGACTTGATTTGGCCGCACAGTTTCATCCATTATTGATAACGTGCGGAGTTCCCGGCACTCACGATATTACCCTCGGCCAGCAAGTACTGGACTCTTTATGCAGCCAGCAGCATGGAGGGTGCAGCGCGCTGCCGCGCTTTGACAAAGCCAGCGACGATCGCCTACCTGAGTCGCAATGGCCAAAACTGTATGGCGTGGTCGATACCGTCATTTTGGAAGGGTGGTGCCTTGGCTCGGCGCCCCAGCCAGTGGAGGCTTTGCAATATCCGGGCAACGAGCTCGAGCGCAAAGAAGACGCGGACGGCCATTGGCGTCAATTTGTGAATCAAAGCCTGTACAATTACCGACCGCTGTTTACGCGCCTAAACAAACTGATTATGCTCAAGGCGCCTGATTTCGGCTGTGTTTTTCAGTGGCGGCTGCTGCAAGAACAAAAACTCGCCGCCAGCAACGCGGGGCGGCGCTGATGAGCGAGGCGGAAATCACGCGCTTTATTCAGCACTATCAGCGCTTAACACAGACCAATATTGCCCAGCTGACCGATGTCGCCGACATCGTGTTCAACCTGGGGCCCAGCCACGAAATTAGTGCAGCCATCTATTCACAATGAAACAACTCGTCGTTGCCCTCTCCGCACTATTTCTCAGCATCGTTTTATTTGCCAGCGGCAATGCCTTCGTTAATTCGCTGCTGGGCGTAAGAATGACCAAAGCCGGCATCGACCCCATGACCATTGGTGCGGTGCTGTTCTTTTTTGCATTGGGGTTTGTGATCGGCTCGCGTCATTCGCAAAAAATTATCCAGCGCGTAGGCCATATTCGTGCATTCGCCGTTTTTTCGGCGGCCATCGCTATTGCCTCGATGGCTTACCCGTTATCAAGCTCCATGATCACGTGGAGCATTTTGCGCTTTGCCAGCGGCATCGCCGCGGCCGGCCTGCTGATGACCGTAGAAAGCTGGTTTAGCTGTGTTGCCAGCCAGAACAACCGTGCGACCCTCTTCGCCACCTACCAGATCTGTTTTTATTCCGCCGTCGCCGGTGGTCAGCTATTGTTGCAAGTCGCGCCACCGGAAACCGCAACACCCTTTACGATGGCCGCCATGCTGCTGGTCGCCTCCCTGATTCCACTCGCATTGAGTCGCATGCATTCACCCACACTTGAATCCATCGAAGCCATGCCGATACGGGAGGTATTCAGGGAAGCACCCCTTGGCATCATTGCCACGGTAATCAACGGCATACTGATGAGCGGCTTTTACGCGATGGCACCGGTATTCACAACGGGTAGCGGCCTCAGTGTGGCACAGACCTCTATTTATATGGCCACGGCAATACTGTCGGCGATGGCGCTGGCCTGGCCCATTGGCTATATCTGCGACCGGCGCGATCGCGCGCGAGTGATGCTGATAGTAACCCTTGTGGCGGCAAGCGCCAGTGTTTTGATTCTGGCAGCGGGCAGCATGAGCTTCGCGCTGCTATGCGGGTTCACCTCTGTGTATTTTGGCTTATCGGCATCCATTTACGCCATCGCGGTTGCCATTACCCACGACCGGATGTCACACAGCCAAATCGTCGCCGCCAGTGCCGCCCTGCTTACCGCTTATGGTCTCGGCAGCTTAATCGGGCCGCTGCTAAACGCGGCCCTAATGAGCATTTCAGGCCCGGAAAGCTTCTTTGTGGTCAACACCTGCCTACTGTTAGTGCTGATGGGGTTTATCCTACGCGATATCCAGCGCGTACCGGCCATTACGCCAGATGCCCAAGAAAACTTTGTGCCGATCTCGCCGGACGTATTCCCTGTGATGACAGAAATTGACCCCCGAAATGACGAATTCAACGAAGAAGATAAACCCATTGAGGACCTGTTCGACGAGACCCAGGAAGAGCTTGCCTAACAGCCACTGCCTGGCGTCAATGTTTGTCATATACCACCCCCACTTGCGGCATATGCGCTAGCCCGATTTCGCGCGCGTGCTCTTCAAAATCCTTGTTTTTCCAGAAGAAGGCCCCCGGCATCGTGGTTGGAATCACCAGCACATAAAACAGGCAGCGCCCTATCACCGCGGTAGCCATCGTCGAGAGTAATAACAGCGCCGCCAGTGGCATCAACACGGAAGAACCAAGCGCGCCATACTGCGCCGTCAACAGCAGCGAGGCCAGAGATAACAGCACATTTAAGCCCAACACCGAGTTGCGTAGCTGATAGCTTTTTCCAAACACCGTACACTGAACATAATGCGACGCACTGCCCTCATTGTTAGCGCGGTTCATAGCCAGTGCATGCCGAACCAGACCAATCCCTTCGAGCAGAGAGCCCAGCAGAATCAGTGCTGCCGAAACCACAACAAGTTCGTCAGCAACAAGCTCGGTCAAAACTAAGGTCGGCGTGCCAATAAGACCCAGAGCGAGCCCGCCCATTACCATCGCGGTTCCGACAAAGCTTGAACCCGTCTGCCAGTGATTCCAAAACGGTCGCGCTGGAATGCGGTAACAGCGAATCATGTAGTAAAAGCCAACCGAACCGGCAATGACTCCGAGCCAACCCAGCGATGAGGCAAGCACTTTAAATTCACTAAACTCACCAAACAGTGACTGGAAAAAGGTGTTTTCGGGTAGCACTGCCAGTAAATGCAAGCCGACAAACACCATAAACAACAAAATACCCAAACCCTCGCGACAAACCGGTGAGTGCCGCAAATTATTAAAGCCGCGATAGAAGCGCATCGGTTTACCCAAATGGGTTGCCGACATCAACATGCCGGTGCCGGCCAAGCCGACGGCGATCGCAACCAGTGGCACATACATGAGGGAATTGCGCAGTGCCACCAGACTTTCAAGCCCCATTTCGGCGCCGACGAAAGCCGCAAAAAACAGTCCTATCGCCGCTTGGCTAACCAAGGTAAAAATAACCAAAGGGTTTTCGCGAGAACTGAGTCTCGCAAAATTCCAGTGTTTGTCGACACCTTTTTTCTGGTCGACCACCGGCTGATAGCCACCATTTTCATCGCGATGATACTTAATGGGCATGCCGTCCGGACGAGTTACTTCATCGGGCATATTTTTAATTTGCTGAAAGCGAATATTGGGGCGGGTTATCTCCGGATCGGGAAAGCCGGGAATACTGATCTTGCCCTGTTCGCGGTTGTCGGGTAGATCGTCTACTACGCCAAAACTTAGGGCATTACCCAAACAGGCGGACACACAGGAAGGCTTTAGGCCAACTTCCAGCCGGTCGACACACATATTGCACTTGGTGACCTGACCTTTGATTGGATCGAGCTGTGGCGCGTTATATGGACAAACCCAAGTACAGTAGCCGCACCCAAAGCAGGTTTCCGGGTCCTGTAACACCGCGCCGTACTCCGCGTGTTTGGTGTAGGCGCGAGTGGGGCAGCCCTTTAAACACACCGGGTCGTCGCAGTGGTTGCAGGCCATGGAAATATTCATGCGCCGGAAATCTGGGTAGGTGCCGCCCTCAACATAGCCCACACTGCGAAAACTGATGTGGGCAGGATTGTCATTTTTTTCCGAGCAAGCAGCCTCGCAGGCATGACAACCTATGCAGTTATCTGCCGTAAAGTGAAAGGCGTGTTGCTTGTTACGGTTCGGATTAGCGCCGACGCCCGCCTCACCGTTGATAAACATCTCTCGGTCGGCAGGCGCCTCGCCGCCAGAGCGAGCAATTAGGTCAATCGGCGCCTCATAAAAATTGACCGCCGCGACTTTCGGCTCTTTCAAGAAAGCATACTGGGGTTCGTCGTCTCGTACTTGCCACATATAAAAACCTTTGGTCTGATGTCGAACGCCTGATGTCGGACGCCGATCACTGCTAACTCTTATCGTCAGACATCGGACGCTTGATGTCTGACCTCAGATGCCAATCACTGCTGACTGTTTGCGTCAGACGTCTAGCGTCCGACGTCCGACAAATTCCTTAATATGCCCTGCGCTCCACATTCAGCTGCGCCGCTTCTTTCTGATCAATCGGCTCAATGCGCACCGCGCACTGTTTGAACGCCGGCTGCCTTGAATAGGGATCCAACAAGCCCAGCGACAAGCGATTAACACAATCGTGATAGTGCATAGGGATAAACACCATGTTGCGCGGCACGCGCTGTGTGAGCTGCACCATGACCACTGCATCACCGCGGCGCGACACCAGCCGCACATAACTCATATGCTTTACACCCACCTCATACGCAGCGTCAGGGTTCATCTCCATATACGGCGTAGGACTGAATTTATTGAGGTTGCCGATTTTGCCGGTCTTGGTGCGTGTGTGAAAATGCTCTACCACCCGACCACTGTTCAACCACAGCGGATATTGCTCGCTGGGCACCTCGTTGTTTTCGCTATAGTCCATTGCCAGCAAGTTGGCTTTACCGTTGGGCGTTTGGAAATGTCCGTCGGTATACAAACGGGGATCACCGCTTTGCTCGCCTTCACGCATGGGCCACTGAATTCCGCGCTGGGCCTCTATCGCATCGTGACTCATTCCGGATATATCCAGAGTTCGACCCTCACCCTTGGACAGCTGCTTCATTTCGTCAAAGATATCGCTAGTCGTTTCGGGAAATTTCATCTTGCGGCCGTTATCGAATCGCTTCGCCAACTCGTTAAATATCCAGAAATCCGGTTTTGCCTGTCCCGGCGGCTCGACAAATTTGCGCACCAAATTCACTCGACGCTCGGTATTGGTCAACACGCCTTCCTTTTCACCCCACACCGCGCCGGGGAGAAAGACATGGGCGTAGTTGGCAGTTTCGCAGTCGGCATAGCCGTCCTGCACCACCATAAATTCGAGTTTTTCTAAGGCTTTTTTTATTCGCGGCTGATTCGGCATTGACGTTAATGGGTTGGTGGCAACAATCCACAGCGCCTTGATCTCACCGGATTCAATGGCGGGAAAAATATCGGTTTGCTGCATGCCACGTTTGGCTGGAAAAAAATCAGGGTCCACGCCCCAGAATTTGCCAACCTCCTGACGATGCTCTTCCTTCTCCAGCGCCCGATAGCCCGGCAGGCCGGAACAGGAAGACCATTCGCGGGTTCCCATAGCATTGCATTGCCCGGTGATGGACAGGCTGGTACCGCCAGGAATGCCGATGTTGCCGGTAATCAAATTGAGATTGTTAATGCCGCAAACGCCATCGGTACCATGAGTGCTCTGATTAATGCCCATGGTCCATATACTCATTGCCGAAGGTGCCTTGGCATAAATGCGGGCCACATGGCGAATGGTGTCGGCGTCGATACCGCAAATACCTGACGCTGTTTCTGGATCATATTTTTCGACCGTCACCTTGAGCTCTTCGAAACCGTTGCAGTGAGCGTCGATGTATTCCTGCTTCTGCAGACCTTCTTTCAAAATGACGTGGGCGAGGGCGTTGAGCAATACCAGGTCGGTACCCGGAGTAATGGGCAAATGTATGTCGGCAAACTGTGCCATCATAGTCACTCGGGGGTCGATCACAATCAGCGGGAAGGAGCGCTTTTCCAAGGCTTCTTTAAGGCGCCAGTAAATAATGGGGTGTTGCTCCGGCAAGTTCGAACCAAAAGCCATCAGGCAGTGGGTGTGCTCGAAGTCATCGTAACAACCGGGCGGGCCATCCGAACCAAAGGAGCGCTTATAGCCGGACACCGCCGAGGCCATGCACAGGGTCGTATTGCCGTCGTAGTTATTGGTGCCAATAACACCGCGTACCAATTTACCCAGGGTATAAAATTCTTCCGTTAACAACTGGCCAGTCGAAACAATCGCGACACTGTCGCGGCCGTACTTAGCCTGAATACGCTTAAACTCGTCCGCAGTTTTATCCAATGCTTGGTCCCAGCTCGCGCTCTGGTAAGACTGGTAGATTTTGTCGCGCATCAGCGGATGGGTGCCGCGTCCAGCGGTTTCCACCAACTCGTGCTCGAAGATACCTTTTATGCAGAGCTTGCCCAGATTGACCGGCGCATCACCCTTACCGCGACTGGTCACCGGCCGACCTGCTCCGTTCAGACCGACCTCAATTGAACAGCCCGTGGAGCAATAGCCGCACACCGCATACTTCCACTCGACGACTTTCTTATCGGTAATCACAATCGGCTTGCGATCTTTGCGCCCAAACAGCATGTAAATGTCTCCCGATAACGCGCGCGCACCAATTCGGTGCAGATAGAAAATCCACGCCCCCCGGATACGCACCAAACAAGTGTTTTCCAAGCGCAATGACGCTGTCGTAGGGAGTAACTTCAAGAACTGTGCCAAGACCTCAGCGGTCTTGGCAGGAGGCCTGCTAGCCGGCAATCGCCAGCAGTGCGCGGCGGTAGTGCTTCAGGCCCAGAAAGATGGCAGTTGCCGCCAGGGGATAGACCATAGGCGCTACGCAGGCCAGCGAATAATTGAGCGCGTCATCGCTGCGAAAGACAACATCAGTGAAAAAGGCGACGAAACTGCCACCCAGCGCCAAGCCAAAAATGTTGGCTGAAAACAACATCAAGGCCGATACCTGAGCCCGCATTTGATTGGGCGTAATCAACTGCAGGGCGGCGATGCCCACCCCGAAGTGGGTGTACTGCAGAAACGTCACGAAGGCAAACAGAGCCAGGGCGCCGCCTTCGGAAGGCATAAGCACGGCAATTGCCGCCGGAACGGCCAAAACCGCAGCGACCAGCCCGATCAAACGCATATTGGCATCTGGGTAACCTCGCTTTTCGAGCAGACCAGCAAATACCGCCCTGGAAAAAGTGCCTGCGATGCCGTCAATAATGAAAATACACCCCAGCCAAGCGCCCCCTTCGGCCTTGGCCATGCCATAGGTTCGCAGCAGGAATTCAGGCAACCACGTCAACATCCCATACCCGAAACCGCCATCATCGACATGCCCAGAATCAAGCCACTGTAAGCTTGCCAGTGCTCACGCAAGTGAGCCCCTACATCTGCCAATTCCATGCCGTCACGCTTATCCAGCGCGGTCGTCTGCCGCGCCGGTTCGCGCACCAATAACAGTAACGCGGCCACCAACAAGTCCGAAAGCCCGACCGCAACAAAGGTAAGCTGCCAAGCTTTGAAGCCCAGCCCGAGCGCCGGCAATTGCAAGCCCCCCATCGCGTAAAACTTTTCGTACAGCCAGCCACCAATCATATAGGCGGTGCC
>JBLHMO010000016.1:0-33326 GCA_047622145.1 Paracoccaceae bacterium | reverse complement strand
AATTTATTCTGGTGCTTATCCCCGGCGGGCCTGGACGCCCTCAGGCTGACAATGATTTCAGCCATCTCGGTTATGCGCTGGATTCACAGCAGGCGGTTGACGATATCGCGCGCAGAGCGACTCAGGGGGGCTGCCTGCTGTGGCCGCCCCGACAGGCAGACTACCCCGTAGGTTACTACTGCGGGTTGCGCGATCCAGATGGCAATGCCGTTGAGTTCAGTTACGGCCAGCCTCTGGGGCCGGGAGCGCGAGATAAAAATGCTTAGGAAGGTTTGGACACAAAAAAAGCCACCGCAAGGGTGGCTTTTTTTTGCGTCAGACGTCTGGCGTCAGACCATTCACGGCAGCAGGTGCTTAACTGCGTCGCGCTCTTCAGACAGTTCTTTCTCGGTCGCGGTCATTTTCGCGCGGCTGAAATCACCGACTTCTGCGCCCTGAACAATTGTCCAGTCGCCGTCTTTACAGCGGCAGGGGAAGGAGTAGATCAGGCCTTGGGCAATGCCGTAGCTGCCATCGCTGTATACGCCCATGCTGACCCAATCGTCACCCTCAGTGCCCAATGCCCAGCTGCGCATATGACCGCTGGCCGCATTGGCTGCAGAAGCTGCAGATGATGCGCCGCGTGCTTTGATAATGGCGGCACCGCGCTGCTGAACGGTAGGGATGAAGTCGTTTTCGTACCAAGCTTGATCGATCAGATCAGTTGCCTTGGTGCCGCTGACTTTCGCGTTGAACAGGTCTGGGTACTGCGTTGCAGAGTGATTGCCCCAGATAGTCATATTGGTCACGTCATTTACCGTCTTACCGGTTTTTTCGGCCAGCTGGCTCATGGCGCGGTTGTGGTCAAGGCGCGTCATGGCAGTAAAATTGCGTGGGTTAATATCGGGTGCATTGCGCTGAGTGATCAGTGCGTTAGTGTTGGCGGGGTTGCCGACAACCAGTACTTTGATGTTTTTGTTGGCATTGTCATTAATCGCCTTGCCCTGCACCGAGAAGATCGCGGCATTGGCTTCGAGCAAATCCTTGCGCTCCATGCCGGGGCCACGGGGACGCGCGCCAACCAGCAGAGCGTAGTCGCTGTCTTTGAACGCTACATTCGGGTCATCGGTACATACAACATTGCTCAGCAGTGGAAAGGCGCAATCGTCCAACTCCATTTTGACACCCTGCAGGGCATCCATAGCGGGCGTGATGTCCAGTAATTGAAGAATGATAGGCTGGTCGCCGCCGAGCATGGAGCCGGACGCAATGCGGAACAGCAAAGCATAACCAATTTGACCGGCAGCACCGGTAACCGTGACACGAACGGGTTGTTTCATGAGTAGCGTTTCCTGTAAGTCGTAAAGTTCGGGGTTTTGAGCGGGCCACCTGCAGGCAGCGGATCACACTAACCTGAGCCACCCTGGCCGGGATTTGGCCGTGCCGACGCTGTGCGTCGGCACCTAGAGCGAGGCATATGATAGACAGCTGCGCCGCAAATTGCCATATCGACGCCCGCTAGCGGGTGATTGTGAGGCCATGAACTGCGTTTCACGCAGGCGCGGCGGCTGCTACAATTGCGCGCTTTGCCACCGCGGAATCCCATCACCATGCGTTTTCTACAATCTCGCCGCCTGCACTTACTCGTCTGTGTCGCGCTTATGCTGTTCGCGCTTCAGGCCTTGTTCCGCATAATTTTTTACTTCGGCTTTTCCGATCTCTCTCAAAATGAAGCGGCTACGCTGCCGGTCTTGTTCAAGGCTTGGTTAATCGGCCTGCGCTTTGATGCGCGCCTGGCCATTTTGCTAAGCACTCCGCTGCTGTTGCTGATGCTACCTCGTTTGCAGTTGCTGGAAAAACTCTGGGCACGGCGAGTCGCCTCTGCTTACGTGCTCGTGATAGCGCTGGCCGTAAGTGTCTTTTCGGTGTTTGATTTGGGCCACTATGCCTACTTGGGCATTCGTATGGATTCCACGGTCGTCCGCTTTTTTGATGACATCGCAATATCAGCCAATATGGTCTGGGAAAGTTACCCTGTGTTGTGGGTAGCACTGGGCGTGGCCGCTGTTGGATTTGTTGTTCATATAGGAATATCCAAGCTGGTAAATCGCAGCTTTTCGATGGATGGTGTGAAACTCCGAAAATGGTCGGTTACTTGGCGTTGCTTTATGGTCTTTATGGTCGCCTTTTGGCTAACGATCGGGCGCTTGTCCGACGTGCCCCTGCGTTGGAATAATGCGTTTTTTGCGGGCGATGCAGAAATAGGGGCGCTGGGTTTAAATCCGGTGCTGTATTTCTGGGAAACCATGGACTTCAGAGAAGTTGACTACGACGACGAGCAAGTGCGAGCCCACTATGATGAGGTCGCGGACTATTTGGGAATGAAGGGTGAGGAGCGCAACGCACCTAATTTCATGCGTCACTACGCCGCTAATCCCGATGCCCCGCTAGCGGGGCTGGAGCGTCCACCCAATATTGTTATTGTCATGCTGGAGTCACTGGGTGCGAGCCGAGTTAGTGCCTATGGCAACCCCTTGAGAACTACGCCGACGCTGGAGCATATTGCCGAGAACGGCTGGTTTTTCAAACATTTTTACGTGCCGGTATCCGGTACCGCAAAAACGGTTTGGGCTAGCATCACCGGTCTGCCCGATGTGTCGCGGGTAAAAACAGCGACTCGCAATCCGCTTATTGCGGAGCAGCGCACAGTGGTCAATGCTTTCACTGAACATGATAAATACTATTTCCTAGGTGGCAGCGCGGGCTGGGCCAATATGCGTGCCCTAATTAAATCGAGTATCGACAAGCTACATTTATTCGAAGAGGGCGCCTACGATGCGCCGCGCGTCGATGTATGGGGGATATCCGATCTGGAGTTGTTCAAGGCGGCCGATAAAGTCTTGCGTGAGATCCCCAAGGAAAGGCCTTTTATGGCCTATGTGCAAACTGCGGCTAATCACCGACCCTTTACTATTCCGGAAGATCATGGCGATTTTGTCGAAGACAGGCCCGATGATGAAGTCTTGTATCAGGCGGGTTTCAAAAGCCCTGCCCAATACAATGCGGTTCGTTTTCTCGATTACAACATCGGCCAATTTTTTGAACTGGCAAAAGCCGGTGGCTATTTCGACAACACCGTCTTTGTTTTTTACGGTGACCACAACAACCGTATTACGATAACGCCACATATGGCGTCGTTTTACGAGTTGCTGGATTTGGATGGCCTGCATGTACCCCACATGATTTACGCGCCCGCGTTATTACAGCCCCGAGTTGTCGAAGAGGCGGTGAGTTTAGTTGATGTGTTGCCGACTCTGGCCGGGTTGTTCGGCGTGCCTTACGACTACAGTGCGTTAGGTCGCGATATTCGCGCGACACCAGATGGTGAAGAGCGTTATGTGTTTACCCAAACAGCAGAAAAACGGGATCCGGTAATTGGCGTCGTCAGCAAAGACTGGATGCTGCGTATGCAATCTGACGGCAGCGATGCCAAGCTGCACAAATTGTACAGCGACGATCCGGCTGCGGATTTCAGCGCTGAATTCCCAGATAAGGCGGAAAAACTGACACGTCTGGCTCGCGGATTGTATGAAAGC
Organism: Paracoccaceae bacterium; assembly: GCA_047622145.1. Taxonomy (GTDB): domain Bacteria; phylum Pseudomonadota; class Gammaproteobacteria; order Pseudomonadales; family Spongiibacteraceae; genus Litorivivens. Next base: position 29,751 of record JBLHMO010000016.1, on the reverse strand, counting down.
TCGCACTATCTGCATTACGAGAATGTGCGCAAGCCAGCAAAGGCTGAGCCTACTCCCTCCGGAGCTGCTGGCCAATGAGTGTCGTCGACATTGCGGTTCTGGCCGCCTACTTGCTAGGCGTGCTTGCCTTGGGTATATATTTTTCAGGCAGAACCGCAACGACCGACGACTATTTTGTTGGGGGTCGTAACTACAAAGGCTGGGTCATTGGGCTTAGCCTAGTAGGCACTTCGATTAGCTCCATCACCTTTCTTGCCTATCCTGCCGATGCCTACAAAACGGCATGGCTGCGCTATCTCCCCAACCTGATGTTACCGATCGCCATTTATATTGCGGCGCGCTATTTTTTGCCCTTTTTTCGCCGTGAAAACACGATAACGGCTTACGAGTTTCTTGAGCGTCGCTACGGGCCGTCGGTGCGGGTTTATGGGGCGCTGTCATTTATTGTCGCCCAGCTGGTCAGGGTCAGTACGATTCTGTATTTGATCTCCCTACTACTATTTGAAATCAGCGGCTTGGACCCGGTGTGGTGCATTGTTCTCGCTGGAATATTCGTGTCTTTCTACACGGTTATCGGCGGTATTGAAGCCGTAATCTGGACCGACGTGGTGCAGACCTTCGTACTCTTGTTTGGTGGGCTCGTCTGTCTGTGGGTCATTGTTGCAATGCTGCCCGGTGGCTTGGGGCAGATTTTTGATACCGCCAGTGCGCATGGGAAACTTGGTTTTTCTGAATGGCAGGCGGGCAATTTGAGGCCCATCAGCTGGGATATAAGCCTGTTGAGTAAGACCGGCACCATGTTGTTAGTGCTGGGACTGGTTAACTGGCTGACCGAGTACAGCAGCAACCAAAATACGGTGCAGCGCTATTGCGCGGCCAGCTCGATAGGTGAGGCGCGGCGCGGCATGTGGGTTTGTGCGCTTAGTAGCTTGCCGATCTGGGCTTTCTATATGTTTTTGGGCACGGCCCTGTACGTGTTTTACCTGCAATTTCCAACACCAGAAGCGCAAGAGATGCTGGACGGCACGCGCAAAGCGGAGCAAATTCTACCGTTTTTTGTGCTCAGTCAATTGCCGGACGGCTTGGTTGGTTTGGTGCTGGCAGCGGCTTTGGCTGCTGCGATGTCGTCACTGGATTCGAGTATCAATGCAATATCTGCGGTGTCGGTGGTCGATATTTATCGTCGCCACCTACGGCCACAGGCGAGTGACCGGCATTATCTTTTGGTCGCGCGCGGAGTTGCGGTTGTGGTCAGTGCGCTGATGATAGTGGGCGCCATCACTTTTTATCACGCTGACACCAAAACCCTGCAAGATGCCGTGACGATTTTAGTCGCCTTGCTGGGTGGGGGACTATTGAGTCTTTACCTATTTGGCTTTTTTTGCCGCCGCGGTGGCGCCAAGCACGCTTGGATCGGCATAGCGGTAACCATGTTGTTCACTGTCTGGGTTATTCTCGCACGCAACAATTGGTTTTTTACGGCGCAAAGCTTGCCCTTTGATCTTTACTACACGGCCATCATCGGCAATGTGATCATGTTCCTCATCCTCGCTTTTGGCAGTCGCTTTGGCGCGGCGAGACAGTAGCGCCGAGGGCACGTGATACAGGGCGAAAATTGCGAGACAAGGGTCTATAAGGTAATCCCACAGGTTGTTGGATTCCAGTACCTCGAAATGATAGGCAAGTAGGTCGAGGCTGAGGATGGCGACCACCACAAAATAAGCGCGCAGCCATGCGAGCAGACCTGCCGCTAGCAGAACGATACTTAACACGGTGGCGTTATAGCCCAATTGATAGGGGTCGTGCAGCGTTATGCCTAGGCTGAGCGGGTAAAACCATAAAGCCAAGGGCGCGAGGATGGCGGCGAGGCAAAATATATCGCGGCGCGGAACTTTGCTCGAGCGTACGTTGCAGAAGGCAAGCACTGCCAGCAACAGGGTCGCGGTAATGCTGAAATCGCCGAAAGCGGCCCTAAGGAAGTAAATAGGCGCGATACCGGCAACGGGTATGCACACCAGTACTAGGCTGAGCGCGAATATTGGCATGATGCGCGTTGATAGCGTGGGGCGGCGCGCAAGCACAAGACTGAATATCAGCGCAAAGTTAATAGCAGAAAGGGCTAGTCCGAAACTTAAATCCATTGACTAAGCCACTCCTGTGAAAAAGAGCGATGTTTGATATACGTTTTGTTCCATGTATAAACCAAATGGATAGTTCCGTCCGAGCTTTTGATTAAGTAGGGGTAGTCGTAGCGATAACGACAGCCTCTACCTGAGCACAGCGTATCAGTGGCGGAGTCGACAAATCGTTGTTGCTGCTCATCGCTGAGGCCTTCAGAGTCCATAGACAAGTGTAAGGCACTCACAAACTCATCCTTAGGAACTCGCCGTGGCGAGGTGCCGTTCTTGCTTTCGTCCTCGATACGTAAAATGGGGTGCCAGCTGCGCCCCTTGTCGTCGGATACCAGTAGGGTCAGGCGATCGCGGCCCTCCGTGGTGTCGTTGGCGACACTGAGTATGCGCCCGCAATCCATGACGACGCCTGCCAGTGCCGAATTCGGGTTGGCAAAGGTGGTGTTCTTGGCAACACTCCAGTCGTGAGCGCCACTATCGTTCTTGGTCATAAGGGCGTTAAACGGAGCGTCATCACCGGTATCTCGCAGTAGTGCGATCGCGTCGTGCTCATTATAGGGCAGCAATACAGGCTGGATAGCTTGGCGACCCTGGGTTAGCCTGACTTTGGATAGTACCTCGCCGTTTGGAGAAATTCGGAGCAATTCGCCAAATTTGCCGGCCATTTCATGGTAAACAGGAAGGGCGATACTGCCGTCGTCGTACAAATAAGGCGTTCCTTTAACGAGAGTGCTCAGATTGAAAAAAGGTGAAGTGATGAGGCGTCGGGTAGAGTGCCAGCTTTGCCCATCGTCGTCCGAGAGCGCCATATTCAGTTGGCTGGTTGCCCAGCCCCCGATCGAAACCGATACGTAAAATAAGGCGAGCTGGTCATTGTTAAGCCGCATGACTACGGGGTTGCCTAATTTCTTAATGTAGCGCCCCAGCGCCTGCTGGGTGCTTTCGCGGGTCACGAGTGCGTTTGCCGTTGACCACTCTTGTTTGGCGGAGTCAAAATAGGCGCCATAAATGGCCACATCTTTCGCGCCTTCACGACTGCCGCCAAACCAAGTGGCAAATAAACGGCCGTCGTGCAGCTCGGCGATGGATGCCGAGTGAACCATGTCGGTGGTATTACTTTGCGAAACGATATTCGGGAGACCGCTTTGGGCAGGGTCAAATACTGGTGCGGTCGCGCTTAGTTCTGACACAGTTTCCGAACGATTTTCGGGTAGGGATGCGTCGGCATAAGCGGGATTGCTGGCAATCGACTCGGTGCGAAACACAGCGAACGCTGCTGCGGCTAATAGGAGCAGCCAAATAAAGCGAGTAGGGCTTAGCATAGGGTGGTTAAGGGCACTTTTGAGAATGATGCGTTTTTGGGAATGTTGCACAATTAATAAGCAGCGCGATTGTAGCTGAGCGCGCGCTCACTGTTAAGTCTTGTGTTCTCACTGAATCTATCCTCGAAAGTGTGGAGCAAGCCTGCAGGGCTCGAAAATACTGGGCATTGGCGCTGATGAGTCGGTACAATACGCGGTTTTAGACGGCCAGAAAATCCGTAATTTCCGCATAGGTGCTGGTGTTCAAGTGACTGAAATATCGAAAAAACAGAAAACCGAAGGCAATAAGCTGCAAAAACGTTTGCGTCGTTATGTTGGCAAGGCCATTGAAGAGTACAACATGATAGAAGAGGGCGATCGCGTAATGGTCTGCCTGTCAGGCGGGAAAGATTCCTACGCCATGCTGGACATTTTGATGAATCTCCAGAAAAGTGCACCCGTTAAGTTTGAGCTGGTGGCGGTCAATATGGACCAGAAACAGCCTGGTTTTCCCGAGGAGGTGTTGCCTGCCTACTTGGACAAGCTGGATATTGAGTATCATATTCTCGAAAAAGATACCTACAGTATCGTCAAGTCGGTCATCCCCGAGGGTAAAACTACCTGCGGGCTTTGTTCTCGCCTGCGTCGCGGCTCGCTTTACGGTTTCGCGACCGAGATTGGTGCCACTAAAATCGCGCTGGGGCACCACCGCGACGACATCATGGAAACACTGTTCCTTAACATGTTTTTTGGGGGCAAGCTCAGCGCAATGCCACCCAAGCTGCTCAGCGATGACAAGCAAAATATTGTGATTCGGCCCTTGGCTTATTGTAAAGAGTCGGACCTGATCGCCTATGCCAGTCTGAAGCAGTTTCCGATCATCCCCTGCAATCTTTGTGGCTCTCAGGAAAATCTGCAGCGCCAAAACATCAAGCTGATGCTGACCGATTGGGAGAAGCAGTACCCGGGCCGGCTGGACTCCATTTTTTCGGCCATTGGCAATGTCGCACCCTCACAGTTGGCCGATGGTGAGCTCTTTGATTTTAGCAATCTCACACTCCAGCGCCCGAGCCTGACGACTATCAAGGCAATCAATATCGCTTAGCACTGGTGTCTGGTGATGCCGGGCGCTATGCTGGAATACAGCTTAATTATTAGAAAAGCACCGTAGATACCGGTTTATTAAAGCTTTCCATAAAGACAAAGGCGGAGCATAAGCAGGTGCAGCCCGTGAAAACTATTCTTATGTTACTGCTGCTAGTCAACGGCATGGCAGCGCTTGTTGTCCAGGCTCAGGCGCTGAACTCGAGCGAGTTGGAAAATCGCAGCGAGCGGAGCGCACCGACACAAAGCTGTGCAAACTGCCGGTTTTGGTCGTCACCGCTGATGCAAACCGAGAGCAAATTGTTGCAGCGGCCAAGGCCGGTGTCGATGGCTATATGATCAAACCCTTCAGTGCTGAGGTATTGCAGCGTAAAATGGATACGATTTTTAGCCGCTCCGCGCTGATACAAGCGAGAAATTCGATGGTTGGTAAAGATGCAGCAGATTGAAATCGATGCAGAACTGCGGTTATTTTTCCTCGACGAGGCTGAAGCCTTAGCCGCAGGTATACTCGCCGGCATTCAGTCGCTGATTTTGGGCGCTGCTGGCGATGAGGTTCAGGAGCACATGCGGCGCGGCTTTCATACTCTCAAGGGCGGCGCTGCGCAGATCTCAGGCTGTAACAGCTTGGCTGGCTGCGCGCACAAAGCCGAGCGTCTAGCCCAAGGACTCGTTCATAACTTTGCGGTGGCGAGCCCGGCCTTGCTTGGCCTGCTAGCGGATGCAGTGCGCGCTATTATCGAACTTATAAACGCCACACGCCTGACGGGAACCATGCCGGACTATTCGCCAGCCTTGAGTGAGCGTCTTGAGAGCGCCAACCAGCGGCTGTTGAAAGTCGAATCTGCGGCCATGAGCGCCAGTGCACCGCTGCAGTTTCCTCAGCCGATAGTCGACGCAATCCGCTGAAGCCTGCAGCGGTGACGCGGTGTCGTTTTTGCGCAGCCCCCGCAATTTCTCGCAAGCTCGTTTATAATCGCGCTTTTTTTGCTTTGGGGGTCTTTTCGTTTGCAGTCGATTCTTGACATTACCGGCCTTGAAGTCGAACGCGATGGTCGCCGGCTGGTCGAAGATCTGTCTTTTACCGTTCAGACGGGTAGCGTGCTGCGGATAGAGGGCCCCAACGGTGCCGGCAAGACCAGCCTGCTCAGAATTCTTGCGGGTCTGTATTCAGCCTTTCGGGGCGAAATTCGCTTTCAGGGTAAAGTACTTGACGGTGCGCAACAGCTGCTATTGCGTCAACAGAGCTTATTCCTCGGTCACGCTCCGGCCATCAAAATGTCACTCAGTGCACGTGAAAACCTCCGCTGGCTGGCTGCTCTGCAATTTCAGTTGGTCTCCGATGGCGAGCTTGAGGATGCCTTGGTGCGGGTTGGCCTGAGTGGCTACGAAGATGTTAATTGTCGTTATTTGTCTGCAGGCCAGCAACGGCGGGTCGCGCTGGCACGGTTGTTCATTACGCCCGTTAGCCTTTGGATGCTAGATGAACCCTTCACAGCGTTGGACAAGCAGGCGGTGCTCGACCTGGAAGGCTGGATCAGCGAGTTTGCAGCCCAAGGTGGCGCGGTGGTGTTGACCACACATCACGACCTCACGGTGGTGTCGCCACTACAAAGCCTCACACTGGGGAGGCATTAATGAATCACTTGTCATCGATTGCCTTATGCCGTGCTTTGCTGGCCCGCGAAGTACTGATTATGTTACGCAGCCGAGCCGAATTGGCAAACCCGCTGTTCTTCTTCCTGATGGTGTGCGCGCTGTTTCCGCTGGGTTTGGGGCCGTCGCCACAAATACTGGCGGTTATGGCACCAGGTATTTTATGGATTGTTGCGCTACTGTCTGTACTGATGGCCAGCGACAGCCTTTTTCGGGGTGATTTCGACGACGGCACCCTGGAGCAGGTGATATTAAGCCCCGTTTCGCTGTATCTCATCGTACTGCTTAAAACGCTCAGCCACTGGCTACTCAGTGGCCTGCCACTGACCTTGCTGGCCCCGGTTCTGGCCCTGATGTTACAAATGCCGGTGTCAGGTTTGACGGTACTGGTAATGAGTTTGGCGGCGGGCAGCATTGTATTGAGTTTTATTGCAGCCATCGGTGCGGCGCTAACGGTAGGCTTAAAGCGAGGCGGAGTATTGCTGTCGCTAGTGGTGCTGCCGTTGTTTGTTCCCGTGCTAATATTTGGCAGTGCCGCAGTGCAGCGCGCGACGCAGGGCATGGATAGTAGTTCGCCCTTATTGCTGTTGGCCGCAATGGCTTTGTTGGCATTGGCGCTGGCGCCGCTGGCCATTGCGGGGGCGCTGAAGGTAAGTCTCGATCAATAGTTTGGGGTATACTGTCGCGTCGGTATTTTCGGTCAGGCAGCACTAGCTAAGCTTGTACATTTATTGCGAAGAGTGATTTTTATGTGGGGCTGGTTTCATAAATGGAGTTCGCCGCGCTGGTTTTACCAGCTCAGTGGCCAACTGCTACCGTGGTTGGCGATGCTAACGGCGCTGACACTGGTTACCGGTGTCGTTTGGGGCCTGATGTTTGTGCCTCCAGATTACAAGCAGGGCAACAGTTTTCGTATCATCTACATTCACGTTCCCGCAGCCGCCGTGGCGATGGCGGGCTATATGGTAATGGCCGCTGCGGGTGCAATCAGCCTGATATGGCGTATTAAGCTGGCTGATATGGTGATGAAGTGTTGTGCCCCGATTGGTGCCGCGCTGACATTTCTTGCTCTGGTAACCGGCGCGATCTGGGGTAAACCTACCTGGGGTACTTGGTGGGTGTGGGATGCACGGATTACGTCGGTATTGGTTTTGTTTTTTCTCTATGTCGGCGTACTGGCTTTGTATAAGTCCTTTGATAACAAGGAAGCCGCGGGGCGAGCCTGCGCCATATTGGCCTTGGTGGGTGCGGTGAACATTCCGATTATTTACTGGTCCGTAGAGTGGTGGTACAGCCTGCATCAACCCGCGAGTATCAGCTTTACCGGCGAATCCAGCATCCATCCCAGTATGCTGCGGCCGCTGATTCTAACCATTACCGGTTTTTACAGTTTTTTCGCGCTGTGCTTGTTGTTATTTGTCCGCAATGAAATTTTGGACCGTGAACGCAATACCCGCTGGGTGCGCGAGCGCGTATTGGCTGACCCAAATCGTTAAAACTGCCTTAGTAGAGAGTGTCTTAATTGAACGTGTCGATGTATTTCGGAAATTTCCATGAACTTTGGTCCATGGCAGGGCACGGTGCTTATGTCTGGGCTGCTTATGCAATCACCTTTGTCACACTGACCGCGTTGTTGCGGCTGCCACTGCGCGCGAGCAAACGACAGCATTCGAATTTGCGCGCTTTTTATCGTCGCCAAGGCGCAACACCGACGGCACTGGAGGATTGATGCACCCGCTTCGTCGTCAGCGATTGCTGATAGTATTGTTTATTGTGGTGGCTGCCAGCCTGGCTGTCGGGCTGTTGGGCTACGCGCTGCGACAGAATATCAATCTGTTCTATCCGCCGTCCGCCATCGCCGCGGGCGAAGCGCCGGTTGGCCGCGATATACGCGCCGGTGGCATGGTACTGGACGGCAGTGTTCAACGCGCCCCCGATAGTCTGGCCGTCAGTTTTATCGTGACCGATTATCAGGCCAATGTGCCCGTGCGCTATACCGGCATTCTGCCGGACCTGTTTAGTGAGGGTGAGGGTATTGTTGTTTCTGGGCAACTTGACGAGCAGGGTGTTTTCCAGGCCAGCCAAGTGCTGGCCAAACACGATGAAAATTACATGCCACCTGAAGTCAGCGATGCGCTTGAACGCGCACAAAGGGAGAACTGAGATTGATTCCTGAGATTGGAAATTTCGCGCTCATCATTGCCTTTTGCTGCTCCTTGCTGCTGTTTGCAGTTCCTGCCAGTGGCTACTACCTCGGTAATCGGCAATTGCTGTTGAGCGCGCCGCGTCTGGCGGTGTTGCAGTTTTTGTTTGTCGCTATCGCCTTTGGCTGTCTCGCGACCTCCTTTCTGCAAGATGACTTCACCGTATCCATTGTCGCCTTGCAATCTAACACCCAACTACCCGTGCACTATAAATTCACGGCATTGTGGGGAGGGCACGAGGGCTCGCTGTTGCTGTGGGTGTTAATTCTCGCGGGCTGGACGGCGGCAGTAGCATTGACCGGTAAACAGTTACCGCATTCTATAAAAGCCATCGTGTTAGCCACCATGGGCGCAGTTGCCATTGGCTTTATAAGCTTCATGCTCTTTACATCCAACCCCTTTGAACGCTTGCTGATATCGCCGCCAGTGGACGGTCAGGATTTGAATCCGCTACTGCAAGACTTTGGTATGGTGATTCATCCACCCATGCTGTATTTCGGCTATGTTGGTTTTTCGGTTGCCTTTGCCTTTGCCATCGCCGCGTTGGTGCGCGGCAAATTAGATGCCAGCTGGGCGCGTTGGGTGCGGCCGTGGACCAATATCGCTTGGGCCTTTTTGACGGCGGGCATTACCTTAGGCAGCTGGTGGGCATATTACGAATTGGGCTGGGGCGGCTGGTGGTTCTGGGACCCTGTGGAAAACGCGTCTTTTATGCCCTGGCTTGTGGGTACGGCCCTGGTGCATTCGCTGGCGGTGACTGAAAAGCGCGGTGCCTTTAAAAACTGGACACTGTTGCTGGCCATTTTCGCGTTTTCTCTGAGCCTGCTCGGTACTTTTCTGGTGCGTTCTGGTGTACTGACTTCGGTCCATTCCTTTGCGGCGGATCCTACTCGCGGGCTCTACATTCTCGCCTTTTTGTTTATCGTCATTGGCGGCTCACTTACGCTGTACGCACTGCGTGCCCCCCAGACTACCTTCCGGCCCGTGTTCAGCAAAATTTCTCGCGAGTCGCTGTTGCTGGCCAACAATATACTGCTGGTGTGCGCCGCTTTGGTTGTGCTGTTGGGCACTCTGTTCCCTTTGGTTATGGATTATCTCGGACAGGGCAAATACTCGGTGGGGCCGCCGTACTTCAATGCGATGTTTGTGCCCTTGGCGGGTGCACTGGCTGCGCTTACCGGTATAGGCATGTTCAGCCAGTGGAAAACATCGCGCGGCCTGTTTGGTTTTATTTGGTCACCCTTGCTGCTGGCGCTTATTGCGGGGCTTTTGTTGCCGCTGTTGTGGGGCCAATGGCTGCCCGGTGCGGCTGTTGGTTTGGTTTTGGGCAGCTGGCTGATTTTCGCCAGTCTGCGCAGTCTTGTGCAGCAGACACGCAACGCCGCCAACTTTATTAGTGGGCTAAAACGACTGCGGCTGTCGTATGTCGGCATGCTGCTGGCTCACGTTGGTTTTGGCTGTGCTGTTATCGGGGTAAGCGTTGTCAGTCAATACAGCAGTGAGCGTGACCTACGCCTTGAACAGGGCGAAAGTATGGAGGTAGCCGGTTACAGCCTGCGTTTTGAGGGGACCTCGTCAATTAAGGGCCCTAATTACATGGGCACCCGCGGTGACATTAGGCTGAGTAAGAACGGTCGGGAGATATCGCTGCTGCATCCTGAAAAGCGGCGCTACCACGCGCGCCAAGATCAGGTAATGACCGAAGCGAGTATCGACGCCGGATTTTTTCGGGATATTTATGTTGCACTGGGCGAACCCTTGGAGGGCTCCGCTTGGGCCGTGCGTGTGCATTACAAGCCAATGGTACGCTGGCTTTGGTGGGGTGGCGCCCTGATCGCCCTTGGCGGTCTGGTGGCGATAATGGACAAGCGTTACCGCCTGCAGTCACCGACTAAAAAAGCGCGTGAGGTGTGATATGGCAAGGCTGAAGTTGTTTATTCCACTCATTATTTTTATGGCGCTCGCCCTACTTTTTTTTGGCGTCGAGACCCGCGTCAATGACGGCGAGTATGACCCTAAATCGCTGCCATCGGCACTGATAGGCAAAGCCTTTCCAGAATTTTCCTTACCGGCTCTGCTCAGTAACAAGACCACCAATCAGGAGATATTTAAAGACAAGGTCAGTATCGTCAATGTGTGGGCGACTTGGTGTCCAACCTGTCTTTACGAGCATCCTTTTCTGCTTGAACTTGCTGCGCGTGATGAGCTTGGCGTATTCGGCATCAACTACAAAGACGACAGCGACAAGGCTAGGCGCTGGCTGGCCGACAAGGGTAATCCCTTTGCGGTGAATATCGTTGATTCTGCGGGCCAGCTGGGGCTGGACCTCGGCGTTACCGGTGCGCCGGAAACCTTTGTGGTCGATCACCAGGGCATAGTGCATATGCGCTATCAAGGTGGTCTGGACGAGGCGATCTGGCAGTCGCGCTTTGCGCCCTTGATAGAACAAATCAAGAGCGCGGCGGTGGCTCAATGAAGGGGATTATGAAATTATTTACACTGGTTCTGTTGGTCGTCAGTCAGCATGCCACGGCCGTGGTGGAAACCTACCAATTCACCAACGAGGTCGATCACCAGCGCTATCAGGCTTTGATTGAAGAATTACGTTGCCCAAAATGCCAGAACCAGAACCTGACCGGATCCGATGCTCCTATTGCGGAAGATCTGCGGCGCGAGGTTCATCGGCTGATTACCACCGGTTCGTCCGATCAGGAAATTCTGCAATATATGTTGGACCGCTACGGCGACTTCGTCTTGTATCGGCCGCGTTTCACCACCAATACGCTGGCGCTTTGGTTGGGCCCGGTCATTCTGGTGCTGATGGGTCTGGGCATCTGGTGGCGCTTGTCCCGTGCAGAGCGCGCTGGCTTTGAAGCACAGGCCCTGACTGAGGCCGAGCAGAAATCATTGAATAAGGTGTTGGAATCGTGACTGAGCTGATGTTGGTGCTGACCTTACTGGGCATTGTCGCCTTAGTGGCCTTGTATTGGGCTTTGTCTGAGCGGCATCGTCATGCTAGTGGCGGAGCTGATATCGCTGACAGTACCGATAACAATCCCGCGGTGTTTCGGCAGCGTCTGCTTGAGCTGCAGCTTGAACGCGAACGCGGCGTGCTTGATGACAATAACTTCGCTCAGCTTGAAACCGAGCTCAAACGCCAGTTGCTGGCCGAAACAGAAGCTGTTGTGGCCAAGCAAGCGCAGCGCGGGCCGCCGCTGCCACGGGCCTTGCTGATTTCAGTGTTGGTTGCCGTGTCCTTGCTCGGCGCGCTGCTGTATCGGCACATTGGCGCTTGGCCAGATTTACAGTTTTATACCCTGCAGCAGGACTTTGCCGAAAAGGAGCGCTTTACCGAGCAGGACATGCAAGACCTCGCCGAGGCCATCGACACGAGCCTGAAATTTCGTCCCGACAATACCGACCTGCGATTTTGGCGAGCACAGTTAGCCCTAGAGCAGGGTGATCTTGTCGAGGCGATTGCCGGATATCGACAATTACTCGCGGGGCAGCCTAGTAGCGCCATTGTCATGGCACAGTTGGCGCAGGCCCTGTTCCTGCACAATGACCGCAAGCTCGACGATGAGGCGCGGGCCCTGATGCGTCGTGCAGCGGAACTCGACCCTGCCCAGACAACAGCGCTGGGTATGCTGGGAATAGACGCCTTTGATCGCGGCGACTTTGTCGCGGCTATAGATCATTGGTCACTCTTGCTGCGCAATATCTCGCCGCAGGCTCCACAGGCCGAGGCCATTCGGCACGCGCTTGAGCGAGCAAAGGAGTTGGCATCAAACGACAGCCTGATAGCAGGCATACGTGTAGTGGTCAACAAAGGCAGCTTGGCACTGCCGGACAATGGCGTGCTCTATGTGTTTGCCAAGGCAGCAGAGGGGCCTGGCTTCCCTTTGGCCGTGGTGCGCAAGCCGCAGTCGGCGGATGCGAGTTGGCCGCAGGAATTTACCTTAACGGCCAAAGACGCCATGCGGCCGGATATGACCTTGGATAAGTTTGAAAGCGTTAAATTGACGGCCCGCTTCTCCCGGGGTGGTTCGGTCGCGCCCGTTAGCGGCGACCTTGAAGGCAGCTCAGCAGCTTTAGATTGGAGAAATCTGGATGCGCCGGTCGAGTTGCTCCTAGACACGCAAATTCCCTAACCGCCGCAGGCTTGTTGATTCCGCGCTATACGCCCAGGCAGGAATCGCGAAGACCCAAAAAAAAGCCGCTCTGGCGTAGAGCCACGGTGCAATAATCGCTACACTAGAGAAGGTTTTTGTTGCGCGGCGTGAATTCTCTGTCAGCGCTGCATTTGTTTATTATTATTACAATAATATCAGTCGATTATGACAATATCTGGTAGTCATTTCTATGCGCCTTAAATGTATCAAGCTGGCGGGCTTCAAGTCTTTTGTAGACCCGACAACGGTTTCATTTCCCAGTAACCTAGCAGCGGTTGTCGGGCCCAATGGCTGCGGGAAATCTAATATTATCGACGCAGTGCGCTGGGTTATGGGCGAAAGCTCTGCCAAAAACTTGCGCGGCGAGTCCATGACCGACGTCATATTCAATGGCTCGATCAATCGTCAGGAAGTTGGGCAAGCCTCTATCGAGCTGATTTTCGACAATAGCGACGGCAAATTGGGTGGCGAATACGCGAGTTTTGGCGAAATCGGCATCAAGCGAAAAGTCACGCGCGAAGGTACTTCCGAATATTTCTTGAACGGCACCAAGTGTCGCCGCCGTGATATCACCGATATTTTTCTGGGCACCGGCCTAGGGCCGCGCAGCTACGCGATTATCGAGCAGGGTATGATTTCACGCCTGATCGAATCCAAGCCGGAAGAACTGCGGGTATTTATTGAAGAAGCCGCGGGCATCTCCAAATACAAGGAGCGCCGCCGCGAAACCGAAAGCCGTATGCGCCGCACCCGTGAGAACCTTGAGCGGCTCACAGATTTGCGTGACGAGATGGAGCGTCAGCTTCAGCATCTGGAGCGGCAGGCGAAATCAGCAGAAAAATATAAAGATTTCAAGGCAGAAGAGCGTCTTCTTAAAGCGCAGTTGCAAGCATTGCAGTGGCGCGGTATCAACGAAAAAGTGGAGACTCGCGCTGCCCAGATTCGTGAGCTGGAAGTGGACGTGGAAGCGGTTGTCAGTCAGCGTCAAGCCATTGAAACCGATAGCGAGAAGCAGCGCGACAGCCTCACCCAACTCAATGATGCCCTGAACAAGGTTCAGGGGCGTTACTACAGCATGGGCGCGGACATCAGTCGGGTTGAGCAAACCATCAAGCATCAACAGGATCGCGGTCGTCAATTGAACGAGGATTTGACCCGCGTCAGTCGCGATTATGAAGAAGCCCAGTCGCATCTGACCAGCGACAGCGAGAAAGTCGCCCATTGGCAGGAAGAGCTGGAAACCATCCGCCCAGAACTAGAGCTTTTTCAGGCGCAGGAAGAAGAATCGCTGACGGCACTGACCGAGGCTGAAGAGGCCCACGGCGACTGGCAGCAGCGCTGGGACGAGTTTAACCAGAGCGCGTCGGAGCCCCGCCAGCAGGCCGAAGTGCAGCAGTCGCGTATTCAGCATCTAGAACTGACCCTGCAGCGCCACCAAGACAAAATTCAGAAAATGGAGGCTGAAAGCGAAAGCTTGGTCGCCTCTGACGAAGACAGTGAAAATGAAGTCATGGCCGAGCAGCTCGCCGAAATCGAGCTACAGGGCGAAGAGCGGCAGCTGCAGCTCGATGAAATATTGCCCGAAATTGCCAGCCAGCGAGATAGCTTGCAGGCTTTGAGCGACGAACAGGACAAAACCCGCAGCGAACTGCAAACCATGAAAGGCCGTCGCGCTTCGCTCGAGGCCTTGCAGCAGGCTGCTATGGGCCAAGGCGAATCCGTTCAAAGCTGGTTGCAGGAAAGTGGTTTGGCCGGCGCTAGCCGCGCTGCCGAGCAGCTCGATGTCGACGCCGGTTGGGAAGTAGCGGTCGAAACTGTACTGGGCGATCGCCTGCAGGCGGTTTGTGTCGATGCGATCGACCATCTTGCCTCGTCCGTATCCATGATCAGCAAGGGCCAGTTGACACTTGTGGACGGCTCTGCAGTAGCAGCCTCAGGCAATGCCGCGAGCCTATCACACAAGCTGCGTGCCTCGGGCACGGGTAACGGTACGACGCTAGCCTCAATACTGGCAGCTGTTGAAACCGCCGAAAGCCTAGAAGATGCTTTGTCGCGTCGCAGTCATCTTGGCGCCGGTCAGTCCATCATTACCCGCGAAGGCATCTGGTTGGGTCCCAATTGGATTCGCGTGGCGCGACCAGACGACAACGAGCAGGGCGTCATCAAGCGTCAGCAGGAGCTGGTCGATCTAACCGAGCGTGTGGCCGCAACCGAGCAGCGCTTACAAACAATCGATCAAGACATTCAGTCGCGTCGCGATTCCGTTAAGACAATGGAAGTCCAGCGCGATCAGTTGCAGCGCGACATTCAACAGCACAGCCGCCTTCACGGCGAATTGAAGTCCAAACTGAGTGCTCATCACGCGCGCATCGAACAGATTATCAGTCGCCGCGAACGGCTAAGCAGCGAACTCGACGAGCAGCGTGCCCAGTATCGGCAAGAGCAGGCATCGTTGAGCGAGGCCCGCAATGTTCTGTCCTCGGCCATTGAGGCAATGGAGCGCGACTCTGGTCAGCGTGAATCCTTGATGCAGGAGCGCGATGCACTGCGAGCCACGCTGGATAATGCCCGCCAGAAAGCCCGTCACGACAAAGATCGTGCGCACCAATTAGCCATGCGCTCGCAGAGCCTCAGCGCGCAGCTGGATTCCGTGGGTCAGGCGATTGCCCGCGCTAGCGATCAAGTGGCGCAACTGGAGAAACGCCGCGACGAACTGCGACAGTCACTGACCGAAAGCAGTGAACCGATTGAAGCCATGAAGTTTGAGCTTGAAGAGCGCCTCGAGCAGCGCTTGATTGTCGAAGAAGAGTTACAGGAAGCGCGTCGCAGTGTCGACAGCGTCGACCACGTTATGCGCGAGCTAGACCGCCGCCGCAACGAGGTCGAGAACAACCTGCAAACCGTGCGCAGCCGGCTAGAGCAGGCGCGTTTGAATAACCAGGAGTTGCAGGTTCGCCGCCGCACCTTGCAGGAACAACTGGCTGAAGCCAAGCACGATCTCGAGGAAATACTGGCGACACTGCCTGAAGAAGCCAACGAAGCTGAGTGGCAATTGCAGTTGGAGCAGGTTGGCCGCCGCATAGACCGGCTCGGCGCGATTAACCTCGCCGCGATCGACGAGTATCAGTCGCAGTCTGAGCGCAAGCGCTACCTAGATGCCCAGAATGATGATTTGGTCGAGGCCTTGGAAACATTGGAAGGCGCCATTCGTCGAATCGACCGCGAAACGCGCAATCGTTTCAAAGAAACCTTCGATCAGGTCAATACCGGTTTGCAGGAGCTGTTTCCGAAAGTCTTTGGCGGCGGCAGTGCCACCTTGGAAATGACGGGCGACGACTTGCTTGATACCGGGATTGCGATCATGGCGCGGCCGCCGGGCAAGAAAAACAGCACCATTCATCTATTGTCCGGTGGTGAGAAGGCTTTGACGGCGATTGCCTTGGTGTTTTCGATCTTCCGCCTGAATCCAGCACCTTTCTGTATGCTCGATGAGGTGGATGCGCCACTGGATGACGCCAACGTCGGGCGCTACGCTCGTATGGTTAAAGAGATGTCGGAACACGTACAGTTCATTTTCATCACCCACAACAAGATCGCGATGGAAATGGCCGAGCAACTTATGGGCGTTACCATGACCGAGCCAGGCGTGTCGCGACTGGTGTCGGTTGATTTGGAAGAGGCGGCCGAAATGGCCGCAATGTAGGCTGTTGCGAGAACGGTAACATTGATACTTTACTCGCAGTAAAGCACTGGCAAGTAAAGCACAGCGGTGACAAAATACCGTCACATCGGTTTGGACTAGCCGCGGAGAGAGCATAGGGCGTCGATGGAACTCAATATAAGAGACTGGTTAATCATACTTGGCAGCTTAGTGGCGGCCGGTTTTATGCTCGATGTCTATCGGCGGGTGCGCTCGGGCTACAGTGATAAGCTGCGGCTTTCGGCCAAGCAGCGCGAGGAAGCCGATGACCTCGCCAACCCCGAGCTTCCCGGCGGCAGTGCGCGGGTAATGTCTCGCTCCAAAGCCATTCCCAGCTACGAAAAAAGCCAGAGTGAAACCAAGTCCTTGTCCTCTGAGCAAGAGCGAGAGCCTGTTCCGGTACTGATGGATTCGGTAGACGAATTTGACGAGCCGACAGCTGAAGAACCGTATGCGCAAGATTCGTCGATGGATGACTTGTATGCAGACGAGCTGAATGCAAAAGACCTAGAAGCCCATTCAGCTGAAAACCAGAAAACTGAGAAACCGAAAGCTGAAAGAATTGTCATCGATGATGATTCTGTCCTGAGCGCTCAAGAATCTCTCGGCGAGCTGGCCTTTGCGCCGGGTGATTCTCCCTCTGCAACTCAGACACCCTCTGCTGAGAATAAACGCGTAGCAACGCCCGCTGAAAACGTATTCGCTGCCAAGCGTAATTCCGGCCAAGACAAGCCCAGTGCAGACAGTAATCTTGAAGAAATTATCGTACTGCATGTGGTTGCCGCTGATGGCGGCTTGATCTCCGGCAGTGCCTTGCTGCAAATATTGCTGGCCTGTGATGTGCGCTTCGGCCGTATGAGTATTTTTCACCGCTATGAAGAACCCGGTGGCGGGGGTGAAGAGCAGTTTAGCGTGGTTAATATGGTTGCGCCCGGCACCTTTGATTTAGAGGATATGGACAGTTTTAGTAGCCCCGGTGTCAGCTTTTTTATGCGGCTGCTAGGGCCCAAAGCATCCATCAAAGCGTTTGATTGCATGGTGGAAACTGCTCAATGCCTGATTAAAAATCTCGAGTGCGAATTACACGACGAAGCGCACAGCGTGGTGACCACTCAGACGCTACAACATCTGCGACAACGCATCCGCGATTTTGAGCGCCGCCAGCTCACGTTGGTCTAGCAGACTTAGCATGCGGCTAATCGCGGCCCAGCTCTATGTCGGGCCTCGATGAAAGACCCCGACGACAAACCACGACGACAAACCGCCATGCAAAATGCTGACGTTCGCGCACGGGTAGCAGCCCTGGGCGAAGCCCTCACCGAACACAACCACAAATACTACGTGCTCGACGAGCCCTCCATACCAGACGCCGAGTACGACCGTCTGTTTCAGGAATTGTTGGCCCTGGAGCAGAAGCACCCCGAGCTAAAACTGGCGGATTCTCCGACCCAGCGCGTTGGCGGTGAAGTACTGGCTGCCTTCGACCACGTTGAGCACGTCGTGCCGATGCTGTCCCTCGACAATGTCTTCCACCACGAGGGCTTACGCGATTTCGAGCAGCGCATTAAATCCAGACTCGGTAGCGACGAGCCCATTGTTTTTGCCTGTGAGCCCAAGCTCGATGGCATTGCCATCAGTTTGCTCTACCACAGCGGTGTGTTGGTTAGAGCGGGCACCCGGGGTGATGGCCGGCGCGGCGAAAATATCACCCACAATGTAAAGACCATTGCGTCCGTCCCGTTGCGCCTGCGAGGAAAAGGTTGGCCGGAGGAGCTAGAAGTACGCGGCGAAATCTACATGCCCCGCGCCGGTTTTGAGGCCATGAACAACGCTGCCCGCGCCAGAGATGAAAAAGTCTTTGTAAACCCGCGCAATGCGGCGGCGGGCAGCTTGCGCCAGCTAGACAGCAAAATCACCGCCAGCCGCCCCTTAGAGCTGGGCGTCTATGGCGTAGCCCTGCGCGGCGACATCAGCCCGAATGCACATCACAGCGACAATCTCGCGGCATTGGCCGAATGGGGTTTTCGGGTCAGCGCCGAGCTGCAAACCGTTACCGGTGCTGAAGGCTGTCTTGAATACTATGACTACCTGCTGAAGAAACGCGATCAGTTGGCTTACGACATCGACGGCATTGTTTTCAAAGTTGACGACATAGCGCTGCAGCGCAGGCTGGGTTTTGTATCGCGCGCACCGCGCTGGGCCATCGCCCATAAATTCCCGGCGCAGGAAGAAATAACCCTACTCAAAGACGTTGAATTTCAGGTAGGACGAACCGGAGCCATTACCCCGGTCGCGCGGCTGGAGCCGGTCTTTGTCGGCGGGGTTACCGTGAGCAATGCCACGCTGCACAACTACGACGAAATCCAGCGTCTAGATGCACGTATTGGCGACACCGTGATTGTTCGCCGTGCCGGCGACGTGATACCGCAGGTGGTACAAGTTGTACTGGAACGCAGGCCGGCAGATGTCAAGCCTATTGTAATGCCTGCCACATGCCCCGTTTGCGGCAGTGATGCAGAGCGGGTGGAAGGCGAAGTCGTCACGCGCTGCACCGGTGGATTATTTTGTGGCGCCCAGCGCAGCGAAGCCATCAAGCACTTCGCCTCACGCAAGGCGATGGATATTGAAGGCCTAGGTGACAAGCTGGTAGAGGTACTGGTGGAAAAAGACCTGATCAAGCATCCAGGCGATCTCTACAGATTAAATCTTGATACTGTTTCCAGGCTAGAGAGAATGGGGCTGAAGTCTGCCCAGAATCTGCTAGAGGCCCTTGAAAAAAGTAAGTCCACCAGTCTTCAGGCTTTTATCTACTCACTGGGTATTCGCGAAGTGGGGGAGGCCACTGCACTTAGTCTGGCCCAACATTTCGGCAATATTGACGCACTAGTAAACGCCAGTCAGGAGGCACTTTTGGAGGTTCCAGACGTCGGTCCGATTGTCGCGTCCCATCTCAAAAACTTTTTCACAGCGCCGCATAATCGGGACGCTATCGACGCGCTGATTGCCGCCGGCGTTGATTGGCCCGACATCGATGTTAAAGACCCCTCTGAACTGCCGCTGGCCGGGCAGACATGGGTTGTTACCGGTACGCTTGAGAGTATGAGTCGCGACGAGGCCAAGTCGAAATTGCAAGCCTTGGGGGCTAAGGTTGCGGGTAGCGTGTCAGCTAAAACTCACTGTGTTGTTGCGGGGCCGGGGGCAGGATCCAAGCTGGCCAAAGCCGAAAAATTGGGAGTAGAGATCATTAACGAAGAAGAATTTATGCAGCAGCTGGAGCAAATTCAATGATGCGAATGTGGTTTTGCTTGGCCTTAGGCGCATTACTGGGCGGCTGTGCGAATGCGCCCAGCAATGTCGGCAACATCTGCGAGATTTTTCGCGAAAAAGGCGGCTGGTACAACGATGCCAAGAAGGCCTCACAACAATGGGGCTCCCCTATACCTACAATGATGGCGATGATGCATCAGGAATCGCGCTTTCGTGCCAAGGCAAAGCCGCCACGGAAGTATTTCTTGGGGATTATTCCCGCGGGCCGTATTTCCGATGCCTATGGTTTTGCTCAGGCTAAAGATGATACCTGGGACTGGTATATCGACAAAAGCGGCAGCCGCGGGGCTGACCGGGACGATTTCGATGACGCCATCGACTTTGTTGGCTGGTACAACCAACAGTCCTCACGGATGTGTCATATCAAGCCTGAGGATACCTATCACTTGTATCTCGCCTACCACGAAGGCCACGGTGGTTTTAATCGCCGCACCTACACGAACAAGGAGTGGCTCAAGCGGGTGGCACATAAGGTTTCGGCGCGCGCTCAAAGCTACAGCCAGCAGTTGGCGAGTTGCCGCGAGGAGCTGGAGCGCGGCGGCTGGTTTTTCGGCTGGTTCTAAATATCAAGATTTGGGTCATCTTGTTAATTTTTTACAAGGCGGCCGCAACTTTAGACTAATGATTTATTTCGGGATTTCTCCGAAAATCGCACTATTTAGTTGCTGAATTTGCACTATTAATGTGCTGTACTCGTTCTGTTTATATCGCTGTAAAGCAGTTGTTGGGATAAGCCGCTGCTCAGGCGCTACTGTTTACTCACTGGACAGATAACGGGAAGTACATTGAAACCAACAGACCTCAAAGACCCCGAATATTTTCACAAGGTAGTTGATTGTCAGTATGCCTGCCCGGCGCACACGCCGGTGCCGGAATATATCCGCCTTATTGCCGCCCAGCGCTATACCGACGCCTACATGATTAACTGGGAATCCAATGTGTTTCCTGGGGTGCTGGGCCGAACCTGTGACAGGCCCTGCGAACCCGCCTGTCGACGTGGCCGCCTGGACCAAGAACCCGTCGCCATCTGCCGCCTGAAGCGGGTAGCGGCCGACAATAAGTCAGATATTTCTTCGTACCTGCCCCAAATTCCCAAAACCAAGAATGGCAAGAAAGTGGCGCTGTTAGGCGGCGGCCCGGCCTCGCTGACGGTGGCCCGCGATTTGATGCCGCTGGGCTATGCCATCGATCTATACGACGATCAACCGGCTGGGGGCGGCTTTATGCGCAGCCAGATTCCGGCGTTCCGCCTGCCCGAAGAAGTGCTGAATGAAGAGGTTAATCTCATTCTCGATATGGGGGTGATGACCCAGTTCAATACCTATGTGGACAGCCTGAAGTCGATCCTGGATAAAGATTACGACGCGGTGTTTGTCGGTACCGGCGCTCCGCGCGGACGTGATCTGAGCCTGCCAGGGCGCGACCAAGCCAGCGACAATATCCACATCGGCATCGACTGGCTGGCGAGTGTCGCCTTCAGTCACATCGAATCAGTGGGTAAAAAGGTGATTGTTTTGGGTGGCGGCAATACCGCCATGGACTGCTGCCGAACGGCGCGTCGGCTGGGCAGTGACGACGTTAAAGTGGTGGTACGCAGCCCCTTCGAAGAGATGAAAGCGTCGACCTGGGAAAAGGAGGATGCCAGCCATGAAGGCATTCCCATTATCGACAACCATGTGCCGAAAGAATTTGTACTGGAAAACGGCAAGCTTAAGGGTATCTTGTTTGAAAAAGTAGAAGCGGTTTACGACGACAAAGGCAAGCGCTCGCTAGTGCCCATCGACGAAGTGCCCGTGCTGATTGAGTGCGACGATGTCTTGATGGCCATTGGGCAGGAGAACAGCTTTCCCTGGATTGAACGCGATATTGGCATTGAATTTGGCAAATGGGATATGCCGATCGTCAACGAATCCACCTATCAGTCGAGTAATGCCAAAGTTTTTTTTGGTGGTGATGCGGCCTTTGGCCCTGAAAACGTCATTACTGCCGTGGCTCATGGTCATCAGGCCGCCATTTCGGTAGATCGCTTTTGTTGTGGCGAGGATGTGAGCGAGCGCCCGGCGCCGGGCGTCACGCTTATCAGTCAGAAAATGGGTATTCATGAGTGGAGCTACGACAGTCAGGTTGAGGACGATGTGCGCTACATCGTGCCCCAGGCTGAGCTCTCCAAAACCCTCAAGGATCGCAAGCTCGAAGTCGAACTGGGCTTTGACGCGGTGACGGCTCTCAAAGAAGCCCAGCGCTGCCTTAATTGCGATGTGCAAACCGTATTTGCCGAAGACCGCTGTATTGAGTGCGACGCCTGCATAGATATCTGCCCGACCGATTGCCTGACCTTTGCGGTCAATGGCGATGAAGCGCCACTGCGGCTGAACTTGAAAATGCCTGCGAGTAATCTGACTCAGGATCTCTATGTGTCTGAAGACCTGCCGACCGGCAGGGCCATGATTAAAGACGAAGATGTCTGCCTGCACTGTGGCTTGTGCGCCGAGCGTTGCCCAACGGCAGCCTGGGATATGCAAAAATTTTATTACTCGGTCACCAAAGCGGGGCAGTAGGGCAGAGCTATGAAACGTATAGAAGCAATCAATGATTTTGTTATCAAGTTCGCCAACGTCAACGGCACCGGATCAGCGAGCGCCAATAATATGTTTGCCAAGGCCCTATTTCGAATGGGCTTGCCGGTAAGTCCCAAGAACATTTTTCCGTCTAACATTCAGGGTTTGCCGACCTGGTACGAAGTGCGTGTCAGTGACAAAGGCTATCTTGGGCGCCGTGGCGGGGTCGACTTTATGGTCAGCGTTAACCCCCAAAGCATGGCCAAGGATATTCGCGAAGTTGAGCCCGGCGGCTATTTTTTGTACGACTCCAGTAAGCCGCTGGATATTCGTATGGTGCGCAATGACATCCATATCATTGGTGTGCCGCTGATGGATATCTGCCAGCGCGAATATGCCGACCCGCGCCAGCGTCAGTTGTTTCGCAATGTTATTTATGTCGGAGCGCTTGCGGCGTTGCTGGATATCGAATTCGACGTGCTCACCGGCTTAGTGTCCGATCAGTTTCGCGGTAAAGAAAAGTTGATTGTGCCCAATGTTCACGCCTTGGAGCTGGGTTACCACTTCGCACGGGATCACTATGAATGCCCGCTGGGTGTTCGTGTTGAACGCCGCGATGCGGTCGGTGATCGAATTCTGATTGAAGGCAATACCGCCGTCGCGTTGGGCGCCATTTACGGCGGTGCCACGGTCGCGGCTTGGTATCCCATTACACCGTCAACCTCGGTGGTCGACGGCTTTGACAAGTATTGCAAGCGGCTGCGTATCGATCCGGGTAGCGGCAGTAAAAATTACGCCATTGTGCAGGCCGAAGATGAGCTGGCGGCCATCGGCATGGTGATTGGTGCGAGCTGGAATGGCGCGCGCGCCTTTACCGCCACCAGTGGCCCCGGTATTTCGCTGATGAGTGAGTTTCTGGGTTTGGCTTATTTTGCGGAAATTCCAACGGTTTTGATTAATGTGCAGCGGGCTGGCCCGTCTACCGGTATGCCCACCCGTACCCAGCAGTCAGATGTGTTGGCCTGCGCTTACGCCTCCCACGGTGATACCAAACAAGTGCTGCTGTTTCCGTCGACGCCTAAGGAATGCTTCGATATGACCGCCGATGCCTTTGATTTAGCGGAAACCTTGCAGACCCCCATTATCATGCTGACCGACCTTGATCTGGGTATGAACGATACCTTGTCTGAACCGCTAACGTGGGACGACGGTCGGCAGTACAAGCGCGGCAAGGTATTGACTGCGGATGAGTTGGAAAACCTGAGTGAGCGTTTCGGTCGCTACCTTGACGTTGACGGCGACGGCATTCCCTACCGCACCTATCCGGGTACACACCCTACCAAGGGCGCGTTTTTCACTCGCGGTACCTCGCGCGATGAGTATGCGGTGTACACCGAAGACGGTGATGAGTATGAGGACAATATGCAGCGCCTTCTAACAAAGTGGGAAACGGCTAAATCCTTGGTGCCAGCGCCTGAGATTGTGGGCGAGGGCAACAGCGTTGGCGTTATCCATTTTGGCACTAGCCGTGACGCCACCATGGAAGCCATTGATTATCTGGGTGACGAAGGTATTCGCGTTGATAGTCTTCGTATACGGGCCTTTCCCTTCAATCAGCAAGTAGAGGACTTTATAGAGCAGCATGACACGGTATTCGTGGTTGAGCAGAACCGTGACGCGCAGCTGCGTTCGCTGCTGGTCAACGAATGTGAAGTGCCACCCAAGCAGTTGTTGTCGGTCTTAAACTATAACGGTACACCGATAACCGCGCGCCAGATTAGAGAAAAAATTGCCAGTGTCAGCCGTGGTGACAATGTCAGGCCACTGCACAAAAAAACCGGTAGCAAGGAATAATATCGATGACCTATCTACGTCCTAACTTTCGTCATCCCGAGCTGCCTGTTAATGAGCTGGGCTATACGCGTCGCAATTACGAAGGTGCTATCTCAACCTTGTGCGCGGGTTGCGGACACGACTCGATCAGTGCCGCCATTGTGCAGGCCTGCTTTGATATGTCGATAGAGCCCCATAAGGTTGCCAAATTGTCGGGTATCGGTTGTTCCTCAAAAACGCCGACTTACTTTCTGGGTAATTCTCACGGCTTCAATTCCGTCCATGGGCGCATGCCCTCGGTGGCGACCGGCGCCAATCTTGCCAATCGGGAGATGATCTACATTGGTGTTTCGGGTGACGGTGATACGGCTTCTATCGGTATGGGCCAATTCACACATGTTGTTCGCCGCAATCTAAATATGATGTATGTGGTCGAGAATAACGGCTGTTACGGCCTGACCAAAGGCCAGGATTCTGCAACGGCGGATATTGGTTCAATCAGCAAGAAGGGTGAGCCCAATCCCTTTGAACCTATCGATCTGGTGAGTGTGGCCCTGCAACTAGGGGCGACCTTTGTAGCCCGCAGTTTTTCCGGTGACCGTGAGCAACTGGTTCCTTTAATTAAAGCGGCCATTTCCCATACAGGTTTTGCCTTTATTGATGTGGTGTCACCCTGCGTCACCTTTAACAACAACCCGGGCTCGACCAAGGGCTACGAACATGTGCGTGAACACCTGGCCGCAACGGGAACGGTGGATTTTGTGCCGGTCAAACGCGAGATCACGACTAGCTACGCACCCGGCGAGGCGCAGGAGGTTACCCTGCATGACGGTTCGGTTGTACATTTGCAAAAGGCCGACCCAGAGTTGGACCTTGGCAGTCGCCGCTCCGCATTGCGACTGATAAAAGACTACAAGGCGAAAGACCAGATATTGACGGGGCTTTTGTTTATGGACGAAGATTCGCGAGACTTGCATGAAATTATCGGTACCAGCAGTAAGCCCCTGCGCGATCTCGATGAAAGCGAGCTTTGTCCTGGCCAGAAAGTACTCGACAATCTGAATCAGAGTTTACGCTAGCCCAAGCAAGTTTGGGCTTAGAGTGAAAAAATGATTTGCAGGCCTCCGGGTGAAGCTATTTTTGGGGGCGAAATAGTTGTCACTCTGCCCCCCAACTTTATGCGGCAGGCGGAATCGCACTTATGAATGACCCTGTGGAAGACTGGCAATACGTGCTTGCGTTTTGGTTTGGCGGCGAGGGTGATGATGCTCAGATTGCCAGTGAAAAGTCATCACTGTGGTGGGCCAAATCGCCGGATACAGATAAATTGATCTGGGCTAAATTTTCGCATCGCATAGAACAGGCCAGCGCCGGTAGCTTGCTGCACTGGCTCGAGCACCCGGAAGGGCGCTTGGCTGCCATCATATTGATAGATCAATTTCGGCGTAACATTTTTCGCGACAAAGCCGAGGCCTTCACGGCCGACGAGCTCGCATTGCGCTGGTGCGAAGAAGGCTTGGCGCAAGGCGACGACCGCAGTTTGCGGCCAATCGAACGGGTTTTTTTCTATCTACCTTTGGAGCATGCGGAAAATTTAGGCTGTCAGCAGCGCTCGGTCGCCTTGTTTGAGCAGCTGTTCCGTGAAGCGGCTAGCTCGGAGCAAGCGCTGTTTCACAATTACCTCAAGTTTGCCGGCCGTCACCGCGATATCATCGCGCAATTCGGGCGCTTTCCCCATCGCAATGCCGTTCTTGGGCGCGATCCTAGCGCCGAAGAAGTCGAGTTCCTAAAAGAACCGGGTTCTTCTTTTTAGGCAGCGAGCGGTGGAATATTAAGTGGCAAGTCTCCCCAATTGGCGCAGCACCACTGACAAACTCATATAGTCTGGCTGCTGAGTTGTTTTTATTTCGGTAACCAGATTAAGCAAGTAATCAGTTTGTACATGGTGTTGACTCACCCACGCTGCGAGCTGTGGTGCAACTTCCTTTTGACAATTGATTTCTTGGGCAACTTTGGCGCATAGGTCTCGATGGCGCTGGTAGAGGTCGTCGCGTAGCGCATAGCGCGCCAAGGCGTGCCAGCGAGAATCGGCTTGCAGCAAGTCGATTTGTCGTCGTACCCAAGTGATTTGCAGTAACTCTGCAAGCCGGAAATAAATTTCGGCCAGCGCTGTCGGTGGTTGGGCTGTTCGCTCTTTCAGCCAAGTTATGTCGGGGCAAGCGAACAATGCCTTGAGAATGACTACTCTGCGGACAATGGCATCAGGCACATTGTGTTCCCGATAGAACTGCATACGCTGCTCCAGCAGCTGACGCTCGTCGTCGGAGAGATAATTATCAATGGTTGAACTTAGCAGCGAGACTTCAGGCCGGTAACGCTCGATGAGAGAGCTGATGTCGGTCAATGCCAGTTTGCTGTTGAGTAGCCAGAGTGTGATGTGCTTTATCAGGCGACGGACTTCCACCATCATTTTAATCTGCACTGCATCGGCAACCTGGTTATCTAGCGATTCTATCTGCTGCCATAGGTCGCGAACGCCAAACAAATCTCGGGCGATAGTGTAAGCGCGGGCCATATCGCCGAAACAGGTGCCCATTTCGTCGTTTAATCGGTGTGCAAAGGCGTTACCCATACGATTGACCATGCTGTTGGTTATAACAGTACAGATAATTTCTCGGCGTAATCGGTGCTTGCCTATATAGGTCGGGTAGCTATCGGACAGGCGCTTTGGGAAATAGCGTTGCAACTCCTTCGCAAGATAGGGGTCTTCCGGCACGTCGGAGTCTAATAATATTTTATTGATGTGAATTTTTGCGTAGGACATCAGGCAGGCCAATTCGGGGCGGGTCAGCCCCTTGCCGGCGGTACGCCGAGCCTGCAGGGTTTTTTCATCGGGCAGGTTTTCCAGTTTTCGATCTAGGCTGGCATCGCGTTCGAGTATTCGGATCAGCTCAGCCTGCTCGCCCAGTCGTTCAGGCGATTGTGAGGCCAGCATACTGATGGATTGGGTCTGCAGGTAATTATTGCGCAAAACATGGCGCTCTACATCGGGCGTCATTTTCTTGAGGAGTGCATTGCGCTGCTTGAGCGTGATTTTGTTGTCTAATATCACCTGGTTCAACAGTATTTTAATGTTGACTTCGTTGTCCGAGGAATCCACTCCCGCTGAATTGTCGATAAAGTCGGAGTTGCAGCGGCCGCCGTGCAGGCAGAATTCTATGCGGCCCGCTTGCGTCATGCCGAGGTTGCCGCCTTCGCCAACCGCTTTACAGCGCAGCTCCACCCCGTTTACGCGAATGGTATCATTGGCGCGATCTCCGGCCTGCGGATGGGTTTCCTGCTCCGCTTTGACGTAGGTGCCAATGCCGCCATTCCACAACAGGTCAACTGGGGCTTTGAGAAGTTCGTGTATTAATTCGTCGGGCGTGTATTGGCCGGGGCTCAGGCCGAGTGCATTGCAGGCTTCGGCGCTAGGGCTAATACGCTTGTCAGCACGGGAGTAAATCGCCGCGCCCTTTGATAGAAGGTTGGCATCATAATCGGCCCAACTGGAACGAGGCAATTTGAACAGGCGCTCACGCTCGAGCCAAGAGGCGGCGGCATCGGGGTTGGGGTCAATAAAAATATGCAGGTGGTTGAACGCGGCCAGCAGTTTTAACTGTTTGGACAGCAGCATGCCATTACCAAACACGTCACCGGCCATATCGCCTATACCTATGACGCTAAACTCTTGCCGTTGAATATCACGGTCCAGTTCCCGAAAATGTCTTTTCACTGCTTCCCAGGCACCCTTGGCGGTGATACCCATTTTTTTGTGGTCGTAACCGTTTGATCCGCCGGAGGCGAAGGCATCGCCTATCCAGAATTTGTGTTGCTCGGATATGCCGTTGGCAATATCAGAAAAGGCTGCGGTACCCTTGTCGGCGGCGACCACGAGGTAGGGGTCGTCGTCATCGTGACAGATTAGTGCTTTAGGGCGAGTCACTTTATTCGCTTCGAGATTGTCAGTGATCGATAGCATTGCACCGATAAAGGTTTTGTAGCAGGAAATAACCTCGTCTTGAATGGCGTTTCGGTCACCGCCCGCGGGAAGATGCCTGCAGACAAAGCCGCCCTTTGCACCGACCGGCACAATCACAGAATTTTTTACCCTTTGTGATTTGACTAAACCGAGTACCTCGGTGCGAAAATCTTCGGGGCGGTCGGACCAGCGCAGGCCACCGCGGGCGACTTTATCACCCCGCAAGTGGACAGCCTCAACGCGCGGCGAGTGAAGCCATATTTCATATCGCGGTCGAGGCAGTGGTGCTTCTGGAATATCGTGGGTCGATAGTTTAAAGGCGTAGACGGGGTTGTCTTTACCGAGATAGTAATTGCTGCGCAATGTTGCGCGTATCAGGTGCTGCAGGGTTCTGAACAGGCGGTCTGCATCCAGACTGTGTACATTTTCCAAGGCAATTTCGAGCTGCTCTTGAAGTTTCGTAAAACGCTTTTTCCCGTCTTTTAAAGCAGGTGAAAAGCGTGCGTGGAACATGTCTATAAGCAGGCGCGCGCTGCTGCCGTTGTCGACCAGCAGCTTGCTGAGGTAGGCCTGTTCGAAGTTGCTGCCCAATTGTTTTAGATAGCGACAATAGCTGCGCAGCAGGCCGGCCTCGCGCCAGTTGACATCGGCGCTGATAATCAAGCGATTAAAATCGTCATCGTCACAGAGATTTTCGTAGATCGCGACGAAGGCTGTTTCAAAGTGCGATGAGTCGTTCCAGAATAGATGGTTTATATTGACGGCGACTTCGGCGCGAAAATCTTGCACCCAGTAGGAGTTGCCGTCGGCCGTTTCAATGGGGTAGAGGTCTTCCATCAACAGCCGGAGCCCGAGATTATTCAGGCGTGGCTGAATCTCAGAAAGCGGCAGCGGCAGTGTTTTGAAATAACAGCGCAGTTCAACTCGGTTTTCACGGCGAGAAATATCGCGATAAATTTTGACTGATACCGGCGCGTTGCTCGAGTGTAATTTTTCAAGATGTTCGATATCGGTAAATGCTTTCTCGGTGCTGGTTTTTGCGGTGTAGGCGGGGCTGAAGCCCGCGCCATAGTAACGGTATATTTCCTGAGCCCTACGGCGGTCGTAGTGATGCAGAAGTGACTTCTTCAGTTTGCCATGCCAGCTTTCGGTAATACCTTCGACCAGTTTTTCCAGTGAGTGGCTGTCGACCCGCAACTGCGAGTTGACTGGCATTTGCGCTATCAATTGCAAGCGCGCCATACGTGAGTCAGTAAAGAATATATTAAAGTCGCAGCGCTCAGCATTTAATGTGGTTGATACGATACTCTGAATTCTTTCACGTACCGCCTGACTGTAATTTTCTCGCGGTATGTAGACGAGAATGACGTGATAACGATGAAAGGGGTCAGCGCGGCTGAAAACGCGGACACGATTGTGCTCCTCAATTGCCAGTACCCCCATTGAAGTACTAAAAAGGTTCTTGGTGCTGCTTTGGAAAAGCTCGTCGCGGGGGAAGGTTTCCAGTATCTGCAGCAGCATTTTGGCGTTGTGGCTACTGGGCGGGAAATGCGCCATTTCTATTACCGCTTGTATACGGTCAGCCAGCAGAGGTGTATCCAAGGCGCGGCTGTTATAGGCGGCGCGGGTCATAAGACCGTAAAAACGGTGTTCGCCGGTTAACTCTCCTTGGTCGTTAAAATCCTTGATGGCGATATAGTCCATCGCTACAGATCGGCGCACCGGGGAGCGTTCGGTTGATTT
>JBLHMO010000015.1:0-33339 GCA_047622145.1 Paracoccaceae bacterium | reverse complement strand
GCGCAATGCGGCCTATGCGTAGGAAATTAACGTCACGGTCAACGCCATCAACCTTCGCCTTACCAGCGTAGGTATCAATTTTGCGGCCATATTCGTTTTCGATTTTGTAGCCTTCAAGCACCTGACGAAATTTCTCGGCAATTGAAACATCCGAGCGATCCAGATTGTTGCGCAGGAATTCAATCCGCTGCGCGCGCTCTTCGGAGTGAAAGGGCACATCCAAGCGAACAAACTGCTCCAAGCCATCAATCATTTTGATGATAGTGGGCATCATTTGACGCTGAATAACAGTCGCTTCCGCGATGGAACCTTCGAGTTCTTTGACGCGCCTAATTTGGTTGGTGATCTGCTTTTCCAGACGAGTGTTGTAAATCTTCAGGCCGTCGACCTGTTTCATCACTGTTTTAAAGTCAGCTAACAAATCGCGTGTCTCGGCAGCGAGCTTGTCGACGCGGACCTGCGAAACCTTAGCAGCCTCATTTTTCTTGTGGCCAACTGACAGTACCGCACTTACCGGCACCTTGGGTTTCGGTGGCGCCACCTCTGCTACTGCTTCATCGGACGATGCAGCATGAACTTGTGCGCCGGTCATGGCCAACATGGACAGTGACACCGCCAGCGCGACTGATTTCAATCGATGCATATTCATGGGGATTGCTTTTCCTATTAGGGACATGTGTGTAAAGCAGGCCGTTTTATTTTAATTAACAAGCAGCATATTACAAACCTGTCATTTGTTACAGCGACCTCCATTTTACTCACGAGCATTCTTAAGAATCAACGGCTAAGAGAAATCTAATCTACCCATCTAGAACATAGCCTCAAGCGTGTAACGAAGTTACGCTTTATTGTTTATCGGTAACACAACAGCAAAACCGGGAACAAAGCGGCCAATATTCACACAGAGCCCGCCATTTTTGCTCACCAAACATACAAACATACCCGCTATAAATCACAAAACTGTCACAAAGTAGCGGAGGAATGAGAGAAATTACCCAGAGGAGCGCTAAGCCTTTTTTTGCGGTAACACCTTTATTGCTATAAATACTAATCAAAAGCCGCAGAAGTACGGATTTACAACCCCTTAAATTTCCGTTCCAGCAACACGAAGCTGAAGCGCCAATCACCCTCTTCCCGAGCTTCACGGTCAAGCTCGCGCCATTCGTTATCGGCCAATGCGGGAAACCAGGCATCCCCACCCACGTCGCAATCTACCTCGGTCAGATACAGGCGCCGCGCGAAGGGCAGCAGACTGCGATAGATCTGCTCACCGCCGATGACCATCACCTCATCGGCCCGGTCGGTCCGTGCGACGTCCAGGGCGGCCTGCACTGCCGCCTCAGTGTCAGCCACAACAATCACACCCTCGGGCTGATAGCCCAACTGACGACTGACAACGATATTGGTGCGCCCGGGCAGCGGCCGACCTATCGACTCAAAGGTTTTGCGCCCCATCACGATCGGCTTTCCCAGTGTAGTGCGCTTAAAATGCTTCAGATCCGCCGAAATATGCCAAGGCAACTGATTGTCGCGCCCAATAACCCGATTGCGCGCCATCGCCGCAATCATGGCTAAACAGGGTTGTTTTTCCGATGACTCACTCATACCGCTATCGGCGCCTTGATGGCCCCTTGCGGGGCATAATTTTGAAACTCGAAATCGTCGAAGTCGTAGTCAAAGATCGACGCTGGCCTGCGCTCGATATTCAGCGTAGGCAGCGCCGCAGGGCTGCGCTTAAGCTGCTCGAAGACAATATCGTCGGTCAGATGATTGAGGTAGAGGTGGCAATCGCCAAAGGTGTGCACAAACTCGCCCACACCCAAATCACACTGTTGCGCCACCATGTGCGTCAGCAAAGCATAGCTGGCAATATTGAAGGGCACGCCAAGAAACAAATCCGCACTGCGCTGATAGAGCTGGCAGGACAAGCGCCCTTCTGCAACATAGAACTGAAACAGGGTATGGCAGGGGGGTAGTGCCGCTTTGCCATTGCGCGCGTTGTCCTGCGGACTCCGCGCCTCATCAGGTAAATCGGCGGGATTCCAGCCGCTAACAATCAGACGGCGCGAATCGGGCTTGGTTTTGATCATGCGAATTAATTCGCTGATCTGGTCAATGGTCGAACCATCGGGGCAGGCCCAGCTGCGCCACTGCTTGCCATAGATGGGACCAAGGTCGCCATTTTCCAGCGCCCACTCGTTCCAAATCGAGACCCCGCGCTCACGCAACCAATTGTTATCACAGCTGCCATTGATGAACCAAAGCAGTTCGTAAATTATACTGCGCAGATGTACTTTTTTAGTGGTGAGCAAGGGAAAGCCCGCACGCAAATCAAAGCGTAACTGCCGTCCAAACACTGAGCGCGTGCCGACACCGGTGCGATCAGATTTATCGGTGCCGTTATCGATGACATCCTGCATTAAGTCCAAATACTGCTGCATGATTTTCCTTTAAATACGGTCTTAAATCGTTCTATTAAGCTTTTTCATTCTCGCGACGGTAAGTCCATATGAATACCACCACACCGACGGCGATCATTGGCAGGCACAGTACCTGCCCGCGCGTCATCCAGCCAAAAGCCACAAAGCCAATATGGGCATCGGGCTCGCGCACAAACTCCACTAGAAAACGAAACAGGCCGTAAAATACGACAAACACGGCTCCAGCAGACCACTCCGGCCTCGGTTTGCGTGTAAACCAAAACACAATGGCGAACAATACTACGCCTTCCAGTAAAAACTGGTAAAGCTGTGACGGATGCCTCGGCAGCAGCAAAGGGTCACGCGGGAACACCATCGCCCAGGGCAAGTCACTCGCCCGCCCCCACAACTCCTGACCAATAAAGTTCCCCAAACGCCCTAATCCAAGACCGATGGGAACAATCGGGGCAACAAAATCCATCAGCTGACCAAAACGCAAACCCTGCGAGCGGGCATACCACCACTGCGCAACAATCACGCCGAGCAGGCCACCGTGAAAGGACATCCCGCCCTCGTTGACCTTGAAAAGCCACAGCGGCTCAGCCATGAATCGATCCAGCCCATAGAACAGCACGTAGCCAATACGCCCGCCAAAGACCACGCCTAGCGCACCGTAAAATATAATATCGTCCACATGCTGGCGTTTGACGGGTCGCCAGCCCTGCTCACTGCGCTTTGTGGCCAGCCACCAAGCCGAAGCAAAAGCCCCCAAATACATAAGGCCATACCAGTGAATCGCGATAGGGCCAAGCTGAAGGGCAATCGGGTCGATTACCGGGTGAGTCAACATGAAAAATTTATTCCCGAGTCTGAATTCATTTTATAGATTCCTGAAGATAAACTGCGAGCCGACGAGTGCCAGAAACAGTGCAAATACCTGCTTTAGACGGGCTTCAGGCAACCGCTGGGCTAGACTTGCACCGAATTTTGCAAACAGCGTGCTGGTAAGCACAATGCCCAGAAACGCAGGCCAGTATACGAACCCGCTACTGTATTGCGGCAGATCAGCACGCCCCCAGCCCGCCCACATATTGGCCGTACAGCCAACCACAGCAATGGGCAAACCGCAGGCGGCTGATAAACCGACCGCTTTTTGCATTTTCACATTACACCAGCTCAGAAAGGGCACCGTGAGTGAACCACCCCCAATGCCAAACAGAGCGGAGGCGTAACCGATAATCGTGCCGGCTACTCCTAAGCCAGCCAAACCGGGCACTTCACGCCCGGCACTCGGCTGAAATCGCAAACCCATCTGCAGGCTCATCAGAATGGCAAAGACACCAAACAACAACTGCAACTGAGTACCCGCCATGCCCGCCGCAGTATACACACCTAAAATAACGCCCAATGCGATCGCTGGCGCCAAGCGCAGCCACAGGTGCCAGTCCACATTGCCGTAGCCCTGATGCGCCCGCACCGAGCTAAGCGAGGTCATCACAATAGTTGCGAGCGACGTGCCAATCGCAAGCTGAGTTAAGACGGTAGTCGGCACCTCGAGGAACGTAAAACTCAGCACCAGAGCGGGCACGATAACCAGGCCACCGCCAACGCCAAACAAGCCAGCGGTCAAGCCAGCGACGGCACCTAACAACAGGTAGGCCACGATAATCATCGACTGAACCAAAACGACGCGCGCGCTTGCATTGAGGAACCTCTGATCATTTAGGCTTCAGCGCTTAAAGAAGTCGCCCAAATCTTGCTATTATGGCGGCCACATTAACAAAGTAAACCGTTACCCATGTGCCTGATTGTTGTTGCTTGGAAAAGTCATTTGCACTACCCGCTGGTCGTTGCCGCAAATCGCGACGAGTTTTACAAGCGTCCAAGTATCTCCGCGCACTTCTGGAAAGAATCGCCCGACGTACTTGGTGGACGTGACTTGGAGAAAGGCGGCACTTGGTTTGGCGTTAATCGCAAAGGGCATTTCGCGGCTATCACTAATTTTCGCGGTGGCTCGCTGGAGCGCCAAGGGCGATCGCGAGGGGAGCTGGTAGCCCGCTTCTTGTTGAGCGACCTCAACTGCGAAGATTTCATGGCCGACATTGATCGCGACCGCGCCGCATACAACCCCTTTAACCTACTCATCTGCGACGGCAAGCAGCTGGCCTATACCAGCGAAGTTCACAATGCCTACGAATTGTTAACGCCCGGGATCCACGTCATCGGCAATGATCGCCTCAACAGCGACCGCAGGAAAATTAATGTTGCCCGCGCGGCAATGGCCAAGCGACTTCAGGGAGAGGTTTCTGAAGATCGCTTGTTTGACCTCCTAGCCGACACGCAGCCCACGGAAAATGACAAAGACCCCTTGCAAACAACGCTATCGTCGTTCTTTATTCGCAGCCCGGGGCATGAATACGGCACCCGCGCGTCCAGCCTTTATACGCAAGACCGTGAGGGACAATCGGTGTTTTGCGAAAAACAGTTCGACGCCAAAGGCCCTATCGGTAGCAGCAAGCGCTTTGAACTTGGCCGCGTCACCACAAAAGCCGGTTAACTCGACTCGGAGCCAAGTTTTACGCCCATCATCGGCTGTAACATTTGGCCCACACCTGCATCTGCCAGCGACTGTCTCACCAGCTCTTTCACCTCGGCCTCCGACGACACCTTCAGCGCCTTCGCCAAAACATTTTGTGCCGCCTCAATAGAGTGACTGCGAATCACCGATTTCACCTTGAGCAGGCTATTCGAGTTCATCGACAGCATGTCGTAGCCCATAGCAATCAACAGAATTGCCGCCGCCGGATCGCCCGCCAGCTCACCGCAAATCCCCACCGGCTTGCCTTCCGCCTGCGCCGCTAGCGCGACGTCGCGCAAGGCGCACAAAACGGCCGGGTGCAAGGGATGATAAAGGTCGGCCACCCGCGAATTATTGCGGTCAACGGCCAGCAGATACTGGGTCAAATCATTGGATCCCACGGACAGGAAATCCACCCTGCGCGCTAACTCTCGCGCCTGATAAACCGCCGCAGGCACTTCGATCATTACGCCAATGGGCGGCAACTTGACCTTAATACCTTCGTCTACCAGCTCGTCGTGGGCGCGATAGATAAGCTGCAACGCTTCCTCCAGCTCGGGCACGTTGCTGATCATCGGCAGCATGATGCGCAAATTGTCCATGCCGACACTGGCCTTGAGCATGGCCCGCACCTGCACCAGAAAAATTTCTGGGTGGTCCAGCGTAACCCTGATACCCCGCCACCCCAGGAAAGGATTTTCTTCTTCAATAGGGAAATAGGGCAGCGATTTGTCACCGCCGATGTCCAGCGTACGCATGGTTACCGGCAGCGGTGAAAACGCTTGCAACTGCTCTCGATAAATTAACCGCTGCTCTTCCTCACTGGGAAAGCCTTCGCGCAATAAAAATGGAATTTCGGTGCGGTATAGCCCGACACCTTCAGCGCCGTGATCTAGCGATTTGGCCACATCGACCATCAGCCCGGTATTGACCCACAGCGGAATACGTTGCCCGTCCAGCGTTTCGCAGGGCACATCACGCAGGGCTTCGAGGCCCTTGCTGATCTCCTGCTGCTCTTCGTAAATAACCTCGAACCGTGCATACAGTTCCGGCGCGGGATTGTAGTGAACAATACCGCTGTAGCCGTCCACCACCAGATTAGCACCTTCCACCTGGGTAAAGGGCAAATCGACCGCACCCATAATAGTGGGTACGCCCATGGCCCGCGCCAATATGGCAACGTGGGAATTGCTGGAGCCACGCATGCTAACCAATCCGACCAGCTTTTCTCTAGGCACCTCGGCTAGCACCGAAGCGGTTAATTCCTCGCCGACCAAAATTGTCCTGTCGGGGTACTCCACCTCTCTAAAATTTGTAGTTTGCAAGTAAGCGAGCACTCGCATACCTAAATCTTTGACGTCTGTTGCCCGCTCTTTAAGGTAGGCATCTTCCATACTTTCGAAGGTCCGCACATGACTGATGACGACCTGAGCCAGCGCGCCCTGAGCCCATTCGCCTTCGCGAATGCGACCTTCAATTTCCACGCCCAATGCGCGGTCGTCGAGCATACTGAGGTAGACATCAAACAGGGCCTGTTCTTCTTTCGCGAGCCGGCTTTCCAGCCTGAGCTTGATGTCGGTAATATCCTTCCGAACCGATTGCAGGCAGACGAAGAAAAACGCTACTTCGGTGTCGATATCCTCACAGGCCCGGCTGGGGACGGCGTAGAGATCGGCCTCGGGAATAACCAGCATGGCCGTGCCCATGGCAATGCCGGGCGCACCCGCAATACCCATGAACTGAGCACTGCGGGTTTTGTCACTATTGCGGCTTTCACGGCCACCGAGGGCACCGGTGGCTTTAGCATGGGCCAGTGCGCCGGCAAGCTGGGCCGACATCGTGACAAGAAAGGCTTCTTCGTCTTCGTTGAAACGGCGGCTATCTTTTTGCTGCACGACCAATACGCCCACCAGACGTCGCTGGTGAATGATGGGGGCACCCAGAAAGGAGTGGTAGAGCTCTTCACCAATCCCTTCCAGATAAAAGTAACTCGGATGTTTTTCAGCGTTGTCGAGATTCAAGGGCTCTTCGCGCCGCGCGACCACCCCGACAAGACCTTCGTCCATGGAGAGACTGGCAACACCGATCAGCTCAGGCTTGAAGCCTTCGTTGGCCATCATGACCAGACGTCCGCTGTCAGAGTCTTTCAGGTAAACCGTACAGACCTCGACGCCCATCACCTGACTGATACGCTGCACCATGATTTCTAGCGCGGATTGAAGATCATTGGCGCCATTGACCGCCTGAACGATGCGCCTGAGAGCATCCAGCATCATCAGCCAGACCTCGGTACAAGACTATTGGCGAGATTGTCAGCAACCAAGCGGCTATGCCGGAGGCACAATTCCTTCATCGCCCGCCGATAGACTTCCGCCTTGAAAGCGACAACTTGATCCACCGGATACCAGTAGCTGACCCACTCCCAGCCATCGAATTCCGGGCGCGCTGGATCCAGATCCAAATCGATTGCCGAATCGTCACCCAGAAATTCAAGCAAGAACCACTTTTGCTTCTGGCCAATGCAGAGCGGCCCCTTGGCGCCGCTGCGCACTAGGCGCTGCGGCAGCCGGTATCGCAACCAGCCCCGGGTTGAAGCCAGCACACGCACGTGCTCCGGCAATAGGCCAACTTCTTCGCGCAACTCTCTAAACAGAGCTTGTTCCGGACTCTCGTTGGGCTTAATACCTCCCTGAGGGAACTGCCAGGCATCTTGCCCGGCCCGACGCGCCCACAGGACACGGCCCCGGCCATCTGCCAGTATCATGCCTACATTGGGCCTGAATCCTTCCGCGTCTATCACTCTCACGCTCTCGTAATTTATTGTTAGTGCAGAAAATTTATTCTTCCACAAATAGCACGCGCCGGGAATCATCAGAAATAACAGGCACCGATACAGTGAAAAATTTGTGGCCTGCCACTACACTATCGCCCTCATTTGTTTTCGATGGCAGAACCCGGTGGCGCTAGCAATTTTTGATCTCGACAATACACTCCTCAACGGCGACAGCGATCACGCTTGGGGCGAATTTCTAGTGGTTCGCGGGCTTGTTAATGGCGATGCCTTTAAACAGGCAAACGACACTTTTTATCAGCACTACAAGGACGGCAGCCTAGATATCGTCTCCTACCTGCGCTTTGCCCTAGAACCGCTGACACACTACAGCATGGCAGAATTGAGCGACCTACACCGGGACTTTATGAGCCAGTTTGTTGCGCCTATGCGGCTAGCCAAAGCGGATGCCCTCATCCAGCAACACAAGGACGCTGGCGATCATTGCATGATTATGACCGCCACCAACACCTTCATTACCCGCCCCATCGCAGAAGCGATGGGTATTCCCGACATTATCAGTTCCGAGGCTGAAATTAAAGACGGACGCTACAGCGGCGAACCAAGCGGCACACCCTGCTTTCAGGAAGGGAAGGTGATTCTGTTGCAAGAACGGCTCGCCGCGAAGTGCTTAAGCCTCGACGGCAGCACCTTCTATTCCGATTCCCACAACGACCTACCGCTACTGCGACTGGTTGATAAGCCGGTCGCCGTTGATCCCGATGACAGGCTGCAGGCAGAAGCGCAACGGCAGGGTTGGCCAATTATTTCGCTGCGGAGCTAGTGTCCGACGCCTGACGTCCGACTTATAACTCTGGGTAATACCAAATTGGCGACGTCCAGGCTCGCTCCTGAATGGTTCTGACCAGATCCGGGTCTGAGCACACTGGCGGTTTCTCGCCCTCAACATCCAGGCACTGCCAGCTGCTCCAGCGGCAACTCGGATTTTCCAGCACCCGCAGGTAATAGACCGCCGCACGCTCGGCATCAAAATCAGGGTCCTGCCAGCGCGCGCAGAGGCTGGTACTGCCCGGTCCACTGGGCTGACAGCTTTGCATATCCACCGTCGCAGCACCCGGCTCATGGCCCGCTACATCGTAGACGGTCTCTTCCATCTGGCCGTCATCGCGGACCACACCTTTGATAATCTGTAAGCGCTGCAGCAAATTGCCCTCGCTGTCGCGCAAAGCCGACAGCACGAACTGCGGCGCGGCCGCCGCTAGCGGCCTATCCGGCAGCACGGCACCCATGGGCACCCCCTGAGCGTAGCCCTGCTGCGCGAGATCTTCGCTGCTGCAGATGGCGTCGGCGATTTCCCAGCCACCAAAAAAACGCGGAACAATGCGCGGCCCGCTGCTGCCAAAGGTTTCTCGGCGCTTGAGCGCAGCAAAGATCGCGCCACGGCTATTTTCTTCCGCCCACACGCCCGCAACGCCGCCGGGGTTATAGCGCAGGGGCGAGCCAGTGGCGATGCCGCCGGGCACATCGTATTCCTTAATCAGCCTTTTTTCCGGCGTTGAATCCATGCCGTGGGCACCCTCGTACTTGCGCTCATCGACATCACCGCCAGTACCATTATGGCTGTCGGACGCAGCAATCAGACCGTATTCAAAAGGGTTAACGCCCAACTTATCGCGCTCGGCCAAACCCTGAATCAAGCCATAGCGGGTGTAACTAAAGCGTGACAGACAGCCCTTGAGCATCATGCCGCCTTCACCCTTATTGTCTTGACAGTCTTCCACCACTTCTGACGGCGGACGCAGCTTTTCAAAATCGCACTGCTCGTCAACCGTGCCGGTGACACCGTAGAGACCGCGACGACATTCGGAATCGCCCTTCACCTGAACGACTTCTGCCAAGGGTTCAATGCGCTTGCGCAGCGCCGCCGCTACGCGTTTTTCTGCCAGAGTATTCGCACCCGGATACTCCGGGAAAAACATGCGGCCACTACTCCAGTTACTGTTGTGAGGAATGGCCAGCGCATCGCAACCCACACCGGCGTCAAGGCAGTAATCCTGCAGCCACTGCCACAGCTGAGGAGGCTCCGGTGCCTCCTTGGAACTTAAGGGTAACGGCGGCACCGTGGCCGTAGAGAAAATAACATTGCGGTGCAAATTGCTGGATTTCTCGGCCAGTGAGTATTCGTAGCCAACAAAACTAGTAAAGCTACACTCGCTACTGCGATCGTAAGCGTCCTCGGCGGCGCGTTGTATATCCTGCCAAACCTCACCGCTGCGCTCTATGCAAGCGCTGCCATCAGCGCCGCACACGGAGCTTGGCCGCTCCTTACCGTAAATGATAAAACTCAGCATACGAACCAGCGGCTGCATGATCTCCGATACCGGCAGACGGAGATCGCCCCGGTAAATTTTGCAGACCAATGTGCCGTGTGCTTCTTGGGCGGGGTCCAGGCAAAGGCTGCCCTCACCCATGTACTCGGCGTGATCTGTCACTGCCATAAAATCCAGAGGCCGCTCGTTGCGCAGCAAGCGCGTGCCCGCACCACTGGCATTTAACGGTGGCAGCAAAACTGAGCCGCCGCGTGCATAGCGGTAGGCCTCGTCCGGACTTACCCGCGTGTCAAAGGCATAGGCATCCGTGGAGTAAGCGGTGTGCACGTGTAGGCCGCCAAATAGGGACTGACGCTCGGACTGATGATCGGCGCAGGGCTCTCGTACAGGCGTCGCAAACTCAGGGTTGCGGGCAACACTTGCGTAGTATTGAGCGCGCATAGCCTGGCGGCGCAGGTCGGGATCAATCGGCTCCGGTTTGCTAAATTGGTACATGAGAGCAGCAAGCAGACCGGCGCCAAGTGCCAGCATCAGAACACGTTTCATAGCAATCTCAGCATTGTGGGGATTATTGTTTTAACTGAGGCTATGAGACTGCACGGTTTTGCACCGTGCAACCATTACAAGACGGATAATTTAAGCGGGGCCTGTCTAACCGGATCCAATCCGGGCGAACAGCGCCGGCTAGCCTTCGCACTCGGCGTCGTAGTCTTCCGCGTCTAGCAGG
Source organism: Paracoccaceae bacterium (assembly GCA_047622145.1). GTDB lineage: Bacteria > Pseudomonadota > Gammaproteobacteria > Pseudomonadales > Spongiibacteraceae > Litorivivens. Next base: position 22,493 of record JBLHMO010000015.1, on the reverse strand, counting down.
AGGTTTTCGAGCTGACCTACTTCGCTGGGCTGCAATTTAAAAAACCAGCCGTCATCGTAGGGCGACTCATTAATGATCTCAGGCGAATCCTGCAGAGCCTCATTGATCGCAATCACTTCACCGCCCAAGGGGGCATAAATATCCGAGGCCGCTTTTACCGATTCGACAACAGCTATTTCTTCGCCAGCGCTGTAGGTGTTGCCGATTTCCGGCAGCTCGACAAAGACCACATCACCCAGTGCTTTTTGAGCATGATCGGTGATGCCAATGGTTACTGTGCCGTCATCTTCCAGACGCGCCCACTCGTGACTACTGGCATACTTCAGCTCGCTCGGTGAGTTGCTCATGTCGATCCCCTATAAACCCGCAATAAATAAAGGCCGCATTCTAACGCCGCCGCCAGCAAATAAAAACTATCTTACGGTGCGTTTGATGCTGATGATCACCGGCGCCAGTCCGAGTAGCACGATCGTAAGCGCCGGCAAGGCCGCGCGCTGCCACTCACCTTCGGAGGTCATTTCGTAGATGCGCACCGCTAGTGTATCCCAGCCGTAGGGACGCAGCAGCAAGGTTGCAGGCATTTCCTTAATCACATCAACGAATACCAAAATCGTCGCCGTCAGTAAACCGGGGCGCAACATAGGCAAATAAATCCGCCACAACAGCTCCACAGGCCTAGCACCGAGCGTGCGAGCGGCGTCGGGAATGGAGGGCCGAATACGCAGCAGGCTCGCGTCGATTGAGCCGCTGGCCACCGCCAAAAAACGTATTGCGTAAGCGGCTAGCAGAGCGAACACCGTCCCCACCAGCAGCGAGCGCGGCTCCAAGCCCAAAAACGATTGCAGCGGAAAGACAAAATGCGTATCCAGAGCCGTGAATGAAATGACGATACCGACCGCCAGTACCGAACCCGGCAGCGCATAGCCCAATTGCGCGAGATCGAAAAATGCCCTTTGTCGTTGCGACGCGCGCCAGCGACTAAAGGCCAGCAGCGTCGCCAACGCTACGGTGACCATTGCCGCTTGCGATGCCAGCCACAGCGAGTGCCACAAGAGCCCGAGAAAGCGCTCGTCCAATTGCGCCGCTCCGAGCTCCCAAGCCCAGACCAGCATTTGGCCGACCGGCAAAATAAAGGCCAGCGCCAACACCACAGCGCAGTATCCACTTACCAACCACGCTGTCGTCCGGGGCAAGGGGGTGCGGTAATGGTGGTAGAGCTTTGCGCCTTGAACAAAACGACGCTTGCCGCGCAGCCGTTTTTCTCCAAACAAGGTTAAAGCAACAAAAAAGAGCAGCAAGGAAGCCAGTTGCGCCGCCGCCTGCAAGCTAAAAAAACCAAACCACGCTTTGTATATCGCAGTGGTGAAGGTGTCGTAATTAAAGATGGCAACGGTGCCGAAGTCAGCCAGCGTCTCCATCAGCGCCAGCGACACACCCGCGATAATCGCTGGCCGCGCCATCGGCAGTGCCACATGGAAGAAAGCACCCCAGGAGCTGACACCGAGACTGCGCGCGGCTTCAATCGTGTCGGTGCTTTGCGCCAGAAAGGCACTGCGCGCCAGTAAATACACATAGGGATACAAAACCAAGGCCAGTATCGTGATAACCGTAAATTCATGACGCACATCGATCAGCTGCCATCCAAATCTAGCCTCGAGGAATTGCTGCAAAGGCCCGCTAAAATCAAATAAGCCCAGCACCACAAATGCCAGCACATAGGCGGGCACGGCCATCGGTAGCATCAGCAACCATTCAAAGCGAGCGCGACCCGGAAATTCGCACATCACCACCAGCCAGGCCAGACTGATACCCAGCGCGCTGACCAGCACGCCCACGCCCACTAGCAGTACAAACGTATTGCGCAACAAACTCGACAGCTGGGTTTCGATCAAGTGTTGCCAAATCTCGGTCTGATCCGAACCCCAGCTGGTAACAACCACGAGTATCGGCGCCAACACCGCCAGCACAGCGACGACGGCGGTAAGGCGCAGCAGCGGTTTCAAGCTGCGCCGACCTGCGCTGACCAGTGCGTCGTTTATGTGCAAATCAACGATACCCGGCCCTATCCATTAGCCGAATAGCGGCAGGCTGCAAGCGGCCCGCTTCGGCGACCGGAATATCGTCAGCGCGAAATTCGCCCCAGCGCTTGAGCGGCTCGGGCAAACCCACCAGCGGATTAACGGGGTACTCCTGATTCAACAAGGCCAGCTGCAGCTGGGCGTCAGTGCCCGACAACCATTCGAGCAAACGTTGCGCTTGCTCGACATGCTGGCTCGCGCGGGTGATTCCCGCGCCAGAAATATTGACGTGAACTCCGCGCCCAGCAGCGCCTTCGCCGCTTTGGTTTGGCCAGAACATGGCAACCGGCAATTGCGGATCATCGACTACCATGCGGGCAAGGTAGTAGGTATTTACAACTCCCACATCGCACTGTCCGGCAGCAATCGCCTCAACCACTTTGTTGTCGTTTGAAAACGGGGACACTGCAAGATTGGCAACCCAGTCCTCGATAATAGCTTCCGTCTGCGCTTCACCATTGGCAACAATCATGGTCGCAACCAAAGACTGGTTGTAGACCTTTTTTGAGGTGCGTAAACACAGTCGACCTGACCAGCGCGGTTCTGCCAGTGCCTCGTAGGTGCTCAGCTCATCGTTCGAAACGCGCTCTGCGGAGTACACAATGGTGCGAGCCCGAATACTCAAGCCAAACCAGCGATTACCTTCATCGCGCAGTGATGCGGGTATATTGGCGTCTAGCACCGGCGACTGTATCGGCTGCAACACACCGGCCTGCGCCGCCTGCCAAAGATTACCGGCGTCCACCGTGATCAGAATATCGGCGCGGCTGCGCGCGCCTTCCGCGTCCAGCCTTGCCAGCAGTGGCCCTGCTGCATCGGTCACATAACGGATGGGGATGCCCGTTTGCGCGGTAAATCGGTCAAATAAGGGTTTGATTAAATGCTCTTTGCGCGCGGTATAGACCACTAGGCCATCGTCCGAACCGGTGCCAGGCCCTTCACCGCAGGCCGTCACTCCGACTACCAGCAGCATTGCGAACAGCTTGAACACACGCATGGACATCCCTCAATCATGAAAAGGCAAAAATGATAATCATTATCATTCGTAATGACAATGGAAATCACACGAAGCTTCGAAGGCGTAACCGCTAATCCAATCCGCGTCGCGGACTGTTCAGCTCAAACCCATTGCCCGACGGATTAACTGCCGCTTGAGTGGAGCGATATCGTTGAGCCAACGCATGCCGGTGTTGCGCAGCCAGCGCACCGGCAAGTCTTGCTGCGCGAACAAGCGTTTGAAACCATCCATTGCCGCCATCATGCTCAGATTGTCGCCTTTGCGGCGGCGCTGATAGCGGCCTAGCATGGCCTCACTTCCCAAGGGCCCGCCGTGTTCAATCGCACGGCGTATTTCGTCCTGCAGCGCCGCCGCATCCTTGAAGCCTAGGTTGATGCCCTGCCCGGCCAGTGGGTGAATACTGTGGGCGGCGTCACCGATCAAGGCAATGCCCGGCTTGATGTAGTCCACCGCATGCCGTTGGCGCAAAGGAAAACTGAAGCGGCGACTGACGGCCTCGACCGCGCCAAGTCGCAACTCAAAGGCGCGCGCCAGTGCCGCGCTAAAAGCGGTGTCGTCCAGCGCCATCAACTCAGCGGCGTAGTCGGCATCGGCGGACCAAACAATGGAGCAATAGTGGTCAGCCGCATCAGTCGCCGCCAGCGGCAAAAAGGCCAAAGGTCCCTGCGGCAAAAACCGCTGCCAGGCAGTGAAGTTGTGGCTGTTCGCCATTTTAACGGTTGTAACGATGGCCTGCTGGCCGTAATCCCACTCGCGGGTCTTGAAATCGGCCCACTGTCGGATCCGTGAATTGGCGCCATCAGCGGCAATCAGTAAATCCGCCTCCAACTGTTTGCCATTTTCTAGCAGCAGCCTTGCCGCGCCGCCCGCATAACCCATGTGCGCGACCGGGCTGTTCGCAAAACAGTGGATGTTAGCCGCTTCGGCAACACGCTCAGCGAGTGCCGCAACAATCAATCGGTTTTCGATGATATGCCCGAGGCTATCGGCATTCACTTCCTGGGCCTGAAAGTGGATTTCACCTGTGCCCTCGGCGTCCCACACCAGCATATCCGTGTAGCTGCAGACCCGGGATTGACTGATGCTCTCCCATGCACCCAGCTTTGCCAGCCACTGCTGAGAGGCATGCGTGATGGCGCTAACACGAGGGTCATAATCCGCGACACCCTCGCCCAGCGCGGGCCAGTTTGCCTCCAGCGAGCCCGCTTCTAACAGCGCCACCCGAATAGGGAGATTCGCAAGCCCGGCAGCCATGCCCAAGCCGGCGAGGCCACCACCGACAATCAGCACATCGTAATGCTTGGCTTTACTCACCTATTCGCATCCTTTTTTGTGCCCTTGTAGCGGCAAGTACAACAAGCGTATCAACCACGGGCATTCCCCGGCGCCAAGCCAGCAGCCTGTTCAACAAAGCGGCTTTTTGCCGACGGCAGTACATCCAGCGCCAACAAGCCGAGATTCCGACCCAAGCTGAACAGTGAATTATTGCGCGCAAATAGCGCCGGCAATTGATGGGACAACTCCACGGTACTGCGCTGATCCTTGTGTTGCGAATTCAAATAGGCCCTTAGCTGAGCCAGCTCGCCTAGATTTGCCGTCGATGTCTGCGCCAGCCGCCGCGCCAAACGCGCGACATCGCGCAAGGCCAGATTAAAACCCTGCCCTGCAACCGGATGCAGGGAGTGGGCGGCATTGCCCATCACCACAATATTGGGGCGCACTTGTTCTTCGGCTTCCACTAACTGAAGCGGAAAACTGGCGCGCTCACCCACTCTCAGCAAGCGGCCCTGGCGATAGCCAAAGCGCTTTTGCAGTTGCGCTAAAAATGCTTCGTCAGAGACCGCCAGAACACTGGCTGCATCCTCCGACGACAGCGTCCAAACCAAGGCGGCACGCGACTCGCCCTGCTCGCTATTAGCAAGCGGCAACAAGGCCAGTGGCCCCTGATCGGTAAAGCGCTCGTAAGCGATACCACCGTGAGGCTTTTCAAAACACACATTGGCAATCACCGCGTGCTGGGCGTAATCCACCACTTTACCGGCAATCCCCAGCGCGCTACGCAAGCCCGACTGGGCACCGTCGGCAACCGCAAGCAAACGACAGAGAATGGTCTCCGCTTCAGCGCCTCTATCTTCCGTTCGAGTATTATTCAGCAGCAGTCGCGCCAGATCACCGCCTTCCTCAACGGCCGTCACGCTCGCGGGCGACCGGCATTCCACCCCGGGCGCTGCGTGAAGTGCATTCAACAACACATTGCCCAGCCAAGCGTTTTCTACAACATAGCCCAGCGCATCCCAACCTTGCTCTTGTGCAGTGAGCAATGCGCTGCCGATATGACCGCGGTCAGAAACGTGTATGCAAGTAATGGGAGTTAGGTGCCTGTGCAAAGCGGCCCACACACCAACACTGTCAAGAATCTGACGACTGCCGTAGGACAGCGCGGTAGAGCGGGCATCAAAACTGGGGCGATACACTGGCGCCGCGCCGGTGGTCGGCAGTGGAAAACTTTCCACCAGCAAAACCGAGAGAGCGCCCTCGCTATAGCGGCTCAGGGCCAGTGCTAAACTGGCGCCGACCATGCCGCCGCCAGCGATCACCACATCGTAAGTGGCAGTTTTTGCACTCACGCCGTTCCTGCCCCATTCCCTAGCGATTGACTTACCGCTTGGCCTACCGGAGGCGCCGCCATCAAGGCTTCAATCTCGTCGGCGTCTTTAGGCACACCGGCCGTAAGCACCTCGCTGCCGTCTTTAGTCACCAGCACGTCGTCTTCAATGCGGATACCAATACCGCGCCAGCGCGGCTCTACTTTTTCATTGTTCGGCGACACATAAATACCCGGCTCCACCGTCAGCACCATGCCCGGCTCCAGCAGGCGCCACTCGCCGCCCACCTTATAGTCGCCGACATCGTGCACATCCAGACCAAGCCAATGGCCAGCGCGATGCATATAAAAAGCACGATAGGCCTCGTCGGCAATCAGCTTGGTCACCTTTCCCTTCAACAAACCCAGCTCGACCAGCCCCTCAGTGATAACGCGAACGGTTTCGTCGTGGGGCTGATTCCAGTGATTGCCGGGGCGTACCGCGTCGATGGCCGCGTACTGCGACTTGAGTACCACATCGTACAGAGCGCGCTGTTCGTCACTGAAACGGCCATTGGCGGGAAAGGTGCGGGTAATATCGGCGGCGTAGTATTCAAATTCGCAGCCCGCATCGATCAGCACCAGATCGCCATCGCGAATGGCGCTAGCGTTTTCAACGTAGTGCAAAATACAGCCGTTGGCACCGGAGCCGACAATGCTGCTATAGGCAGGAAAGCGCGCGCCGTTGCGACCAAATTCGTGCAGGATTTCCGCTTCAAGCTGATATTCGTGCAGGCCAGGGCGGCAGTACTGCATAGCACGCACATGAGCACCAGCCGAAATTTCGCCAGCGCGCTTCATCAGCCGCTGCTCAGCCGCGCTTTTGTATATACGCAAATCATGGAGATAATGGTCGAGATCCAAAAACTCTCCCGGCGGCTGCGCGCCGCTGCGAGCCATGGAGCGGATGACATTGACCCATTGCATCACATGCTGGTCGAATTCCGGGTGGCGACCCATCGCGTAGTAGACGCGCTCACGGCCTTCGATCAGGCCCGGCAAAATGTCGTCAATATCACTAACGGGAAAAGCGTCGTCGGCGCCGTAATGACTGCAGGCACCCTCCGGCCCCTCACGATAGCCATTCCACAGCTCCATTGCAGGGTCGCGCTCGCGACAAAACATAATGAATTCGCCGTGTTCACGCCCCGGCAGCAGCACCAACACCGCCTCCGGCTCAACAAAACCACAGAGATAATAAAAATCGCTATCCTGACGAAAAGGATACTCCGCATCCCGGTTGCGTATTTTTTCGTTTGCACCGGGCACAATGGCAATACTGTTGGGTTCCATCGCGGCCATTAGCTTACTGCGACGACGGACAAATTCCTGCTTACTTACCTTCATCAATTCTCACACCACATGGGGATTAGGCAGATTATCAAACTTTCCACCAGACTTCGCACCGTCTATCGCGACCACGAAAAGGCTACCGCCTAATGTACCTGCTTGGGAGCCGGATGTTCGCCTTTTAGCACTTCTTGCGCGCAGCACTCCACAAAGATCGTCACGGTGGCCATTTCCAAGTATTCAACCAGCGCCTGAAAATGGGCCTGCGTCTCATCGCTTTCTTCAGAATCCAATCCAGCCTGCGATATTGCCGCTATGTCCGAAAGAATTTCTGACACCGTCTTTGAATACTGCTGCTGGCCTTCAGTGGTTTGGCGTTGCTTACCCGCCATTGCAAAGCCGGTCAAAAACCCTTGGCACCAACTACCCACCGCTGCGACCCGCTGCCCTAAGTCGACGTCATCGTCCGGCAACAGCAAGGCCATGGCCGATATCTCGGCTCCCAGTTGCGCAGCTGCGGCCAGTTTGAGTGCGAGCAGATGTTGCCAGTGCTCAGCCTTAATCGATTCAATGTCCAGCAGTTGCTCCACTTGGGTACGCGATTCAACGTCGTCGATCCGAACCCCCAACACCTGCTGGCCCACAAAAAAACCATGCAACTCCGAGGGTGGATACAAGGCCCCCAGCTCAACAAACACATTGGCAATATCATCGTGATCGGGTAGTTCTATAGACATTAGGCGCTCTCTGGGCAGCTGGAAAATCGGGCAAATGGTACCTGCACCCTAGGAGAAATGCGAAAAAACCGCGATTCAAAGTTCAGCTAGACCTTAACTCTGCGCAGCAGGTTCTTGAATTACTGTATATTTGGGCGATTGACCACCAACCGCGCCAGCCCTAGACTAAGCGGCTAAGAGCTACTCATTATACGTTCGGCCATCGCAGGCCGGCTAACGACGCTTGCGGGGGCGACGAGGAACCATGGCAGACATAACAGTTAAAGCTGTTGAGAAAAAAATCGACGAGCTTATACAGCTCTGCGAACAGCTCAACCGTGAGAACCAGACGCTGAAAGCTGGCGCTTCCTCATGGAAGCTAGAGCGGGAATCTCTGCTGAAAAAGACCAATCTGGCGCGCAACAAGGTCGAATCCATGATTCAGCGCCTCCGCGCCCTGGAGCAAGACTCATGAGCCAGCACACCGTTATAGTCCGCATTTTAGACAAGGAATATCAGGTAACCTGCCCCCCCGGGCAGGAAGCTGGTCTGCACCAAGCAGCAGCTACCCTAGACAAGAAAATGCGCGACATTCGCGCCAGCGGTAAGATTGTCGGACTGGAGCGAGTCGCCGTCATGGTTGCACTGAACAACACCTATGAGCTTTTAGAGGGTGGAGGCCAAGGCCCTAGCAAATCCCAAAATGACGCCCTCAAGCGGGTGAATGACAAGGTCGAAGACGCGCTGCACCGCCTACGCCAGCTGGAAATAAACTAATTGCCCGTCAGCTGCGTATATAAAGGCACGTACCTCACAACACTGCTCACTATGATTAAGCGTTTTTTTATTCTGCTCATTTGCGCCGGCCTCAGTGCCTGCGCCCAGTTCACTGAATACAGCGTCGGTCTCGACAATAAGCGCCTCAGCGATTGTCCGGCATCACCACGTTGCGTTAGTAGCGCTGAACATTTAGCTGAAAAACGCGCCGGAGCCTTCTACCTAGTAACACCGATAACAGCCAACTGGCAGAACGTCATTGCCGTCGTTAGCCGCCAAGATAGAACCCTGATCGCCAAACACGAAGCGAACTATCTCCACGCCGAAGTTACCAGCCCCTGGGGCTGGTACACCGACGACTTGGAATTACTGCTCGACGCCGATAGCGGTCGTATCGATGTCCGCTCCTCCGGTCGCATTGGTTACTACGACTTTGATGTCAATCGCGACCGGATCGAGAGCCTGCGGCTCACTCTGGCTAGCAAAGGCTTAATAAAGCCCACACACTAAACGCTACAACGCCGACCAATTCACACACAATACAGCCTTTGTATAAGCGCAAGTAGTGGATAGCCCCTATGGGTCAGGCGGCTCAAGTGCTATACTATGTGTACTCCCTGGGATATGCGTCAGACTGCTAGATCCCTGAGCCGATGCTTCTACACTAGGCTGTTTTCAGCTGGTACTGTTGTGCATGTCCGCAAGTCGGGAAGCCTGATGTATCTCGAAAATGGCCACCTTGAACCCTTGGGTTCAAGGGTCACGCAGCCAACGGTATCCCGGGGTTTTATTTCTTCTCCCATCTTGTTTGTCCTTCAAGCTTTCGCCAACATCCAGTCATGAGTACACTTCGCAAACAGGAACTACGCCGCGAGCTGCGTGATCGCCGCCGCCAACTCAGTGCAGCGCAACAGCGCTCAGCGAGTGCGCGCCTCGACCTTCAACTTCGCCGGCAAACAGCCCTGCGCACAGCAAGAACCATCGGCTTTTACATGGCCAGCGATGGCGAGATCTCACCGCGCCCAAGCCTGCTGCGCCTGGCCAGGCAGGGGCGACTGTGTTTCCTACCCTGTATTAACGGCAAGCAGCTACAGTTTCGCCGCTACCGCCCGGGACAGACCCTTAAACGCAACCGCTTCAAGATTCCTGAGCCCCCGGCAAATCGTAGCCTACCTAGAGCGCCACATCGGCTGGATGTGATCCTGCTGCCGCTGGTGGGCTTTGATGCAAAAGGGAATAGATTGGGCATGGGGGGCGGATTTTACGATCAAACACTGGCCAAGCTACAACAGAGTAGCCGCCCACTGCTGATCGGGTTGGCGCACGAGTGCCAGCGCATGAACGAGCTACCCGTGCAAAGCTGGGATATACCGCTGGACGCAATTGCGACCGACAAAGGGTTTTATTGGTTTAAGCAAAGGTGAGTTGAGCTGGTCAATGCCGACTACGGCAGTACGCGCACCTAAGTCCACCTTAGGCCTGCATGAGCCAAGGGCGTTGGGTCTTTTTTACTCAATAAAAATCTAACTCAAAAACTGCGTATACGCCGGATTAGCCGTTTCTTCCAGATAGGGATAATGCAGCTTATCCAAGTATTCCCCTACCTTGCCGCGGTCCTTCTCGTCAATCTGCATACCCACTAATACGCGTCCATAGGCTGAACCGTGGTTGCGGTAATGGAACAGTGAAATATTCCAGGCCTGTGGCATAGTCTTCAAAAATTTCATCAAGGCACCCGGACGCTCGGGAAACTCGAAACGGTATAAGCGCTCATTGGTCACTGACGCCGGCGCGTGCCCACCGACCATGTAGCGAACGTGCAACTTAGCCATTTCGTTATCGGTCATATCCCACACTGGGTACCCCAGCTTTTTCAATTCGCCAACGAGCTCTTCACGGTCATTGTTTTCCGGCGAAATCTGTACGCCGACAAAAATCTGCGCATCGCGGCTATCGCTGTAGCGATAGTTAAACTCGGTGATATTACGCTTACCCAGCGCCTCGCAGAACCGTTTAAAACTACCGGGTTTCTCCGGAATCTGAACGCTGAGTATCGCTTCGCGACGCTCGCCAATTTCGGTGCGCTCAGAGATATAGCGCAAACGATCAAAATTAGTATTCGCACCGCTGTGGATGGCAATAAAGGTTTGCCCCTGACAATTATTTTCTTCGACGTATTTTTTCAAGCCAGCCAGAGCCAGGGCTCCCGCTGGTTCAGCAATAGAGCGAGTATCGTCAAAGATATCTTTAATCGCGGCACAGATTTCATCGGTCGATGCGGTGACCACCCCGTCTATGGTCGTCTTCAAGACCCGGAACGTTTCCTTGCCGATTTGAGCCACGGCCACACCGTCGGCAAACAAACCCACTTCCTTCAATGTCACTCGCCGATTCGCCGCAAGCGCAGCCTTCAGGCAGGCAGAATCCTCCGACTCAACCGCAATGACCTTTACTTCTGGCCGAACATATTTGATGTAGGCAGCAACGCCAGCCGCTAGGCCGCCACCACCCACCGGCACAAAGACTGCATCTAACGGGCCAGTATGCTGGCGCAAAATTTCCATACCGATCGTGCCCTGCCCCGCGATAATTTCAGGGTCATCGTAGGGATGGACATAGGCCATGCCCTTGTCGGCAGCAAGTTGTTTCGCATACGCGGAGGCCTCATCGTAGGTATCGCCGTGCAAAATCACCTTGCCGCCGCGCGCCTTCACCGCATCCACTTTGATCTGCGGCGTGGTTTTGGGCATAACAATATTGGCTTTGGAGCCGAACTTCTGCGCCGCCAGCGCCAAACCCTGACCGTGATTTCCGGCCGAGGCCGCAACCACGCCGCGCGCGCGCTCCTCCTCGCTAAGGCTAGCCATTTTATTGTAGGCACCACGCAACTTGAAGGAAAACACCGGCTGCAAATCCTCACGCTTGAGAAATACCCGGTTGCCGATACGTGCCGACAACTGCCGAGCTTCGTCAATCGGCGTCTCGATGGCCACATCGTAGACACGGGCTTCGAGAATCTTCTTGATATATCGCTGGGGCACGGTTTTTCCTTTATGCGCGGATCAGTAAAGACGCAGTCTAACGCGAAAAGAGGCCTGCCCCAACAGGCGCTCCTCGCAGCGGACATCTGGCGGCGGACGGCGGACGCAAAACCATGGGTCTCGCACCGTCCAGCGAGAGCCTTTATACTGCGTCCTTTTCCCCCAGCAGGCACTATCATGACCCAGGACGAACTCAAGCAAGCTGTTGCTGCTGCCGCCATCGAAGCAGTCAAAGCCGATATTAAGAATGGCGAAATTATCGGCATTGGCACCGGCTCGACCGCGAATTGCTTCATTGATCTGCTGGCAGAATTCAAAGCGGATATAGAAGGCACGGTTGCCAGCTCTGAGGCCTCGGCCGAGCGCCTGAGAAAACACGGCATTCCAGTATATGACCTCAACAGCGTAGACAGCGTTGCGGCCTACGTAGACGGCGCCGACGAAGCCAACCGTGCCCTTGAACTGATCAAGGGTGGCGGCGCGGCGCTAACGCGCGAAAAAATCGTGGCTGCGGTATCCAACCGATTTATCTGCATTGCTGACGAGAGCAAGTTGGTGGATCAACTCGGCGCCTTCCCGCTGCCAGTAGAAGTGCTACCGATGGCGCGCAGCCACGTTGCACGTGAGCTGGTAAAACTGGGCGGCGACCCGGTTTACCGCGAAGGTGTCACCACCGACAACGGCAATATTATTCTGGACGTGTACAACTTCCCCATCGCAACGCCGCGCAAAACTGAAGAAGCGATCAACAATATTGTCGGCGTAGTGAGCAACGGTATTTTTGCCAGTCGTCCCGCTGACATTTTGCTACTGGGCACTGCTTCAGGCGTCCAAACGCTAAACGCCAATTAGATTAATGCTACGCCCCAGTGTATCTAGGCCTAGCTGTACTGGGATAGTTTAGTCATTCACGCGCACTATTCACTTTATTCTGTCATTCAGCCTGTGGTATCCAATTTCAATGCCACAAAATCGCGCTGGCGAGCCATTGCAGCAAAAAATTTGAAAGCTCATCTAGCTGCGGTCATTACCTATAGACCAAAGCCCCCTCAAATTTAGGATTAAACACCAGATTATTCATGTAATGGAAATGACACAAAATCAAGTGAATAAGCGATATGACTTCAGCTAAACCAAAAACGCATTTGCGAGGCGACTACCTTGTCGGCGTAGACCATTAACGGTGCTGGAAGTCTGTCTATGCGTGACAATAGCAGCCTGCGCTACGATGACATTTATATTTTAGAGTCAAAGCCAGACACTCGGCATAGGCCTTACTGTCGGTAGTGTAGCCGCAGCAGCGACTATTGTTCTGCTTCGCGCGGGCCATCTTCCCTTTATGGCAGCAGCCATTATTCTTATCGTCGACGTGTACTGTGTCATTCACCTGTTGTCACTGCTGGCAGCACCACACGGTATCGGAAGTTACTACTATTTCACGATGCTTGGCGCCTTCTTCTTAGGCATTAAAGGCGGCGTCATCTATACAATTGCCTGTTTTTTTGGCGTTTTTGCGCTGTATACCGGAGAGGCGATGCATGACGCCGAGGCAATGACTGAGCTTTTGGTTTTGCTAATATCAATCGTCTGCACCGCGGTCATCGCCTTCTATTACGAACAAGCCGTTCTAAAGCGCACCTACTTTCTAGCAGAAGCCTCGGAATCCGTAACACTGCTGGCGCAAGTGGACTATTTAACGGATATTTATAATCGTCGTCAATTTACTGTAAACGCCATAAACCGATTCGAGCAAATCGACCCTGCAACGCTTGTTGCATTAAAAGTTGACGATTTCGAATCCATCAAAGACACCCATGGTTATGCGACCGGCGACCAGATCTTGCGCGACGTCAGCAAGGTATTGGCTTCACAATTCAAAGACTAAACACTGTACAGCCGCACGAGTGACGAAGAATTTATGTTCATGATTGGGGCTACGGAAATGATGGCCAAAGCGTGGGCAGAGGAACTAAAACGAGCCATTTCCGGACTGCAATATCGCTTTGGCAGCACAGCCACCAACGTGACCCTTAGTCTCGTGATTGCCTCACGCGGACCCGGCGACGATTCTTTTTCACCCTAATGTCGCGCTGCGAACATGCCTTGCACGACCGCGAGGGCCACCGCAATAACAGTATCCGGGGCGCCACCCGCCGATTCGCGTCTAGTTAATACTGCTCAATAATCCGATTGGCCGACGCATAAGCCCGATTATCATTTCTCGAGCCTTGTAGCCGGCACGCGGTCACTATGACGCTTGCGTTAGCTATTGGTCTTTTTCATTTGATTCAAATCGACCAGAATCGGATAACCACCTACCGATAAAGCGTTGCCGTGACCGGTCTGGTGAATATCGAACACCGACTGCAGTGCTGAGTAAAAGCCCTGTATATCCATGGTCTGATTGACCGCTCGCTTAGCTTGAGCCAGTGCAAAAGGATGCATTTGCGCTATTTCGTTGGCCAGCGACATGGTTTCATCGATCAGCTTTTCGCGCGGCACAACGCGATTGACCATTCCCAATTCTTGGGCTTCTGCGGCACTCATTGAGCGCGCCGTAAACAGCATTTCTTTGGCTTTACGCGGCCCTAGCTCCCAGGTGTGGGCGTGATATTCGACACCCCCAATACCCATGCGCACAACCGGATCGGAAAACTTGGCGTCTTCGGATGCGATGATTAGATCGCAAGGCCAGCACAGCATTAGCCCACCCGCTATACAGGCGCCCTGAACCGCAGCGATGGAGGGCTTGGGGATGTCACGCCAGCGCCTTGAATAGCCTAGGTAGTGTTTACTTTCCCATTCATACAAGGCCTCCAGCCCGCGCTCCTTCCAGTCGAGCTGATTACTCTGATCAGCCTTGACCGGTTCGCCCTCGCCGCCCGCCAGAGCTTCGTTCGAACCGCTCATATCATGGCCGGATGAGAAATGCTTGCCATTGGCTTTAACCACAATAACGCGCACATCTCGGTCGGCTGCGGCCATCGACCATGCCTCGTCCAGCTCATCCAGCATGGGGCCATTCACCGCATTAGCCTTATCCGCCCGATCCAAGGTGATTACACCAACACGGTCTATTTTTTCGTAAGTGATATAGCTCATGAAACCTCCCGACTGTCCAGTCGCCTGCGATTGTATGATCTGTAAATGGTATACTAATTAAGGTGCCCGCCAAATACCAGCCGATACTTTTAATTCTCCGCAAATGTGCCCAGACTGCAAGCATCTCAATAAACTGAAAACCGATAGCTGGCTTCTCCCATACAACGACAAAAAATAAGACAGGAGTTACTTATGCTCAGCAGCAGCTTTTGTAAGCGCTCCACCATTTTAGCGCTCTCCCTGTGCCCGCTCCTCGCCACTGATTACGCTCAGGCCGCAGGCGCACTCGAAGAGGTGGTTGTAACAGCCCAGCGAAGAGCTCAAAGCACGCAGGATATTCCTATCGCGGTTACCGGCCTTACTAGCAACCAGCTGGAAAAATTCGGTTTCGAGAATGCCAACGATATTGCCTCGCAAGTGCCCAATATGCAGGTCAGTGGCCCCTACGGCGACGTCCAGCCCATCTTTTCCATACGCGGCGTCAGTATGTCGGATTACAGTTCCAATCAAGCGAGCCCAATTGGCGTTTATGTAGACGAAACATACCTGCCACCGGTATATAGCCACGGCGCCAACTTTTTTGATCTAGAACGGCTTGAAGTATTGCGCGGACCTCAAGGTACGCTGTATGGAAAAAACACGACTGGCGGCGCCATCAATATCATTACTCGCACACCGCAGATCGGAGATGATCTCAGCGGCTATCTGAAATTAGGCGCGGGTAATTACGGCGCAACTACGGCTGAAGCCGCTATCGAAGATACCCTCATTGAAAATCGACTTGCAGCACGATTTGCAACCAGTTTTAAGAAAGACGATGGTTATGTCGAAAATCGACTGGGCGATTCAAATCTCGCCCAGACTGATTTCCAAGGAGCGCGAATCGCACTGAATTTTGCCTTCAACGACGCGTGGACGGCCGTTCTAAAGTTTACGCGATCAGGTAACGACGCCTTAACCAATACCTCACGCAACGAACCTCGGGTAGACGTGCGCGACACAGGGCCACTACAGGCCGGCACCAACGGATTTATCGATAACAACGGTTACTCCCGGCCATCGCGCGATCTCGATTTCCACGAAACAGAATCCAATCAGGTAGGTCCGCTAATTACCGATACAGATCTGGTGGGATTGGCACTAACCTACAACGCCAAAAACTACTCAGTAATTTCCGTCAGCTCTTATCTCGACTCGAAATACTACCAAGATGCCAATACCGACGGCTCACCCGAGGGCTTGCTTGAAATAGTCTGGTCTTCCGACACCATCAGTTACAGTCAGGATTTACGCTTTGTATCCGAGCTCGAAGGACGCTTTAACATCATTGCAGGCTTGTACTACGACCTTGAAGATCTCGACATGCACAACGTTTATGAAATTTACGACACCTTGCCGGATGCCCGCGTGATAATGGCCAACCCCGACACCGCCCCTCTTGGCCCCTTTCTCGTCGATTTCGGCAAGGTCGACCAAAAACTATCAACCGAAAAAGAAAGTTCTGCAATTTACGCACAAATGCGCTTTGATTTTTCCGCGCGCTTGGGCTTTGATTTCGGCCTACGCTACACCAAAGACGTCAATACACTCACCTACCTCAATATATCTCGCATTGGCTACGACGACAGTCCACGTGGCACCTATGTGCCCGGCAACGAAACAGGCGTCGATAACGCTTTTAATCCAGCACCACTAACGGCCACGGAACTACAGCAAATTCTATCGGACCCAGCCAAACTGCAACAGGCGCAAAGCACCGGCTATACCCATGGCCCCTACAACCAGGATTCGGCACCGGAACTGAAAGCCAATGAAAAGGAGTGGACAGGCAAACTCGGAGTCGACTACAAACTTACCGAAGATACGATGCTATACGGCAGCCTCAGCCGCGGTTATCGCAGCGGTAGTTTTAACGGCGGCGTGTATTATGAAGTGCGCCCACTCGTCACCGCCTACGCTCGACCGGAATTTCTGGATGCTTACGAGTTTGGCATTAAATCAGAGCTGTTCGACAATCGCGTGCGTTTAAACGCCGCCGTATTTAAATACGAATACACCGATCAACAATTTATCAATGTGGTCGGTATCTCTAACTTTTTGGAAAATGCCGGTGGCTCCGAAATTCTGGGCTTAGAGGCCGAACTCTGGGCGAGTGTAACCGAGCGTCTGACACTCCAGTTCGCTGTGGGCTTTCTCGACACTGAGTACACCGAACTGACGCTGGCTAACACCCAGACGCTGGCCGACGCCGACGATACTGTGGATCTCTCCGGCAACGAGCTAATATCCGCGCCCAAGTACAACCTTAGCTTTTCATTCGATTACGATCTGCTTGTCACCGAGCAGGGTTATCTCAGCGTAAACGGTAATGCCAATTATCAGGACGACCAATGGTATAGCGCCTACAACGACGATATCGGCTATGAATTTACCTCGCAGGAAGCGTACTGGCTGTATAACGGCCGCATCGCTTGGCATGCCAGCAATGACAGCTACTCAATCTCGGTGTGGGGGAAAAATCTAACGAACGAAGAGTACGACAGCTACGCCATAAACCTGCAGTCCGGCTTTGGTTACGACTACTACCTGCCCGGGGCACCGCGAACCTACGGCGCAGATTTCACTTACCGCTTCTAAACCTTAACGATCCTCCCCCGGCAATCAGTCAAAAACCTTGCCGGGGTTCATCACAGATTTGGGATCAAACACCGCTTTAATCGCCTTCATGGCCGCAATTTCTGCGCTGCTACGCGTGTACTTAAGATAGGGCTTTTTCAGCAAGCCAACGCCGTGCTCGGCCGACACGCTGCCACCAAAACGCTCGACAATATCGAACACTTCCAAGCTGACTTCGCTACACTGCTCAAAGAAGGTGGTTTTATCCAATGCATCGGGCTTGAGTATATTGAGGTGAACATTGCCATCGCCAATATGGCCAAACCAGATAATTTCGAAATCCGGATAACGGGCGTTAACCAGCGTTTCCACCTCCTGCAGAAAGGCGGGTACTTTTGAAATCACGGTAGCAATATCGTTTTTGTAAGGCGTCCACCGAGAAATGGTTTCGGAAATATCTTCACGCAAGCGCCACAAGTTTTTAAGCTGCTCTAAGCTCTGACTCATCACGCCGTCTACCACCCAACCCTGTTCCACCGCCTCTTCGAAAAGAGCCATCGCCTGCTCTTCAATCTGCTCATTCAGGCATTCAAATTCCAGCAGACAGTAATACGGGGTGGCACTCTCGAAGGGGCGCGCCAAACCTTGATGTTCAACGACTTTCTGCAAGGCGGCTTCTGAGAAAAACTCAAAAGCCGTTAAATCGATACTGGCTTGAAACTGATTAAATACATTCATCAGGGCATTGAAGTCGGGCACACCCAGCACCATCGCGGTCAGTGCCTTGGGCTGACGCGTCAACTGCATGGTCGCTTCCACGATCACACCCAGCGTTCCCTCCGCGCCTATAAATAATTGCCGCAAATCATAGCCGGCATTATTTTTCAGCAGGCCCTTGTTCAATTCCAGCACTTCACCCTTACCCGTCACCACCGTCAAACCGGCCACCCAATCGCGGGTCATACCGTAGCGAATCACCTTGATGCCGCCAGCATTTGTCGCAATATTGCCGCCGACCTGTGAAGAGCCGCTGGACGCAAAATCCACGGGGTAAAACAGGCCCTGCTCCTGAGCATAGTTCTGCAACTGCTCGGTAATGAGTCCGGCCTCGCAGACCACCGTGCGATCAATAGCGCCGAAGCTCTTGATCGCGTTCATATAATCCATGGCCAGCACCACCTCGCCATTGGCGGCTACCGCGCCGCCACTCAGGCCGGTTCTGCCGCCGCTAGGCACGATCCCAAAGCCCAGATCATTGGCACGCCGGATCACCGCCTGCACCTGCTCAATCGACCGGGGAAATACGATAGCAATCGGCGCCGGCTCTACCGCGCGCGTCCAATCCCGACCGTAAGTGACAAAATCCTCGTCACTCAGGCGGACATTCGCGGCCCCGACAATCTCTATTAACTGGGCAACAATTACAGTGGCGGCTTCAGCGGTGGAACCAGCAGTCATCGTGTGTTGAGTCTC
Organism: Paracoccaceae bacterium; assembly: GCA_047622145.1. GTDB lineage: Bacteria > Pseudomonadota > Gammaproteobacteria > Pseudomonadales > Spongiibacteraceae > Litorivivens. Next base: position 3,738 of record JBLHMO010000015.1, on the reverse strand, counting down.
TTTTGGGGCGTACTTGAAAGGGCGACTATGGTACCATACGCGCCCTTTCGCGCACCTGCGGATTTAGCCGCATTGCCGGACGCTGCAAGTCATTGAAACCTAAGTTGGATTTACTGAGACCATGAGTAAAAAATCTCTCAACAAGGACAAGATCAAGTTCCTGTTACTGGAGGGCCTGCACGAGTCCGCCGTTGCTGTGCTGAAAAATGCCGGCTACACCAATATCGAGTACCACAAGAAGGCGCTCGAAGGCGACGAACTCATTAACAGCATCAGCGACGCCCATTTTGTTGGCATTCGCTCTCGCACTCAGCTTACTCGCGAAGTACTGGCACAGGCGCCCAAACTGACTTCGATCGGCTGCTTCTGCATCGGCACCAACCAGGTTGATCTGACCGCCGCGCTCGAGCAAGGTGTCGCCGTATTCAACGCCCCCTACTCCAACACCCGCTCGGTGGCCGAACTGGTTATCGCCGAAGCGATTCTGCTATTGCGTGGCGTGGCCGAGAAAAATGCTTGCGCCCACCGCGGTATCTGGCAAAAAACGGCCGCCGACTCCTATGAAATTCGCGGTAAAAAACTGGGCATCATCGGCTACGGCTCTATCGGCATGCAGCTATCGGTTATCGCCGAAAGCCTGGGCATGGAAGTGCTGTTTGCCGACACAATCAATAAGCTGCCGCTAGGCAACGCCTCGCAGGTCAGTCTGAGTCAATTGCTGGCCAAAACCGACATCGTCAGCCTGCACGTGCCGGAAACAGCCTCGACCAAAAATATGTTTAGCGAGAAAGAGTTCGCCCAAATGAAACAGGGCGCGATCCTAATCAATGCCTCGCGCGGAACCGTAGTTGATATCGACGCCCTCTGCGATGCCTTGCGCGCCAAGCGCTTACTGGGCGCTGCTATCGATGTTTTCCCCACCGAACCCAAAAGCAATGCAGACGAATTTATCTCGCCACTGCGCGAATTCGACAACGTCCTCCTGACGCCGCATATCGGCGGCTCCACCATGGAAGCCCAGGAGAACATCGGCATGGAAGTGGCCGAAAAGCTGGTGAAATACTCCGACAACGGCACCACCATTACCTCGGTAAACTTCCCCGAAGTGGCTCTGCCCGCTCAAGATGGCCGCCATCGCCTACTGCACGTCCACAAAAACGTGCCCGGCACCATGAGCGCCATTAACCTAGTCTTCTCCGAAAACGACATCAATATCTCAGGCCAGTATCTGCAAACCCACGAATCTATCGGCTATGTCGTCATTGACGTCGATCAGGCCTACAGCGAACTGGCTTTGAGAAAACTGAAAGAAATTCCCGGCACCTTGCGCTGCCGCGTTTTATTTTAGATCGCGGGGTTCGGAAAACCATGACAAATGCGGCCTTACAACTCACCGACCTCACTGGCAAGACCTGCGTGCTCGGGCTCAGCTATTTTGATCCGGCCGGCGAGCTACTATCGCAGCGCATGTTGTCCGCAGCCGTGGTCAGCGCCGGCGAAGACGGTATCGTTCTGCGCCCAGCCGGTGACGAGCGCGACTTTACCCTGCCACCGGAGCTATCACCTTGGTTTGTTGCCCCGGCGGGCAGTTACCACGACAGCAACGAACAGCAAATCGACAACCCAGACTTTCTCGTCACCTGGGATGTGCATCGCAAGAAAGGTGAGGGACAGGCGGGACAACACGAGTGGTGGGATTGGGTGCCGTGTACGGTACCACCCTCGGTAGGCCACAAATAGGCAGGTAAGTTGCGGCCTTAATTTAATCGCCGGCCAACACTGGGCCTCACACAGCATTAATCATTTTCTTATCACATGCAGTTATCGGGTGTCATACACACCCAAGGAATAGACTCTTGATCCAGACAGCCAACATCACCATGCAATTTGGTGCTAAGCCATTGTTTGAAAATATTTCCGTTAAATTCGGCGGCGGCAACCGTTACGGCTTGATTGGCGCTAATGGCTGCGGCAAGTCCACTTTTATGAAAATTCTGGATGGCAGTCTTACGCCCAGTGCCGGCAACGTGTCCATCGAACCCAGCGTGCGCCTTGGCAAGCTGTCGCAAGACCAGTTCGCCTTCGAGAAACACAGCGTCATCGACACCGTTATTATGGGTCACAGCGAACTCTGGGAATTAAAGCAAGAGCGAGACCGCATCTACGGGCAGGCAGAAATGTCTGAGGAAGACGGCATGGCTGTCGCCGAGCTCGAAACTCGCTTTATGGAAATGGACGGCTACAGCGCCGAAAGCAGCGCCGGCGAAATATTGCTTGGCGCTGGCATTCCAGAGCATTTGCACTTTGGGCCGATGGGCGAAGTCGCCCCCGGTCTGAAACTGCGGGTCTTGTTGGCACAGGCCTTGTTCTCCGATCCGGACATCCTGCTGCTGGATGAGCCCACCAACAACCTCGACATCAACACCATTCGCTGGCTGGAAGACGTGCTCAACCAACGCAAGAGCACCATGGTGATCATTTCTCACGATCGCCACTTTCTCAATGCCGTGTGCACTCACATGGCCGATATCGACTATGCCGAATTGCGGGTTTACCCCGGCAACTACGACGACTTCATGACCGCCGCTACCGCCGCCCGCGAGCGCCTGCACTCCCAGAACGCGAAAAAATCAGCTCAAATTGCTGACCTACAACAATTTGTCAGCCGCTTTTCAGCGAATGCGTCCAAAGCCAAACAGGCGACTTCACGCGCCAAACGGATTGAAAAAATCCAGCTGGATGAAATCAAGGCATCAAGCCGGGTGTCACCCTACATTCGCTTCAAGCAAGACAAGAAACTCCATCGCCAGTCGCTAACACTGGAAAATATTGGCCACGGTTTTGAGGAGCCTTTGTTCACAAAGGGCAATATAATTCTAGACGCCGGTAGCCGTCTGGCCATTATTGGCGAGAACGGTGCCGGCAAAACCACGCTGCTGCGCTGCCTAGTGGACGAACTCGCCATAAAAGAGGGCGTTGTAAAATGGGCCGAAAACGCCACCCTCGGCTACTGCCCTCAGGACAGTACGGCAGATTTTGAAACCGATCTGAACCTGTTCGACTGGATGTGCCAGTGGCGCAAACTTAGCCACGACGACCAGATAGTACGCGCCACACTCGGGCGCTTGCTGTTTTCCTCAGACGATTTCCTAAAGCCGGTGCGCGTGTGCTCGGGTGGCGAGAAAAACCGTCTGCTGTTTGGCAAGTTGATGATGATGGACACCAACGTGCTGATCATGGACGAGCCAACCAACCACTTGGATATGGAAGCGATTGAAGCCCTGAACCTCGCGCTGGATCACTATGACGGCACGCTGATATTTGTCAGCCACGACCGCGAGTTTGTGTCGTCGCTGGCAACCCGCGTTATTGAAATCAAAGGCAAGCAGCTGGTCGATTTCCAAGGCACTTACGAAGAATATCTGGCACAGCAGGAAGTGGTGAATCGCAAAGTGGGAAGCGCTGGGGCGTAGGCGCATTCCCCTTGGAGCAGCCGAGCACTGCAGCATTCGGCGGATGAAGCAAAAAAGTGTCTGAGGGCGCAGCCCGAGTTTCTTTTTGCACCGCCGGATGCGAAGCGCGCAGGGGACCGGTGAGAACGCAGTGAGCACCGACTGCGGAGCGGGGTGCCTTTTTTCTTGGTCACTTCTTTTTGGGCAGGCAAAAAGAAGTAACTCGCCCAGCAAGACGAAAAGAAGCTAGCCGTCTAGTGCAACGTTTGAAACTGGTTTCTCCTGT